>DAEV01000013.1 GCA_002509495.1 Methanolinea sp. UBA473 | reverse complement strand
TTATGGGGGGTCCGGAGTAGGAATTCAAGGTTCCGCCGTTTCGTGATATCCTTCCCCACAGACCAGTACTCGACGACTTTCCCGGTGGAATCATATATCGCCCGATCCTCCCAGTGCTGCCACCGGATATCCCCGTTCTTCATGATTGCGCGATGCTCGATCGTGACCACCGGGGTTTCCGGAGAGAGAGTCCGGAGACTTGTGGCAAGCTGATGGGAGTCCTCCCCGGGAATGATGGGTCGGAACACATGTCCGATGAGGTCTTCCCGCTTTCTCCCCAGTGCCCGGAGGTACGGTTCATTCACATACCTGATCACACCGTCCGGGGTAAACCCGACAAAATATTCCGCTGCCTGATCGAGGAACCGTGTCACGTATCCAACGTCCGCTTCTTCACAGCCTGACCGTATTGGACCACGTTCCTCGATAGTGATCACAGCGACCCCTGGTTTGCCGGATTCAAGGGTGATGGGGACCATATGCCATTCGGACGACATCTCCTCCCCTGCGGTATTCCCCTGCAACCGGAAGCGCTGATCCCCCCCCTTCAGTGCAGCCCGTGCTAGAGGGATGAAATCGTCCTGCAGGAATGGAAAAGGCGGATGGGTTGTCTGAAGAGAGGTGGGGGAGATCTTTTTTAGGGAAAAGTGTTCCATGAAGAGGTCGTTCGCATCCTTCACTTCGAGATTCTGGTCCAGAATAAGGAAAGGCCGGGAACAGAACCGCTGATCGCCTGTTCAGGAAGGCGCCGCGAGAAATGATAAATTTTCGATGTCCCAACTCTGTGGGTAGTGGCAGATCCCTGCGCCTGCAGGATATCCAGGTATTTGGCAACAGAGTTCCGGTTCATCTCAAGCAGTGCGGCAATCTCCTTGATACTGAGTCCCTCTGGAGAATTCTTCAGTAGTTCCTGGACACGTTCGATCTCTGCCAGGGATTGTTTCACCTTACCACCTACTGTAATATTGCCCCTCCAGATATTAACTTGCAGGTCATATGCCTGGCATATTTGCCTGGCAAACAAATTGTTTTATCGCCAAATACCTGGCACAAGAAATGGTAGTCACCAAAATGCATGGCATATTGATGGCAGGTCCGGGTTTAATGCACGGGATAAGGGGATGTGAAATGAAGGAGAATGGGAGTGAAGTCTGCCAGAAATGGGTGGATTTGATATGGAAAGAGGGAATCTTTGAGGAATATGCCCTGGCGTCGAATGCCGGGCACAGTACGATGATAGGGTCCCTGAAATCGGGAGAGAAGAAAAACGACACATGCCATAAGTGGATCGAACTCATGGTATCCACGGCCAAGTTCGACGATTACGCCATGTTGATGGGTGGCTGTAAGACCCACTGAATCTCTAAAAATCAAGATGATGCACGCGGATGGGTTCATTGGATAGGAAGATCGGGACTCCCCTCGAATCGGTGGGGTGCCGGTATGGATAGAATTCACGATGTTTCTGCCATGCCCTGCGGAAGGAACCCTGCATAGCTCGGGAGGAATTGCAGGTTGGAATCAGCACACCCTTCCGAATCGGGAAATCCGACAACGGCCGGAATAAAAAAAAGCAAACCTGGAATCCGGGATGAATCCGGAGGATATCGGCGAGTCCTTGGAGGGTCCGGATACGGGAGAGCCTGAAAGGTAGTATGCCATCAGAGAAGACCATGAGAACCTGGGAGCGGGGGCAGGACCCTATCACCATCCTGGTGGTGGATGACGAGCCTGAGTACCTTGATCTCATCCGGCTTTTTCTGGAAGATGAACAAAACTTCCTGGTGGATACCTGCAGTTCCGCAAGGGAGGCCCTTATTGACCTTAAAACGCAAAAATACGACATCATCATCTCTGATTACACCATGCCATGGATGGATGGGATCATCTTCTTAAAATCCCTCAGGGCACAGGGAGACCACACCCCCTTCATTCTCATCTCCACAAAGGGACGTGAGGATATGGCGATCGAGGCCCTTAATGCCGGCGCTGAGTTCTACCTCGTGAAGGATGGAAGGGCGGGACAGTTCTTCTCGACGCTTGTCGGGAAGATCAATGAGATCATGCGCAGGAGGGTATCAAAGGAGAGTGATGAGATGATCGCATTCATCGAATCGTTCCCCGTAGGACTTGTCAGGATCAGTCCCAAAGGAGAACTCCTCGTCTGGAACCGTGCATTTTCAGCGATGCTCGGACTTGGAAGAGAGGAGAGGGTGGCGCATCGGGGATTATTCGAATTTTTCGCGGATGAAAAAGACAGGATTCTTCTTTCTGACCGGATCGGGAGGGCGGGAAGGATCGACGAGGTTGTGATCCCATTGGTGACCCGGAAACAGGAAAATGTTTGGGTCAGGATGCGCGGGATGGGCAACCATGATGCCCATGGAAAGTTACTGTACCTCGATGTCGTCGTGGAAGAACAGTCCCGTCCATCCTACGATACGAAGAACCCTGCGGGATCCATTGTCAGGACCCTTGAAAAATCAGGGTGATTTTCGTCCTTCCGGGTAAGCACACGGGACCGGCTACGTATACCCGCAGACGGGATCCCCCGGATACCTATTCGAGCAGCACAAGGCCGATCGAAATGGTGTTTCCGTGAATGATCTTCCCGTACTCCATGTCATGGCATGGGATCGTGTGTAGATCCCAGCCTGCGTTCCTTGCAGTAGTAAAGACATCCATACCCACCCCCTCCATGCTGGGGCGCACGAGATCCATGTGCCGGCATTTTCTGCGGATGCTCTCGTCGACAATCCCTTCCTGCTCCTCGGCCACGCAGTGCTGGTGCTCGCAGTAGATGCAGGGATACGCCCCGAAACCGAAGGCCTTGTGGAAGTCATCATAGAACGCGGTCTTTTCCAGGAAGTGGACTGTGCCATTCACCCAGAGGATGAGGTCGCGGAAGAACGGGTGGAAATCCTCGGGGATCTCGCCCGGATCCAGGTTCCCGTGCCCGGGGATCCCTTCGAACCGGAGAAGGAGTCCGGTTCCGTACTCGGATACCATCCGCCTGGTCTCTTCCGGCGAAGGGGTATAAGGTGGGCATCCCATGTGTTTGCCGTATCCCTTGCACCCGAAGCGGCACTTGAACCGCACCCAGTCTGCCACAACGATATCCGTTGTTGAGATGGGTTTCGCCTGAGCTCCGCGTTCTTCCGCGAGCCTGGTGAGTTTCCGGATCTCGGACTTCAGTCGCTCTTGCATGGGTCAATCAGGATACCTCTCGCCGGGTAGTGAGATAATTATATCTTACCCCTGACCGGTGGAACCTATATCTCCCCATCGCTCCCAACTGGATCCATATGGATGAGGCCGGGGCAATCCTTATCCGGAAGGTGGAGGTCTTATCCGGGGGAGTTACCTATTCCCTCGTACTCCTGGAAGAAGATCTCTCATCCCTTTACCCGGGGATGATACGCTACACAGTGGAATTGAAGGAGAAGGAGAGCATCCTTGCCCGGTTCCGTACCAATTCATACGAATATTCCCCTACGGTTCCAAATGAACCGCGGGCTGTCGCTGAACGAGTAATGGACCGGTGGGAGAAAGAACTCCGCTCCGATCCGGCCGGCATACTCTCCTCCGAACATTCAGAGTCTCCTCCCAGGAACGAGGGGGACTCCGCGGACGTGGTCGTCATCCAGGGGAGCCCGCGTCCGGATGGGAACTGCGGAATCCTCTGCAGCTGGGTGGTGGAGGAAGCCGAAATGGCAGGGCGGAGTGTCGCGATCATTTTTCCCCACGACCTGGATATAAAGCCGTGCATCGGGTGCTATCAGTGCTATAATACCGGGACGTGCACGTTCTCCGACGATATGGACGGTATCATCCATGCCGTATCGGGATGCGATCTCCTGGTCGTCTGTTCCCCTGTGTATACCAATACCGTACCGGCGGGATTGAAGGCGGTCATCGACCGCTTCCAGGCGTTCCATGCAGAGAGGAGCCTTGGAGGGTCTAATAAAACGCAAAAAGGACTGCTCCTCGGTGTGGCAGGGAGGAAGGGGGAGAGGAATTTTCTCTGCGTCACCAGGGTGGTGGAGTCCTTTTTTTTGAACCTGAGCATGAAACCGCTCTCCCCGTTCCTCGTTGACCGGATGGACGAAGTACGGGATGTCCGGACCATGCCGGAACTTAGGGCCAGACTCGCGTCAGCAGTCCGCGAGGGGCTGGAACGTTCGTGATCGATCCCTTTTCGCATTCCGGGAGCCGTTCAATCCGTGAGGGTCCCGTACCGGACGCTCCGGATCAGGTCAGGTCCCTCTCTCTCCGGATCGTTCACCGCGCCCGGCACCTGGTATGCCTCGAGGAACTCCTCCGGATACGGCGAGAGCATTGCTGCGAGATCCGCAGGGTCCGGTACCCCGGGTGACAACCACCGCGATTCGTCCTCCCTCCGAAGGATTGCAGGCATCCGGTCATGATACCGGGCAACAAGTGTGTTCGGTCTCGTGGTGACGACAGAAAAGCTGCAGATCGCGGGGGCTCCTCCCCTGGATATATCAAAGAGACCGGCAAATGCAAAGAGATCCCCGTCCTTCCTCCGGATATAGTAAGGAATCCGGCGCCTGCCTGAGGACTGCCATTCGTAGAACCCCGTGGCCGGGACGAGACAACGATGTCTTTCCAGTGGTATACGGAAAGCGCGGCGTTCCGGGAGGGACTCAGCGCGTGCGTTGATCAGGGGGTGCACAGCCGACGGGTCCCGGGCCCAGGATGGGGTGAGCCCCCATGTCATTTCCATGGCAGTTCTTCTTCCGTCCCGGGTTGAGACAATCACAGGGACCGGTTGCGATGGTGCAATATTATACCGGGGGGCCGGAGGGATGTAGACCTCCTCCAGACCGAAACGCTCCGAGAATCCCACTGTCAGCGTGATGGTGAAACGTCCGCACATGGATACCTCGTTCTCGTCCAGGGATGGAGACCGGCCAGGGGCAGGAGTTCCCGGATGTCGTCGATGACATGTGCGGCCCCGCCATCTCCCAGGAACCGGGAAAAGCGGTCACCGTATCGGGCATATACCGTGATCATGCCGAGTTTGCGGGCAGGGGCGATATCCCTCCTCGGGCTGTCGCCGACGACAAGGGTCCCGTCAGGCCCTGCTCCGATCCTCTGCAGTGCATAGAGGAACGGTATGGGGCTTGGTTTCTTCTCCCAGGTCATATCATGGGTGATCACCCGGTCGAAGAACTCGCAAAGCCCGCTCTTTTCGAGTCGTGGAATTGCATCCCTCCTGTGTGCGTCCGTGACGAGCGCAGTCCGGATCCCCTCTTCCTTCAGAGCCCGGAGAGTCTCCGGAACCCCGGGATAAGGCTCGATATGCGCAAGTTTCACCTCCTTGTAAATCTCCACGCATTCGCGATAGGATTCAGTGGTGTAGCAGTCGCGATCCAAAAGATAGTCCTCGATATTGCCGGGATCCTCGAATCCCCTCGACGGGCGGAGAAAATACTCAAAAAGTTCCTCCCCCGTCCCCCGCGGGAGGGTTGCAACAACGGCCCGGCATGCCTCCTGCTTGGCCTCCACGAGGTCGAAGAGGGTATTGTCCATATCGAACAGGATGCAGCGTGGCTTCCCCCTCTTCCGTTCCCCTCCCGGGTTCAAAAGAGATCCTCCCCTTGTCCATCCGATATGGAGGCCCGGAAAAGGACGAATCTATCCATACTCACGATACATATCAGGTCCACCTCACGGGATATGGAAGTTCTGTTTATTGAAACGAACCGGAAAAGATTTTTGTCCGCGAATTCCAAGACCCCAACAGGGGCGAAGATCAAGAAATGATGCTGAAGAAGATCGTGTCCGAGGGGCTTGCCCATCACTCGTACTTCCTGTCGGATGACGGCGTGGCTGCGGTGATCGATCCGAGAAGGGATGTATCGGTTTACCTCGACCTTGCAAGGGAACAGAATGTCCGGATAACCCGGGTGTTCGAGACGCACAGGAACGAGGATTACGTGATCGGGTCCCTTGAACTGGCGCGGCGCTGCGGTGCGGAGATCTACCACGGTGCTGCCACGGATTTTGCCTACGGCAATCCGGTAAAGGAAGGAGATCGGTTCATGCTGGGAGGGCTTTCCCTCTCGATCCTCGAGACTCCCGGGCATACCCTGGACAGTATCTCAGTGGTGGTGAAGGACCCCCGGATATCGGAGCAACCCGCGATCGTCTTTACGGGAGACGCGCTCTTTGCGGGGGACGCGGGGAGAACCGATTTTTTCGGGGAAGAGAAGGCCGCCTGGGCTGCAGAAACACTTTACGAGAGCATCTTCCATAAGATCCTCCGTCTCGGTGACGGTGTTCTCGTCTGCCCTGCCCACGGGGCGGGATCGGTATGCGGGTCGGAGATCAGCGCTCTGGAGTACACGACAGTAGGGTTCGAGAAGGAGACCAATCCGCTACTCTCCCTGGATCGCTCGGGATTCGTGAAACGGAAGGTCCACGAACACCACTACCTGCCGCCCTATTTCAAAATGATGGAGAAGCTGAACCAGGAAGGGGCACCGGTAATTTCCCGCATTCCCGACCTGAAAGCCTATTCGAGCAGGGAGTTTGCGGATCGGAGGAAGGAACGCGTCCAGGTGGTGGACCTGCGTTCTCCCCCCTCGTTCGGGGGCGGGCATATCCCGGGCAGCATCTCGCTGTGGAGAGACGGCATTCCCTCGTTTGCCGGATGGTTCCTCAACTACGAGGACCCCATCCTCCTTGTGGATGACTTCAACCTGGACCAGGCACAGGTCGTCCGTCACTTCGTCCGGCTCGGGTATGACAACCTCGAGGGATACCTCGCGGGAGGATTCATAAACTGGTGCAAGGCCGGAGGTCAGGTAGAATCGCTGGACTCTTGGTCCGTGTACGATCTGCACGACGTGCTCGAGAAGGGAAAACTCTTCCTGCTGGATGTCCGGGACATTAACAACCGGATGAAGGTCGGCCATATCCTCGGATCGCGGCATATCTATGTCGGAGAGCTCCCGGGACGCCTGGGGGAACTTCCGCGGACACACCGCATCGCGATCTATTGTGATGCGGGCTTCAAGGGATGCCTTGCAGCAAGCCTGCTTCAGCAGGCCGGGTTCACGCGGGTCGCCAATATCCTCGGAGGGATGGCAGCATGGCTGAAAGCAGGCTTCGATGTGGAGAAGTGATTCCCTTTCTTCCGCATGCCGGATGAGAATGGGGAATATTTATTAAGCCGGGGCAGAAAGTGTCACAGGATGCACGATGGAAATTGTGAAGATCCCCCGGATGGAGAAGAAAGAATACGATAGTCTCATTGAGGAGGGCTACGTCTGCCGTATCGCATTCCAGGGGGAGAAATACCCCTACATCGCGCCGTTCCTTTACGTCTTCGACGGCAAGTTCCTCTACTTCCTCTCCACTAAGTATGGCAAGAAGATCGAATACTTCCGGAAAAGCCCCTATGTAGCGGTGGAAATCGAAAAGTACACGCGGGACCTCTCCTGCTACACCTTCGTCTCGATGCAGGGGTACCTGGAAGAGGTGACCGATTCTATCGATAAAAAGCTGATCAGGAAAGAATTCGTGACGCTCGTGAAGGACAAGAAGCTCTCGAACAATATCCTGGCCGCGCTCGGGCACTCCCCCCAGGATCCCCCGTCGGCCATCGCAAAAGAGGAGCGCTCCCTTGTCTGGAAGCTGACGGGCGTCAAGGACCTGGTGGCGCTCAAGAGCATCTGATCTCTCTACCCTCTCTTTTCCCGTTCCACCCCTGAGGTTGCCTCCGGTAGTCCAAGCGCCGTTGCGAGGGATCCCCTATCATGAACGGGGCTCCTGCAGGAATGCCGGGTACAGACATAGGCGGCAGCCCCTGAGGCCGGGACCGGGTAGTTCCGGATGAATGGCGCGAGCCTGACCAGTTCATCCCCAGCATCCCCGGATGCTCTGAAGTGCCACAGGGAGAAGGGCAGGTACTTCGTGCGCAGGAGGTCGAGCATCCGGAGAGCGACCTCATCCTCGCGCCTACCCGTAACGATCACCTGGGTGGCAGGCCCGAGAGCAAGGCAGAGACCTGCGAGAAACATCCCGCAGGATGAGGGACTGCGATCGAGGAACGATGCGTAGACCCGGGAGAGAGAATCAGCCCGGCGGGAATACTCCACCTCCCCCGTGAGATACCCGAGCCGGACCAGATTGCAGAATTCCATAGAGTTGGGGGAAGGCAGCGCACCGTCGACGAATTCCTTCGTCCGGGCAAAGAGATCGGTTTTTCCCCCGGGAGTGGTGAAATAGCCCCCGTTCTTTTTATCCCAGAACCGGGTGTCCAGATACTCCTGGAGCTCGATCGCCTGACCGAGATACCGTGTATCGAAGGAGGCGAGATAGAGATCGATCAGCCCGGAGGTCATATTCGCATAATCTGCAGCCGTGCCGGGTATGCCCGCATTTCCCTCCCGATAACGGTGAAGGAGGCCTGAATCATCCTGCCTCATCCGTGTCATCACGAAACCTGCCGCCCGTTCTGCCACCTCCAGCAGCCCCGGGGACTGGAAGACCCTGCCTGCCCGGGCTATCGCCCCGATCGCAAGCCCGTTCCAGTCGGTCAGGATTTTTTCATCCCGGAAAGGCCTGATACGCTTCATCCTTGCAGCGGAAAGAGTATGCTTCGCACCGTCCAGAGCCTCCCTTACGTGTTCCGGGGAAAGCCCAAGCGTCTTTGCGGCCTCCTCCGCCGTCTGTACCATCGCCAGGATATTCTTTCCGGAACGTTCTCCACTGGCCGGATCCATAAAATTCCCTGCCGTACTGACCCGGAAGACCTGGAATGCCACACGTGCCTGATCCGGGTCCAGCAGATCCGCCAATTCCTTTCTGGTCCAGAGGTAGTATTTCCCCTCCTCCCCTTCGCTATCCGCATCCTCTGCAGAGAAGAAAGCGCCTTCCGCCGACTTCATATCCTCCGTCAGGTAATCCAGGCAGCCCAGAGTCACTTCCTTAAACTCGGGGCGCCCGGTGGCGAGGAATGCCTCGGTATAGGCCATTGCGGCCAGGGACTGGTCATAGAGCATCTTCTCAAAATGAGGCACAAGCCATCGCGTATCGGTGGAGTAGCGGTGGAACCCGGACCCTAACCAGTCGTGGATCCCGCCTCGGGCCATGGAGAGAAGGGTATGTTCCGACATCTCCCGCGCTCTCGCATTTCCCGTCCATTCTGCATACCATAGAAGGAAGAGATGAAGATGGAACACCGGGAACCGGGGAGCGGGTCCGAATCCTCCCGTAATCCGGTCGTAAGAGAGGATAAGTTCCTTGAATGCCCGGTCTGCGGTGTCTTTTCCCGGTGATCGTCCCGTTAACTTCCCGGGGTGGGATGCCAGGTTCCTGGCGAGGCTCTCTGCCGACCCGGCGATTCGATTGCGGTCTTCCTTCCAGGCGGCTGCAAGGCGCGGAAGGATATCGAGGAGCCCTGGCATCCCGAACCGCGATTCTTTCGGAAGGTAGGAAGCGGCGAAGAACGGGAGACGATCCGGTGTCATGACGATGGTGAGGGGCCACCCTCCTGTCCCGGTCAGGGCCTGGCTCGCCCTCATGTAGATCTGGTCAATATCAGGCCGCTCCTCCCTGTCGACCTTGATACACACGAAATGTTCGTTCAGGATGCGACCCACTTCCGGGTCCGAGAAGGACTCCCGTTCCATCACGTGGCACCAGTGGCAGGTTGAGTACCCGATGGAGAGAAAGACTGGCATGTCCTCGCTCCTTGCCCTGGCAAAGGCCTCCTCGCCCCAGGGGTACCAGTCGACGGGATTGTATGCGTGCTGCAGGAGGTAGGGGCTTACCTCGCGAACAAGCCGGTTGGGTGTCCTTTCATTCTCTTCCCGGAGTTCCGGACTCTTCTCCTCTTGTTCAGTCACCGGATCCCTCACGCATCCTGTCTCATACAAGGCGGATGGAACTGCCACGCAGATGAAGATTCTGCTCCACCCCTCCGGATCGATATCCATAACCTTTCGGGACGATATGGTACTTGGATGAATCCGGATCATGGGCGCGGAGATCCAATCCCTGCAGCAAAGCTCACACCTGCAATGGCGCAATATGAGGCTATAAAGTCGCAATATCCTGATTCAATTCTTTTTTTTCATATCGGAGATTTTTACGAGACTTTTGGACCGGACGCCGAAACAGTCTCCCGGGAACTGGATATCGTCCTCACGTCCCGGTCCAGGGACGGCAGTGGGAACAGGATCCCCCTTGCAGGGGTGCCCTGTCATGCCGTGGAGGGCTACATCGGCAGGCTGGTGGAGAAGGGATACCGGGTCGCAATCGCAGACCAGGTAGAGGACCCGAAAGCATCGAAGGGGATCGTGAAGCGGGAGGTGGTGAAAGTGATCACCCCCGGGATGATCATGGACGAAGGCCTGCTCCCCGCGGATGGGGCACGATACATGATGACATACGCCAGGGAACCGGGATCCCACCAGGCAGGACTGGCATTCCTCGACATCTCCACCGGGGAATTTTTTGCCACAACCTTTCGGGAGGAGGAAGCCCTCCAGTCGGTCCTCTCTGAAATTGCCCGTTATCATCCTGCGGAATGCCTGATCCCCGAAGATGCGCCTCCCGAACTCTCCGCGATGCTCGCCCGCATCGATCTCATTGTCACCAGGCGTCCCGCCGCATTCTTCGATCTCGACAAAGGAAGAAAGGCCCTCCTGTCCCGGTTCAAAGTTGCCAGCCTGGAAGGATACGGGCTGGAGGACTCCCCTGCTGCGATCCGGGCCGCCGGGGCGGCCCTCTCCTATGCCATGGGAACACAGAAGTCGGAACTCCCCCAGGTCACCAGGATCTCCACCCGTCACCCTGGCGATAGCTGCCTGCTGGATGCGATTACTCTCCGGAACCTGGAGATCACCGCAGGGATCAGGGGCAAGTCCGGCGAGAGCACTCTGCTTTCCACCCTCGATCGGACGGGAACTCCCATGGGCAGCCGGCTCCTCAGGAACTGGCTCTCCTCGCCGCTCCTGTCCGTCCCCGCGATCGGACGTCGTCTTGATTCGGTGGAATTCTTCGCCCGGCAGCCTGCAATCCGCATGGAGGTGACAAAGATCCTCCACCGATGTGCCGACATCGAGAGGATCGCCGGGCGGATCGCGTTTGGGAATGCCGCCCCCCGTGACCTTCGGAGCCTTCATCGCACTATCCCTGCCATCCGGACCGCAAAGGCGATCGTTCCTGGCGGAAACGGGGCAATTCCGGAAGCTATCCGCGAAGCCTGCGATGAACTCCGGGACCTGTCGCAGGTGGCAGGCCTGATCGAGCGTGCCCTTGTGGAAGAACCTCCCGCCACGATAAAGAACGGGGGTGTCATCAGGGCGGGATTCCATCCGGAACTGGACGATCTCCGAAACCTCTCGACCTCGGGAAAGGACTGGATCCTGGCTCTCCAGGCAAAAGAGCGGGAGAGATCTGGGATAAAATCCTTAAAAGTCGGATACAACTCGGTGTTTGGGTACTACATTGAAGTGACGAAGCCGAACCTTCACCTTGTACCCCCCGAATACCAGCGAAAGCAGACCACTTCCACGGCGGAGCGTTTCACGATCCCGGAACTTAAAGAGAAGGAAGCCATGATCGCCTCGGCAGAGGGTCGCCTCATCTCCCTCGAGCAGGAGATCTATCGCGGCCTGATCGAGGATCTCCGCGAATCGGTGCCCGACCTCCAGTCCACCGCCGGAGGCGTGGCAGTGCTGGATGTATTCTGTTCGTTTGCCGAAGTCGCCGAGTCCCGCCGCTACTGCAGGCCCGTCGTGGACGACTCCTGCGAGATCCTTGTGCGGGAAGGCAGGCACCCTGTCGTGGAGGAGGCGATGGGGGGAAGGTTCGTGCCAAATGATGTCGGATTATCCTGCGGCGCCGACCAGATCCTCATCATCACCGGGGCGAACATGGCCGGGAAGTCAACCTATATGCGCTCGGCAGCCCTTGCGGTGATCATGGCACAGGCAGGGAGTTTCGTCCCCGCCGATTATGCAAGGATCGGTGTCGTCGATCGCATCTTCACGCGTGTGGGGGCATTCGATGACCTTGCGAGCGGTCAGAGCACGTTCATGGTGGAGATGCTGGAACTGGCCAACATTTTGAACCATGTCACGGAAAAGAGCCTGGTGATCCTTGATGAGATTGGCCGGGGAACGAGCACACTCGACGGGTTCTGCATCGCAAGGGCGGTGCTCGAGTTCCTCCACGGCAAAGGGAAGGCGGGAGCGAGGACGCTGTTTGCCACACATTTCCACGATCTTGTCCAGATCGAGGCGGAACTTGGAAGGGTGCGGAACTATCATTTTGCAGTGAAGGATTCGGGAAACGAGGTCGTATTTTTACGAAAGATCATCCCCGGGGCAACTGACAAAAGCTATGGAATTCACGTTGCATCGCTCGCAGGAATCCCGCGACAGGTGACAGACCGTGCCCGTGTTCTTCTCGACGACCTTTCCGCACGGGGCAGCGGCAGGGGGGAGAAGGTGAAGTGCTACACCCAGATGCTCCTCGTCGATACTCCGGAACAGGAGAGCGTTGCAGACCCGGTGCTCGAGGAGTTAAAACACCTGGAACTGGATGACATGACTCCGCTTTCCGCCCTTTCCAGGCTGTATGAACTCCAGCGGAAAGCGCAAAAAAAAGGGGAGGGGCGGGACCATGACCGGAACTCCCGGTGATCTTTCCCGAATCCGGATGCTCGACGAAACGACCATCGCCCAGATCGCTGCCGGCGAGGTGGTGGAGCGTCCTGCCTCGGTGGTGAAGGAGCTGGTGGAGAACGCGATCGATGCCGGTGCTACACGGATCGAGGTCGAGATCGTCTCGCGGAAGGGAAAGGTCTATTCGATCCGGGTGAGCGATAACGGGACCGGAATGGGACCGGACGATGCGAAAATGTCATTTTTAAGGCATGCCACGAGCAAGATCCAGGCAATCCGAGACCTCTCCTCCTGCAGCACCCTCGGGTTCCGGGGCGAGGCCATTGCAAGCATCGCCGCTATCTCAAGGACAACCCTCACGACACGGCTCCGAGGGGGTGCCCTCTCCGGTCTTCGGATAGTCAACGAAGGCGGAGCAACGATCACCCGCGAGGAATGCGGCGCTCCAGAGGGCACCACGTTCGAAGTCGAGGACCTCTTCTACAATACACCCGCAAGAAAGAAGTTCCAGCGGACGCTGCATGCGGAGATGGCCTACATCAACGGGATGATGGAGCGGGTCATCCTGTCCCATCCCGGCATCGCATTCCGGGTCCTGCACAACCGGAGGGAGATCATGTCCAGCCCCACCGGTGATCTCGGTTCCGCAATCCTGCATCTCTTCGGGACCGAGGTGGCTTCGACCCTCATACCGGTGAACACCGAAGGGGGTCTTGTCCGGGTAACCGGGGAGATCTCGCGGCCGTCTCTCTCACGCCAGAACCACTACCAGGTCTTCCTGTCCGTCAACGGGCGACCCGTCCAGTCCAGGGGTCTTGCGCAGGCGGTAAGGGAAGGATATGGGACACTTCTCCCCTCTGACCGTTTTCCGGTGGCATTCATCGACCTTGCGATCGACCCTGCCCATGTGGATGTCAACGTGCATCCCACCAAGCGCGAAGTCCGGATCAGTCATGAAGCGGAGATAAAGGAGGAGATCTCCCGGGCCGTCCGGTTTGCGCTGGAGGGGCAAGACCTGGTCCCCTCTGCAGGGGATGCAGGGTTCCGCGGATCCCAGACGACGTTATACTGCAGGGAAGAGCCCGTCCATCCGGCGCCGGATCAAGCGCCCGGGGGAGTCAGGGAACCATCCGGTGTTCCATATTCGGATACCGACCGTCGCCTGCGCCAGACCGAACTAGGGGAGCCTGCCGGAGACGAGGAGTTCTCCCGGGTCCCGGAGATGGAGATCCTGGGCCAGCTGGATGAGACCTATATCCTTGCCTGCCCGCGCGGGGGCGGTGACCTCATCCTTATCGATCAGCACGCCGCTCACGAGCGGATCCTCTACGAACAGACAGTAATGGCAGGCAACCGCGACCAGGCCTCCCAGGAACTTCTGGCGCCCGTTCCCATTCACCTGTCGCCGAGAGAGGCAACCCTTCTGCCCGCGCTCATCCCTGTGCTTGAGAAAGAAGGGTTCGTGTTGGAAGTGTTCGGGGGAGGCACGTTTGCCGTACATTCGGTACCGGTGGTTCTCGGCAGGAATATCCTTCCCGAAGGGATCAGGGAGATCGTTTCGGCCCTCCTCATAGGAGAGGAAAAAGGCGAGGTCGGAGAACGGGAGCGGGTGCGAAGGCTAGTCGCCTGCCGCGGAGCGATCAAAGCCGGGGCACCCTGCACCCCTGAGCAGTGCCGCCGCCTGGTGAACCAGCTCCGGCGGGTAAACAATCCTTATACCTGCCCACACGGCAGGCCTACTATGGTAGCCCTGACAAGGAAGCAGCTTGACGGACTCTTCCTGCGGACCAGGAAATAAAAAAATCACATGATTCTCATCGAGAACACAAGCATACAAAATGAAAATGGCGGAGCC
>DAEV01000125.1 GCA_002509495.1 Methanolinea sp. UBA473 | reverse complement strand
TTAGAAGAGGGGTCCGGAATAGGAAGTACAACTCCCTTGTCACATACTTCTCTCTCACTAACTGTTCAGTTGCTTTTACATACACTGACATTGCGATTTCGTACTCCTTCACCTTCAATGCATAGTCATCAGGAATAACCGGCTCAGACTTATAATCAATCACCACCCACGACCCATCATCCATCTCACATAACCGGTCAATCTTTCCCGTCACCCTCTTTCCATCGATGGTAACTACAAATGGCAGCTCACAAAAATCCCGCTTCACCCGCTTCATCAAATCCGAAGAGCGAAACCGGCTAACAATCTCCTCGCACTGCCGGACATGCTCTTCTGAATACTCTCCGTATTCCTTCAGGACCGTCGCGGCATCTCGGCCTCGCAACACCTCATGAATAATTGTTCCTTTAATAGTGCCGTCAACTCCCGGCAAGTATTTCGATGTCCCCGGAGTTCGGATCGCCAGCTTTTGCTCCGCCTTCTCCAGTTCCGAAACGGATACCAATTTCACCCGCTCCGTCCCTAAAGAATACTTCGGAGCAGTCCATAATCCGGTCTTCTCCGCACATTCCTCCGGTATCACTATCAAAGAAGGCTCGATTCGCCCAGTCTCGGCAGGGATCGCTTCCGGATCCGAGATAATTGTAAGCGTGATTGAATCGGTCCCATCAGGTAGATCAAGTGGCAATACCCCGGCAGAAGTCGCATCTCCGGTTATTCCAAGTGCTGTGAATATCCACTCGATCCTTGACCTGGCGAGATCGTATGAGAGTCCGGCCTCATCCGGTGCAGTTCCGCTCATAAAGAGATGGTCCCGGGCTCGTGTCAGGGCGACGTATAGGAGTCGTTTCTTCTCGGCCCGTTCCTTCTGGCGCTGCTGTTCCCGGAGGGTGAGGAGGACCGCACTCTCGGTCATCTCATAATCTTCATCCGGATTGGGGACTTTGACACCAACCATCAACGGATTGTCACCGATCATGATGGGGGGATAACGATGCGGGAAGGTCATACCCATGTCCGGTACGAAGACGATGGGGAACTCCAGCCCTTTCGCAGCATGCACAGTCATGATGTTGACAGCATTCTCCGCAAGGGCGTCGAGTGGCGCCTCACCTTCTCGTTCATCCTCATCCATGGCCATCCGAAGATCGGTCGTGAAGTCGGCGAGCGAGTACGGCCCGACCTCCTCACGGTTCCTTGCCATGCGAATCAGCTTCTCAATATTGGCAAGGATCTGTTCCCCGGCCGGCAATGCAGCATACACTGTGTAGACCCAGGACTCGGCAAGAATCCGTCGGAGGAGTGCAACCAGCCCTGAGCGCCCGGCATACTGCTGCCAGGAAGCGAGAAGATCGTGGGCACTGGTTGCCGATCCGGGACCGGTTCGTTCGACATACTTTCCGAGTTTATCCCAGAGTGTTCTCCCGTTTTCCTGCGCAATGCAGAAAAGTTCCGTATCCGTAAGGCCGAAATATGGGGACCGCAAGACACCGGTAAGACTCACATCGTCATGACAGTGTTCAAGGAACGAGAGGATGCTGTAGAGGTCGTATACTTCCTGCCGGTGATAGAACCCGGTCCCGCCGTGGACATAGAAGGGGATCCCATACTCCCCAAGCGCGGAGAGATAATACGAAAGATTGGTCCGTTGTTCCAGCAGGATCGCGATATCCCCGAAACGGGCAGGGCGCTGGATAAATGTATGGTCCGGTTGTTCTTCGTACACCTGCAGCGGATTTGCATTGACAATGCTGTGGATTCGCCTTGCAACCATCCCGGCTTCATTCCGTTTAGTACCTGCAGCATCATCTCCCCGGGGCGGGAGAAGCAGTTCAACCGAACCGGTATGATCAGAACGGCTTTCGGAGATCCGGACCGGCTCGTACCCGAATTCCCATGGCTTTTCAGCAGAAGCAAGCAGCCTGGAGAAAAGGAGATTCGATAAGCCGATCACTTCCTTCGTGCTCCGGAAACTGGTGTCGAGGTTCACCACCCTTCCCTTGCAGGCAGAAGAGATGATTCCCTGCGCCTCCTTGAACCTGGTTACATCCGCGTCGCGGAAGAGATAGATCGACTGCTTGGGATCACCGACGATAAAGAGGCAGTCTGTGGTCGGGGAGGGTGTCCCGATAATGGCGAGGATAATGTCAAACTGCGTCAGGTCCGTATCCTGGAACTCGTCGATGAGGATGTATCGGAACCGGGGCATGAAGTGCGTTGCAACGAGCTCGCCCTGTTCAAGGAATAATTTCCGTGCATGGAGGATAAGGTCGGAGAAGTCGAGGCCCCCAAGTGCCGCTTTTCCGCTTCCGACCATCTCAACGTATCGGGAGAAGACAAGAGCAAGTGCTTTCAGGAACTGTAGGGATCCAGTGATAACCGGATCGGAGGTATCCACCGTCATCAGGAAAAGGGAATGCTTCCGTTCCAAAATTCCGGTAAGATTTTTCCGGGATCGTTTGAAGGCATCGAGATCTTCCGGTTTCCAGACTTTTTTACTACCGACATTACCGGGTCTCTTTTTAGCGAGGTCGAGCGCAGACCGGCAGAATTCGTCAGGATTTGCGGGTACTTCAAGCACAGTCAACAATGGCCGAATTTCTTGAAGGAAAATAACCGCTTTGTCATCCGCGCCTTCATACGCCGCTGCCAGGCCGAGGAGTGAGCAGATACAGGATGAGAACGAGGGATCCTTCCGAAGGGATGCAATCTCCTCGTCGCGGAATGCATCAACCTCTCTCTTCCACACATCGAGCACGCTTTGCTCATCTTTTTTGAGTGCAGCAAAGAACAGGGCATATCGTTCCCGTTTTCCATACATCTCCGAGAGTATTGTTCGCAGGGTGTACTGGTCGGTGATGGAGAGTATGCGAACCAGTGCCTCGTCCACATGTTCTTCCTGGCGGGTATGAATCAAATCCTCAAATGCCTGGCTATGGATGCGGGAGACCTGCTGTTCATCCAGCACTGAAAATCCGGGTTCAAGCCCCGCCTCGATCGGGAACTCCCGGAGCACCTGTGCACAGAACGAATGGAAGGTCTGGACTGGCGCGATCATGAAGTCCTCTGCTGCTCTCTCCCACTGCAGCCCAGCCTGACGGAGAATTTCACTCCGGATCCGCTCCTTCATCTCGGCCGCAGCCTTGTCTGTAAAGGTAAGGGCAAGGATTTGCGGTACGCCTACACCGCGGTTTTTCAGAAGGTCGAGGTATTTCTGTACAAGAACGTAGGTCTTACCCGTACCTGCCCCTGCCGTTACAACCATGCTCCGGTCATGCAGGGTGATTGCCTCGCCTTGCCGTTGTGTTGCGGGCATATCAGGTCTCCTCCCCGGTCTGGAAAACCCGGTAGGGATCGAACCGGCAGATCCGTTTGAAATCGCAATAGGGATTCGGGCATTTCTCTTCAGCGGGAAGCGGGAACCTCCCGCTCCGGATCCCGTCGATATACGAAAAGGCACAGTCCAAGGAGTGCTGAATCGTTCCTGTAAAATCCGCGGAAGTCCGAAGACGGGTAACCATCAGTTCTTTTGCAGCAGTATCCGCCAGAACAATGCTTCGTTCCACTTCGCGTCGTATTTTATAATATCCACCTCCGATCCCAAGCGAACCGGTAATCTGTTCGAAGGCAATTAGATAAAGCGGCAATTGCAGGGCTGTACCGGCCTCGATGTCCTTCGTCTTAGGATGCTGCGAACCGGACTTGTAATCATAGATGAGGAAATATCCGTCAGGAGTGATATCGATCCGGTCGATCCGGCCCCGTATACGGATCGTCTTCGTGCCATCCGATGCCGTTAGATTCACCGGTTCCGGGCATGATGTAGGATCATCCGATAATGCCGTTGACATGCCAAACGAGAACTCGAACCTGGAAGGAACGAGCGGGGAATCTGCTTCCAGTTCCTCGCTTTTTAGGAACCGTTCGAAATATCCGGGACCTGTATGTTGGTCCCCAAGCATCAGGATCCGGGTCGCATCCCAAATCGGGCTCTGGAATGAATATTTATCAAGCTCGTCATGTGCGATCCGGAGAATCATGTTTGTGGCATCCGCAAGCGAGGAGGGACTGACCTTGGACTGCCCGGCAGCTTGCCACTGCCGGTAAAACGTGCTCAGGATGTCATGAATCACCGTTCCACGATCGCTCGCTGAAAGGTTCGGCTCTACTTCCGGCAGCGCTGTAAGCCCTATCACCCGGTTTAAGAAATATGCAAACGGGCAGTTTGCATAGGTTTCAAGGCTTGTTGGGGAATACACATGGTCGGGACCGTACCGTTCCGCAATCGCTGCACGGATCGGTTCATCAAGAATGCCATCCCAAGACGAATCACAGGCACCCAGACGATGGTATCGTTCCATGTTGATACGTTCCACCAGATCACTGATACTTTGAGAATTAGGGATCAAATCGAGTGCAGAGGATACCTCCCCTTCAAGGATACATACTCCAGCCTCAATCGCGGCAGTTCGCCGGGAAGCGGGGGCAATAATCCCCGTTACATCTGGCCAAGGAGAATCCCCGGTCCTCATATGGACCCGCTCGAAAAATGCTGACGTAAGTAGGGACTTTTCTCCATCGGCAAGTGGGGCACTTATATAAATGAATTTCTGCCCCACAAGAAGGGCTGAAATGAAATAATACTGTTGTTCCCGAAGAATTTCAGAGAGCGTACGGGTTCCCATGCGGACATTCTCAAGGGAATTGGTGAAGGGGAGCCTGGTTGTTAACCGGGGAAAAATTCCTTCAATGAGTCCCCCGATAAAGATTATTGGGAATTTAAGGTGCTGGCATTCGCGAAGACCAAGCAGAGTGACGCCATCATCATTTTGCCGGCTGCCTTCATCGGGCTCTTCTGAAATAGCAGAGATTAATCGGGAAAAATCCTGCGGAGTGATAAGATCATCTGCAGGGATCCATGCGATACTGGCGAGTGCATCAATGCGGGAACAGAATCGACGACAGGCAAGAATCTCACGCTCTTTGATCTGTTCATCAGGCGCCGCATATAGGTAAGGCATGTTCCATAATTTCAAGAAGGAACGGAATCCGCGGATATGATCCCGGAGCCTTTTTTTTCCGGCAAGAGCATCCAGATCGCGGGTGAGTATTCGGATTCCTGCCTTCACGCGTTCAACTGTATGAACCGAGATGCCGGGGTAGTTCTTTGTTTTTTCAGGATCTTCTAACTCTCTACGGAGCCAGTCCAGTTGTTTGTCCCATGAAGGATGAGGCCCGTCAATCCGGGCATACCGGGAGACAAGATCAACTTCAGCGGCATCAAGACGAAAATTACTTCCTGGTACAGTATCCTTCCGGAAAAAGGGGCTGCTAATCAACCGGACAATATCCTCACGGGCATGTCCGCCAGCCACGAGACCGGCAATTCCAGAAAGAAACTGGATAATTGGTGACCGTGAGAACTTTGGGCCGATAGCGGCGTTCCACGGGATCCCGAATTCACCGAATACTTCTTCGATCAACCCAAGATCCCCACGGAGATCTGGAAAAACCACGGCAATATCGGAAAGTGGAACACCGGTATGATTCAGCCGAGCAATCTCTGCTGCAATCCCATACAATTCATTATAGCGAGAAGGGAACGTTTGTATTCGGAATAAATCCCCAGTCGCAAATGGGTCTATTTCTGAGAACAATCCAGTGATTCGCGCCTGAATGCTGGATGGATCAAATGTTGGTTGTGATCCCGGACTTTGCGACTCAGTCCGACTCCTGAAAATATTCAGATCAAGGCCATCCGGAACGAAAAAAAATGTTTTATCGGCTTGATTCTGTATCGCCTGAAGGAGATCCTGTTCGAGTGGTAGGGGTTCGTGAAATCCATAGATGAAGACCGTGCCAACCAATGACGACTCAGAGCGGTTGAGGTGATCAATGGTCCATTTGAGTATTGTATCTCCATCAACGAGGTTAAACTCTCTCAATCGGTCCCGATATTCCGTGATGATCGTTTCAATCTCTCGGCTCTTTTCGCTCTGGAGATTCCCGAGACATTCAGGAAATGCAACCTTCCTTGTCAGGATGACATTCATGAAGGTCATTAGATCGTCAATAGTTCCAGTGGGAGGATGGTCCCGGGAGATAAACAGACGAACCTTGTCGGCATGCTTCTCAAGAACATTCGTAAGAAGCAGTTTCGATTCGGTTTTTGACAGGAACCGTTCGTTTGTCCTATTCTCCTCAAAATAGTTCTTACAAAAAATATTCAGCGTGCAAATCCGAGCAGGAATGAAGGGAATATTTTTTACAGCAAGGATATCTTGGATATTGCGCACAAGGCGTTCGGTAGGAAGGATTAGCCAAGTGCTAAATGGATTAGTTCCAGCTGTAACAATAAATTTCTGAATAGACACTTCCAGATTATCACCTGGGAGGCCGTAAATGAGTGAACTGCCTTCAGGCATATGATGATGAATTATTATGTAATAAGAACACTTGAACGATTCCTTCCAAACCAGAGAACAAATTATTTTAGTATTGTACCGGAATGAATTTTAAAAAATTTCAAACAGAGATATGCATACAACCCGGTGCAATAAGACGGCTTCTTCCCCCGCTTGTCTTTTCAACAATAATTTTTGTAGGAATACGTTCTTGGAGTGTAGAAACGTGGGAGATTATACCAATGATTTTTCCTTCTTGCTGAAGATTTGAGAGAGTTTCAAGTGCGATTTCAAGGGTTTCATTATCTAGAGTTCCAAACCCTTCGTCAAGAAATAATGAATCGATCTGGACATTCCTGCTTGCCATACCGGAAAGACCAAGGGCAAGGGAAAGGCTGACGATAAAACTTTCACCGCCTGACAAATTTTTCGTGGAACGTATCTCTCCTGCCTGATAGTTATCCATGATATCAAGATCAAGAGAGCTACCTTCCATTCTTATCAGGAGATATCGATCGCTCATCTTCCGCAGGTGTATATTTGCGTGCGCTATGAGCCGATCAAAGGTAAGACCCTGGGCAAAGACCCTGAATCTTTTTCCATCGGCAGATCCTATCAGGTTGTGGAGTTTTTCCCACCGTACGCATTCGATTTCCTGTTTTTCGAGAGCATTGACAAGATCTCTTTCTTGCATCATCAATTGTTCGTGGCCCTGCAACTCCTGGTTGATACTTCCCAACACCCGATTAAGGTTAGCGATAGTATTTTCATTGCCATTGACCTCCCCCTCCAGGTCTTCCAGTGTCTTATCTGTCATCTCACGTGATCGTTCAAAATCAAGAATTCTGGTTGTTTCTTCGAATCTGGAAGAAATATCCCGCTCCTCAAACAATAACTCATGTTCCAGTTTTTCAAGACTCTCAAACTTACTTTGGGGAATACGTGCTGAAATGAAGTCTTCTTCGTTAAGGAGACCTGTTGATCGAATCCCTTCTAAGAATTCTTTTTCAAGATCTTTTAGCGTATTCTGGGCATTTCTTAAGATTTCGGTCTGACTGACCATCTGTTCTTGTAATGAAGTCACACGGATACCATACTCATTTTTAGTGTCAGAAGCAGTATGAAAATCCTTCTCCGCAGTGTTCAAGTTCTCGATTATAGTTTTCTCCTCAATATTGGGATCTTTTGTCCCATATATGCTTGATCTTTGATCGGAGATTTCCCTTCGTTCAGTTCTTTTATCCTTAATTAATTGCAGAAGATGTTCGGCTGATAATTCATCGATGTTTAGTTGCTCATGATATTTTTCGATATCTTTTGAGATTAGACTAATTTCCTTTTCGAGGTCTTTTTGGGTGGTTAAAGAATTTTCAAAATCTTCTTTTCGTTGTTTTAGAGATAGAATAATCTCCTCAATATTTTGAGAGACACTAAAATCAATCCCATATTCCCGAAGATCGATAAACAGCTCTTGATGTAATCTCTGTAGATCTGTCAAATATCCGGCGAGTAGATTTTCTGTTTTGGCGATATTTTTATTAAAGGTACCCAATTCAACTTCTGCGGCAGTACATTTGATACTTATTCCAGTGAGAGTGTCTTTTATCGTAGATGCCTCTAATCGAGTATCATTGAGTAACTCCTCCATTTCATTAGCAGATTCACACACATCAGCGCACCACACCAAATGCTGATCACAGTAAAAAACGGCTTTTTGAAGTATCTTCTTTAAATCATGGGATTCCATAGCAAATTCGATAGAATCAAATCCAAGTTTTGATTCTTCCAATAACTCCTTGATATGTAATTTTTTCTCTCGAACTGTCTCCTCATTTAAGTGAAGGTCAGCCTCTTTTTTTGCAATGGAATTGCCTAAAAGACGATATTTTTCGAGAATATTCGCTAATTCCTCTCTTATAGTTCTGTACTCAGATTTTTCTTTATCGGAATTTGGGATATTCCCAATAGCAAAAGGATGATTCGTCGAACCGCAAAGCGGACAAGGTTTTCCATCTTCAAGGTGATTCCGCTCTTCCTCGAGACTTTCAACGCGATGAAGGATTTCCAGATTCTTTTCTAACTTTTCAATGAGTTCTTCCTTTACTTTTTGTTCAGATTCCAATTCGGAGAATATTTTCTTCTTTTCTCTCAACTCCTCCTCTAAAACAACGTGATTCTCCTGAAGATCCCGGATTCTAATCGTGATTTTATCAATAGACTCGAATATTTTTATTTCCGACTCCAACTTAGTTTTTCGTTCTTTTAATGAAGTTGCACATCGACACCAAAATTGGGGATCACGATCATCAAGGTGTTCATGATACCGTGCCTCTAACTTTTGTAACTCCTTCGTGGTTTCTTTAAATTCTTGTGTTTTGTCAGAAAGGAGTGTCTTCTGATGAGAGAAAGATGCATTTAATTGTGATCTCTCATTTTTTTCCGACTCAAGGTGCTCTTTATGAGATTGGAGCGTTTCTACTAGTCGGGAATATTGTGCTAACCTCTCTTCAAGACCGGAGAGAAATTCTAATAAACGGCTGTCTTCCTTTTTTTCCTCTAAATACGATGTAGCTGTGCTAAGGAGGGTAGTTTTTTCTTGGGCCTTCTGTTTGCTGGATAAAATCAACTGTTGATATTGCAAAATCCTGTCTTGGTATTGTTTCAAATCTTCGTATCTTTCCGCAATTTGTTTATCAATCTCTTTAATCCGGGTATCGAGGTCCCTGACTTGGATGATTACTCGGTTCTCCCTCTCAAAAGATTCCTTTAGGGATTCAAAATATTTTTTTATTTTTTCAAACTCAACTAATGATTTCTTATGAGAGATCTCGCTTGCGTCAAGCCTGCCTTTGTTGTCATTGATTTCTTGTGTATATTTTTCAATAATATTCCGCGCTGAAATTACCTTTGAAAAGATTCCTTCAAGCATTACAGTTTTCCTTGCCCGAGATAGACATGCAAGCTCACCCGTTGATTCAAACCTCTTTTTATCTAAAATCTCTTTCCGAGATTTGAGACTTGAAATCTCCTGCTCAAGCCTTGATAGATTTTGTAACCAGGTAACAGCTTGCCGAAGTGCGTCACGATCTGATGATTTTTTTTGTATTTCTTTCTCTGTCTTTTCAGATGTTTCTTTCAATTCCAACACTTTTTCTGGAGAAAGTAAATTGAGGTTACCAATCTTCTCTTTGAGTTCTCTTCTTTTGGTATCTTCGAGGACATTCCTTTCGTGTACTTTTTTAGATATTTCACTGTAGATAGCGGTTCCTGTAATCTTTTCGAGGATTGGTGCTCTTTCATCAGGATTCGCATTAAGAAATGTAGCGAAATCTCCCTGGGCAAGCAGGATTGATCTGGTAAATTGGTTGTAGTCAAGCCCTGTCGTTTCAATGATTTTATCTTGGACTTTTGAGAGTTTATTCTCCAAGATCTTCTTTGATGAATAATCAGAAATTTCATGCTTGGGTTGTTGAAGGTCACCATTCGGCTTTCCGTATGCTCTTCGCTGGCTCCAGTGACAAATAAATTGCCCGACCTGTGACTCAAATATTACTTCTGCAAAACATTCTCCGGTATTCCTTGTCATTATCTCGTTTGTGCTCTTTGATATCGTTTTCAGACGGGGAGTCTGACCATAAAGCGCAAGACAGATTGCATCGAGAATTGTGGTTTTTCCTGACCCTGTAGGGCCGGTAATGGCAAAAATTCCTGAGGATACATATGCCGGATGAGTAAAATCAATTCTCCATTCACCTGCAAGAGAATTCAGATTCTTAAATCGCAGATGTAATATTCGCATCTCGGTTCCTCATTCAGCATAAAGATCGTTTTCTTTAACCTCTACAAGGATCTCTTGAAAAAGATTGAGTAGATCTTCTCTCTCCTCATCAGGGATACCATTTTCAGCGAGGCATCGGGAAAAAACGTCTTTTTCGTCAAGATCTCCAAGATTTTCGCCTTCTTCCATCTGTCGAAGAGCCTTCTCCATTAATGGCTCATTCACGATTTTTAAGATCTCTACCGATGATTTTTCAACAAGTTCTCGAAGACGGCTCTGGATCGAGGAAGCATTAAATTCTGATTCAACCTTGACCTCTATCCAAACCTTTTTTCCTGTTTGGCATAAATCACGAATTTCTGCCTCAATTGTTGGAAAATCTCCCTGGATCTTCTTGAGTTCCCTCAAGCATGGAATTACAATCTCCCTAATGGATATATCTGAATTTTGAAAATCGATAACAATAATCTTCTTCTTCGTCCCTGCTTCCCCAAAGCCCATTGGAAGCGGAGAACCACTATATCGGCAACATGGATTACCACCAACCATACATGGTGTATGAAGATGTCCCAATGCCAAGTAATCGAACCCCTGGGTAATCATTTCTGCCTTTATTCCTGCCAGGTTTCCAATATATAATTCTCTTACACCATCATCACAGGACGCAAGGCAACCATTCAGAAAGAGGTGACCCATAGCGATTACAGGCACATTATCAGCCAGTTCTCGTCTGATGGACTTTGCAACTGTCCAAACCTGTTCATAATGGTCTCTTATGCCTTCCTGCAACTTCCTTGCTTTATCTTCGATACTTTCACCGGGTTCTGTAGACCGAATATCACGATCTCTGAGATAGGGAACTGCACAAACAATCAACGGTATTGAACGCTTTTCATTCCGAAGGACAAGGACTTCATCAGTGATATTGGAGGTGATCGATCCTATGACATGGATTTTCAGTTGCCGGAGTAGATCTTTTGGAGCATTCAGCAGAGAAGGAGAGTCATGGTTTCCAGCAGTCACTACCACCTGCAGATGTGGAATCTTCGCTACTCTGTTAAGGAATTGGTAATACAGTTCCTGGGTCCGATTACTCGGCGTACTGGTATCGAAAATATCCCCTGCGATTAGCAATATATCGATTTTTTCTTCCTTGATTTGTTCAACAAGCCAGTCCAAAAAATGTTCATATTCATCATACCTCTTATGACCATGTAGTAAGCTGCCTAAATGCCAATCAGACGTATGAAGGACTTTCATAGATATCCACTTGTGACAAGATTTGAATGAATAAAGATAGACAACTGCTCCTATATAAGATAGAGAATGGGATAAAATTTGAGGAGTATTAAAAAAAGACTGTGATGATGATGAAAACTGGGAATTTAGATCAGAGATAGCCATCGGGACCAATTCAGATCGATCCGATGAAAACATTTTAACCTTTTTCCACCAACCAAATCTCACGGATATGAATTGTGATCTCGTCCGCAAGGCAGGGCTGGAGATGTACGTGGTCCAGGGAAAGACGTACCCCGGAGTGCTTCCGGCCGGGCTCCGCGACTCTTACTGTTATACGAAGGACGGAGGCCATTCCATCATCGTGGTGCTGGAGAACGAGTACAACCCTGCAGAACCGGTGGAGAATTTCCTTGCCCCCGCCGCCGTCAAGACCGTGCTCAAGAACGGATACACGATCCGGGATGGCTACGTGTGGTGCAACATCCCGTTCGATTCCTTGACGGGACTCCAGGAAGACCTGGACGACATGGAATTTTAAGGCAGTTTTTTTTTAAAAAACAGGGATCACCATTTCTTCAGGGTAGATCCAGCGTTATTATGGGATTTCCGCCTTCCCCGTACTGGAGATACCTGTATCCTTTACGATTCTTCGTACCGTTCAAAATAACAGGCGCCCCAGGGTTTCTTTTCGCCGGGGTTCAAATCCTTCAGCATTTTTTCGGCATGTTCGCTGCATACGGTCGATGCACAGCATCCGAGGACCTGGATCCCGATCGCCTCTTTTCCGCATACATCACAGGTTTTTTTCATCGGTCTGCCCTCATCTTCGCAGGAGAGATCCATCCTCCCTCCATTGCATGTGATTCCTGATGGGTAATGAAGGATCACAAGAGGGCGGGTCTCATCCGGTCCGGTTTACTATCCGGATATATCGTGCAGGCCCATACACAGGGTCCCTGCCCGGGGTCACCTCATATCCCTATCGAATTTGCAAAAGGAATGCGATCCGCAAGGGGATCCGTATCCGTTCTTTTGCTCACCCTCGCGGGAAGAGGAATACCGGGAAAAAATGAGGAGGGATCTCACACCACGATAAACTGCCCGTTCATCACAGGATGCAGGTCGCAGCGGAAATAATACGTTCCGGCAGTAGCCGGGGCCGTGAAGGTATAGGTCGTCGTGGCAGGGCCATTGATGATCTTTCCGATGTAGATTATGTTCTGGAGGGTGTTGCTCGTGTAGAACGCAATGTTGTGGGAAGCCCCCTGGTCCTTGTTTTCAAACGTGATCGTCACCCGGCTCCCCGCGGGAACAGTGATCGTGGATGTATCGAATGCAAACCCCCGTGCGGTCACCGTAAGGCTGACCTCCGGCGGGGGAGTCGGGGTGGCTGTTGTGATGGTCGGGGATGCGGTTCCTGCAGGAGTTGCCGAAGGACTGGATTCCGGAGTTGTGGTGGGGGGCGGAGTCGCGATCGCAGTGGTCGGGACCGCGGTAGGTGTTCCTGCTGGGCCGGGGCCCGGAGTACCGGTGCAACCGGCAGAAAAAGCCAGGGTCATGGCAATAATGAGTAAGGAAAGTTCGAGTTTTGGCACCATGGAGAGGACAAGCGTGGAACTATTATTTAGAATAATTCTCATGTTTCATTTTGTGATTTGAAATCCCCTTCCAGGATAGGGCAGATAAAAAACCGGCATCGGATATAGTGCCGTTTCTTCTTCGACAATTTGAAGGCGCGAGTTGCAAATATTTATACCCATGGGGAACAATAAAATCACTTGCTGGACGGGTTCTCATTCGTAATTCATGAGAATCCTATTTGTGTCCGGCACCCTCCATGTGGACGGTCTGCAGCCATCCACACCTTGAATGGCCCTGGTCACCCCGCATCAACTCCCCAATAGCCGCACCGGGTACCTCGCGGCTCGATGTGGGTGACCTTAGGCTTTTCATGTTGGATTGCTTCCCGATCGATTCGAGAGCACCTGTTCTATTCTGCCAGGGTTCCCTGTTCCGGGGCATTTGTCTCCTCATGATCCGTTTCGCATTCCGTGATTATTGAGGGTGGAGAGACGAGTCCGGGTTTCCTGGCCCAGGAGAAGACACCGGGGGCCTTGAATGACAGGGCTGCGAGGATCCCGATATTGATCGTGAGGAGAAAGAGCGACCGGAACGCGAGGGAAGGAAGATCCTCCTCCCGGGAAAGGAAGAACACCATGAGGAAGGCAGTCAGGAGATACGCGATTCCCATCCCGAGCGCTGCATAAGGCATCCACACTTTCTTCAAAAGACAGTATTCTGCCGCGATTCCCACGAGGATCCCGCCTGCGATGAACGTGGTGAATTCGATGAGGGACGGAGCGGCAGGGATCCCGGCGACAAATCCGATCGCGGCACCCACCAGGGGACCTCCGAGAACGGCCCCGAGAGTCACGAGAATGTCTCTCGGTTCCAGGATGGCTGCGCCGCCCGTGGGAAACACCAGGTTAAGGAGTCCGATCAGGACAGCGGGAATTCCGAACCCGGCGACGACGAGGAGTTTTCGCATGGGGAGATCGAGGTCCACGATTGAATCACTCTGTACATCCATTATCTGCCGGGAGTATTAAACTCCCGGAATTCCCGGAGCGGCAGAGACCGCACCGCAAGCGGAGAAGAATAAATATCCTTGCATCCTAGTGTCTGCTGTATGGTTCTCATGCCCGCGTTTCTTAAAACTCCCGAGGAATGGTTGATCTGGATTCTTGGAGGAGAGTTCAATGGGCATGCCACCCGGGCCCAGCTCTCGGAGAGGACAGGATTTTCCGAATCCCGGGTGGAAGAAGAGCTTCGGAACCTCGAGAGGATCGAACTCCTCGGTGCCTGGCGGAAGGCGGGGAAGATCGAGGATGTCAGGCTGACCTCGCGGGGGAGATCCGCGTTCCTTGGTTTAAAGGAGCGTTCGGGTGAGGGGTGGCAGGAATAACCTTTCCGGAATGATCATTGTAATGCCCGGGGCGTGTAGCCTTTGAAGATCGAGAAGATCCGCGGGATCGCACTGCAGGCATCCAAAGCAATCGCGATCCTGCTGGGGGTCGGGATCCTCCTCCCTGTTCTCATCGGGTATTTCCTGGGAATCCCCCTCCAAACGGTCCTCGAGTTCATCTCCTCGATCCTTATCCTGCAGGCAGCAGCAGCCATCGTGGGTATAGGATTCGGGATCGAACCCCTCCCCATCGTCGTCCTGATGACATCCGTTGCCCTGGCAGTGATCCTCGCGATCTTTGACATCTGCGATACGTTTGCCATCTCCTCCGAACGGGTGAGGGGCTGGATCGACAGGATGGATCGCATTGCCAGGAACAATTCCACCTTCGATCAATACGGCGAGCTCGTCCTGGTCCCGATCATCTGGATCCCCGGCATCGGCCTCTACGGGTGTGCGATCATCTCCTGGATCCTCCAGTGGAGGAGTCCCCGGGCAATCGCCCTCATACTAGCGGGCTGGATCATTGCTACCTTGGTGGTGATCTTCGCGTCCACGGGAATGATCCACCTCGCGATCAATATCCTGAATCCATAGGTCCTTCCGGAAGTCCGGTCGCGTCCAGGGTATTGTCTCTTTCCGGGCGGTCGGGAGCCCCCCAGATTTCTTCTCCATACTCTGTGTTCGGTTACTCCTGCCGGGAATCGGGAGGATATTTCCCGGTCAATGCGGAGCACCCGTCAGGGGAAAAATCATGGCGAAGGGGATAAGCCCGCCGCGTATGTCAGGCAGGTTGCCGGCATGAGAGGGTGTTCCGAGCCCCGCGCCTTCCAATCCCCTGTTGGATCCGAGAGAAAAAGAGATGAACCAGGATCCCATAACTACAAACTGATGAGGAAATGACCGATACCGGAAGGGACGAACTGAAGGGAAAAGTCATCCAGATAAAAGATCTGCTGGCCTACCAGGAAGGAACGATCGCGAGCCGGATGGTCGTGAACAAGCCGGCAGGAAGCATCACGATCTTTGCGTTCGACAAGGATGAAGGGCTCTCCGAACACACGGCCCCCTATGATGCCGTGGTGACCGTCATCGACGGTGAATGTGAGGTACGGGTGGGGGGTGTCCCCTCGCGCCTTCGGGAGGGAGAAACGATCATCTTTCCCGCCAATGTCCCCCATGCCGTCCTGGCTCTGACACGTTTTAAAATGATGCTCACCATGATCCGGGAATGACGGGATGATGGACGGCTGCCGACGGGAATCCAGGGAAATTCGAACCGGCTCTGCTCAGGAAAAACCCTTCCTGGCGGTCCCGGTCCCTGGATCCGGGCGTTTCGCGGGTCCATGATGCTGGATCGGTGCCCGGGGGGATCCCTCCTCCGAACTCCCACTCTGGAGATAAGGAAATGTCCTCAGTGCGGAGAAGAACTGGAGGTCTTTTCCAACGATCTTTCGGTAAAATGCAGCAATTGCGGCTTCGTTGTGTACAACGACGTCCAGTCATGTGCCAGGTGGTGCAGCCGCGCCCGGGAATGCCTGGGGGAGGAGATGTATAAAAAATATACGACCGGCAAGGAACAACCTCCGTGACCTCTCCCTTCCGATCTGCCGTGTCGGATTGCTATCCGGTAGAAATTGTCAGCGGTCCATACCGGTCCGGGAGGGAACACCAAGCCCGTGTCATCGTCCCGGGCCTGGTTTTTTCCACCAGATCATGGCATTCCAGGAGTCTCCCCGTAAACAGAGGCCGGCCCGCGACATGGTCAGGTGGGTCCGGAGATAGTTGCGGATGAGGCTCTCCTGCCGGGGTTCATACGCGTTCATCTGGCGACGGAAGTCGTCGACCGCCTCCCCGAGTGTCTGGTAGGGGTGCGGAGAACAGACCTTCTCGAGCGAGATGTTCGGGTAGATGCCCTTTTGCAGGAGCAGCTGGAAGAGGCAGTCTGCCATGGGTTCATGGAAATAAGGGGAACCATGGACCGGCTGCCAGAGATCTTCCATCATCCGGGCCCACAGAGGAGGGGTCAGGAACCAGAAGAGGTACACGCCACCGTTCGAGACCCGGTCCATCTTCTCCGCAGATTCTCCCATATCGAGCATTGTTAAGGAGTAGGAAGCGACCACGAGGTCGAAGGGTCCGTCGAGTTCTTCGGGGTCCACGTCCTCCCATCTCTTCTGGATTACCCGGATCTCCCGGGCGTTCTCTTTCTTCCGGTACTCCTCGAGGGCCCGGACCATGGGAGTGGATGGTTCGACCGCACAGACATCGCAGCCTGCCTTTGCAAGGGGGACGGCAAGCGTTCCAGGTCCCGATCCGATATCAAGGACTTTCCCCCCTTCCGGTACCACGAGGGCCGAGAGTTGCCGTTTCACCCGTTCCGCGTGGAGGGATGTATTCCCGTACCGGAGCTGAACATTCCGCGGATCGTTCCAGAACTCGTCGCCGGTAAGGTAATTCCTTGTCGAAAGGTTCCTCGCTTTCCGTTCTTTCCATACGCTGTTCCAATCGACATGGTCGAGGCAGGGATCATCAGATGACATGGATAGGAGTCCCGAAGTATTGGGTCCCATATTTGTTCAGTAACGAGAAATAACCTCGGGTTGACCGTTCCACCGGCAATTCCTGGATTTCCATGAATTATCATCCAATTCCGGAATTATGGAATAAGTGCGAAAATCTTTGAAGTTAAGGGAAACTACTTACCCAAACGGCACATAGCCTTTCCCAGGAAACAGGTGACGGGCGTGAATATTCGATCAGGATATGGACTCGGCCTCCTTTTACTCTGTGGAATTGTCGCAGTCGCGATCATCGTAGGTCTCGGCCTCCAGCAGGCACAAATGTCTGATACAGGAACCGGGGGAATGAAAAAATTCCAGAGCGTGACCGAGTTATCCGCGTATCTCTCGGAGAACGAGGAATCCTATACTGTTGGTTCCGGCCAGGCGGTCCTGTACGAACCTCAAAGGAATTCCGGAACGGGAGATGCGGGGATGACCGCAGGGATGGAGAAATCCACCGCCATACCCGCAGCCGCACCGGTAGCCAATGGTGGAACACACGAATACTCGACCACCAACATCCAGGTGCAGGGAGTCGACGAGGCGGATTTCATCAAGAACGATGGGAACTACCTTTACCTCATTACGGACGGGGATCTCGTGATCGTCGATGCATATCCACCCGGGGACGCCCGCATCCTTTCGAGAACCTCGATCGATGGGCAGCCCGTTGACCTTTATCTCCAGGGGGACCGGGTGATGGTGATAACCTCCGGGAACGACGAGCAGCTGGTAAAACCGGCATCGAGCGCTGCCCCGGTTCCGGTATGGCGGACGGTCACGCATGCCATTATTTTCGATAGTTCGGACCGGTCTCACCCCGGGCAGATCCGCGACATCGAGATCTCGGGGAACTATGTGAACTCGCGCCTGATTGGAGAGTATGCCTATCTTATCACCAGCGAACCGGCCAGGTGGTATGGAAAGGAACCCCTTGTCCCCATGATCCGGGAAGAGGGCGGATCCATCGTGACACCTGATATCTATTACCCGGACATTCCGATCTCGTCCTTCCAGTATTATACGATCTCGTCGGTCTCAATCGCACATGATACCCCGCCCCGGGGTGAGAGCTTCCTTGCGGGATATACCACTACGGTGTACGTCTCGCCGGACAACCTCTACCTGGCCTACCAGAAGAACATGCCCGTCACCCGCTGGAGAGAATTAAAGGCGGTTTCCCCTCTGGAGGACGTCTCCTCCGGCCAGGTGCTGCCGGGAACCCTCATCCACCGGTTCTCCCTCGATGCAGGCAAGGTTGCCTACGAGGCCACCGGGGATGTTCCCGGTTATCTCCTGAACCAGTTCTCCCTCGACGAATACAGGGACCACCTCCGGGTCGCAACGACCGTCCAGGGATACGACCAGAGCCGTTCGTACCAGTACAACAGCGTGTACACGCTGGACAAGGATATGGAGCTCACCGGGCGCCTGGAGTACATAGCCCCCGAGGAGCAGATCTATGCGGCCAGGTTCATGAGCGATCGGCTGTACCTGGTGACCTTCAAGCGGGTCGACCCATTCTTTGTCATCGACCTCTCCGATCCGAAAAGGCCTGCCATCCTTGGAAAACTAAAAATCCCCGGATATTCGGATTACCTCCATCCCTATGACGAGACCCATATCATCGGACTTGGGAAAGAGACGGAAGCGAACCAGTGGGGAGGAGTTTCGGTCTCGGGACTGAAACTCGCCCTCTTCGATGTCTCGGACGTGAATAATCCGGTCCTTCTCGATAAAGTGGAGATCGGGGAGGCGGGAACCGACTCCGAAGCGCTTCGGGACCACAGGGCATTTCTCTTTTCCCGGGAGAAAAACCTCCTCGTGATCCCTGTCCGGGAGGTAGTGAAGGTCCCTATCCTTAAGACCGCCTACGAGTCCTATACCCAGGAGATATGGCAGGGGGCGTACGTATTCGGAATCCACCCGGAGAGCGGGTTCGTTCTTCGCGGGAAGGTGGATCACACATCCGGCGATTCGTATCCCGGTTCCTACTGGGATTACCAGGACTCCGTCCGCAGGTCCCTCTACATCGACGATGTCCTGTATACCATCTCTTACCGGCAGATCATTGCAACGAGCCTGGATGACCTCGGCGAACGGTGGAAGGAGATCGATCTTCCCTATTCCGGATATGGGGACGCGGGTCCCTACAGGATGGTCTGACCTGCATCCCCAGTCCAAAAAGGTACCCCTTTTTTTTATTCTCCCGGGTTGCTCAACTGGAACGAGGAACTTCTCATTTGACCATAGGGTAAAATATTCTCCCTCTCCCAATACTGGTTGGATCGTTCCCATGCCGCTCCCCCTTGCACTCCCCACCGCGAGATTGCTGCTGCGCCCATTTGACGAAGGGGACGCCAGAATCGTGAAAGAACTGGTGAACCACCCGGAAGTCGCCGCCGGGATCCTCAATATCGCGGTCCCCTACACGGTCCAGGATGCAGAGGTGTGGATCGGACAGCATCATGCGGCAAGGGACAGCGGGGAGGAGTACGTATTTGCTGTCACGGAACAGTCGGGGGACCTTGTGGGAGCGACGAGTATCCGGGTGAACGCGGAACATGGACACGGAGAGCTGGGATACTGGATCGGAAACGCTGCCCAGGGGAGGGGATATGCAACGGAAACAGTGGGAGCGATGCTTGAATTCGGTTTTTTAGGCCTTTCGCTCCACAGGATCTATGCACGGCATCTCGCATGGAATATTGCCTCGGGGAAAGTCCTCCGGAAAAGCGGCTTTGGGTATGAAGGGAGGATGAGAGGGCATGCATTCCGGTGGGGATCGTACCACGATATCGAGGTCTACGGGATCCTCAGGGAAGAGTACATAGCAGGATTCCTGGACAGGAAGGAGTAGCCTACGGATCGCTATCCCTACCTCGTATCCATCCCTCATTGCGGGGTGGAGGTACCTCCCGAAGTTGCGGACAGGGTCCTCCTCGGAAAAAACGCGCTCCAGTACTTCAGTGATCCCGGGTCGGAGTACCTTTATGATTTTTCGTCCCGGGTTCTCGCCTGCACCAGTGCCTCCGTTTCGCGTCTGATCGTGGATCTGAATCGCCCGCCCTACCATACCCCTCCCCGCCACAGGGACGGAGTAGTCAAGACGAATGCCGCGGATGGCACGCTCATATGGCAGGACGGGATGACTCCGGACATTCGCCTGATGCACCGGCTTCTCCTGGCGTATTATTTCCCCTACCATGCCCGCCTCGACCGGCTCCTCGAGTCAGGGGATATCCTGGCGGCGTTTGATTGTCATACCATGATGAAGGTCGGCCTTGCCGGCCAGCCTGACGCAGGAAGGGAACGTCCTCTGATCTGTCTTTCGAACAATGGGGATCCCACAGGACACCCACGTAAAGGCGGACTCTCCACCTGCCCGCCGGAATGGATCCAGTCCCTTGCAGGTATCTTCCGGGAACACTTCCCCGGGATCGGGAGTGTTGGCATCAATACTCCCTTCAGCGGAGGGTTCATCTCGAATGCACACTACTGGCACACCGGCATCCCCTGGATCCAGATCGAGTTGAACCGTTCCCTTTACGAAGGGCAGGGATCCGGGCAGGAGACAGGAGTATCCGTCGACTTCGATCGTATCAGGCTGTGCAGGGACCGGGTATGGGAGTGCCTGGCCGAGTTCTACGAGCAGAGACCGGGACCCGATCCCTGATCCCGATGGTAGTCCGGGCGGGAAACAATAAAAGCACCAGGTAAAAACATAGTTCCATGCATCCGGACCGGGTCACACTCTTCCAGCACACGCCGGAAGAGACCCCCGGATACCTTGAGACGATCTTTACCCGAATGAAAGTCCTTACGAGATCGTCTACCCGTACGAGACGACCAGGTCCGGAACCCGGGGATTCCTCCTCCGCAGTGCCTGCGCCATCCAGTTCCACCTCGAGATGACGGCCGACCTTGTGAAGGCCTGGACTTCGCCGCTGGAACGGTCCCTCCGGGAGACCATCCTTTCGGAGTCTTCCCTGTATACGGCAGAGAGCAACCGGCTATGAGAGCCTTCTCGTCTCGTGGTTATTGGAAAAAAAACAGGAAAAATCACCGGAAGCCAGTCCCGGTGAACAGAGCAGGTAGCTGCAGGAGGATTATTTCATGGGGATATTTCCTGATTTGTGGATCTCGTTCATGTAATTTTTTGATAGGGAGACGATCTCGCGCTGAACCCTGGTGATCCGCTCGCCGTCGCGATCTTCCAGGGACGAGGCGAGGTCGCCGCGGAGAGACCTGATGGAGACCAGGGTCTTTTCCAGGTGCGTGATATTGCAGCCCTCCGCCTCCATTTTTGCGATGAGCTGGTCGCCGTGCCTTATCCATGCGTCGAAGATGGCCAGTTCGGCCTCCAGGCGCGTGTTCCAGTAGGTTGCCTCGAGCTCGCAGAGCTGCGCATTCTCTTTGATGGCCTCCCTGGCGACCCTCCTGATCGCGCTCATATTTCCATGTCCGGGATGTACCTGTGCCCGGAGCTCCTTTCGGAACTCCCTTGAGATCGCCCCCATCTCTGCATGGATCCTGTTCAGTCCGGCATTGGTCGGGGTATCCGGGATCCCGGAAAGTTTCCGGACGAAGGATTCCAGCAGGAAACTGAGCGTTGAATCGTTGGATCCTTCAAGGGAACGCACAAACGAGATCGAAGTCGTCATCTCGATCTGTCGGATCCCCGCCTTGTAGGCCAGCTGGGCCTGCCGGCTCTGCACCTGGTTGCCGAGGATCGCCATGGTTTGATGTCCGGCACCCTTCGTCCCAGATACGGGGGGTGTGCTGATGGCTCCAAGGATCACGAGTCCCAGGAAGACCGAAGTGAGGAAAGGAGGATGGAGGTTGCGAAAGGACATCAAGACAGGAAGCGAACCCCCTGCGGATATATTGCCATACCCCCCCGGGTGGCGGGTATGCACCCCCGGTTCCCGCCTCCGGAATGAAGGGTGGAAGGGTTGAACTACCCGGCTCAGATCATCCGACGCAGAACCAGGGTCTGCAAGAGAGATCGTTTCAGGATCACGGTCCAGCAGAACCCATAGATTCGAATACCGCGAGGGCGGCACCGAGCAGTGGTGCGTCCCCCCGGAGAGGGCTCCGGACGATCCCCGGCATGCGTCCGCCTATGGCACGGACATGGGGAATAGTTCGGGTTTCGAAGAAACGCCAGTTCCCGTGGACCACGCTCCCGTCAAGGATGATCCTCTCGGGATCATACGCTGAGATCACGGAAGAAAGTCCGGTGGCCTGGATTCTGCCCAGGATTTCGATGAACTTCATCGCTGCGGGATCTCCTTGTTCTGCTGCCGAAAAGATGTCTTTTGCAGTCTCGTGCCTGATCCCGGACGAAGAGAGCCCTTCTGCCTTGCAGAACGACCGGAAAAAGGAAGGAATGAATCTCCCGGACCCGTACGCCTCCCAGTGGCCGGTTCCACCGCACCCGCACGGAAGGTCGTACCTCGTATCGACGGTAAAGTGCCCTACCTCTGCGAAGTTTCCAAAAGAGCCCATCAGCAGGCGCCGGTCATCGAATACTCCCGCCCCGATTCCTGTGGAGAGGGTGAGGTATACGAAACAGTCACAGCCTTTCCCCGCCCCGAACCGGGCCTCCCCCATCGCGCCGGAAAAACAGTCGTTCCAGAACCGGACCGGCAGGCAGAAGGATTCCCGTATGGATTCCACAACCGGTATCCGGGCGATCGGAATGTTGGGAGGGTTCACGATCGCCCCCGCGAAGGGGTCCACGGGGCCTGCAGCCGAGATACCGATCCCCCGGCAACACCGGATCTGTTCGTCGGGGATCGTATCCCTGATCAGGGAGATCACCCCCTCGACAAGGTATCCCGGGTCTCCCGGTTTCACAGATGTCCCGGACTGGGCACGACGCAGGATGCATCCATCATCCGAAATCAGGCCCACGCGAAGGTTTGTAGCCCCGATGTCCACGGCAATGGCCATCGCCGGTGAATCCTTTCCCTTTCGCGACATGGGTGAATACAACGTAACACCTGGATCTTTTTGTATCCTTTCATCCTCTGGTGAGGCGAACGCCCCATTGGCGAACGTGGGTTCGGTCAGGGGGAATGCACGTACCGGATTTTCTCTCCGCGGGATCGATGAAATGACAACAACTGTTATCACGAATCGTACCAACGGAATGAACGATAATGGATCTCATCACGTTCAAGGCATTTATCGAGGCATTTGCATTCCTGTTCGGGCTGGTGGGGGCAATTCTCGTGATTTATGGTGGATTCCTGGCCGTCTGGAGGATACTCCGGTTGGAATTCCGGAAGGCCCAGCTCACCTACGGCCATGTCCGAAGGGATTTTACACGAAAACTGGTATTCGGACTTGAATTTTTCATCGCGGCCGATGTGCTCCGGACCTTGATCACCCCGGGCATGGATGAATTGCTGATGCTGGCGTTTGTCGTGGGGATCCGGACGGTGCTGGGATATTTCCTCGAGCGGGAAGCATCCCTATCTTCGGTTCCGGACCAATCGCAGTGAATCTTTCAGGATTCCATCTGAGAACCGGCAGATCGCGCATGGCGGGAATAGAGGTATCCGGATACAGGATTGATCACGAACAGCAGCAGGTAGCACCACAGGCTCATGTGGGGGGACAGGAATGAGACTCCGATCGCGATCACGGCAACGATGGGGAGGGTGACATTTCGCGGGTGAAACGTGATATTCCAGGCGTTCTCATCCACCCCGGGATTCAGCACGGAAAAGTGACGTTTTATATAGAAAATCTGGAGGGTGAGGATGAGGCTCGCGACCAGGAGGTTTAAATGGAACAGGAGGACCGCGATCTGGACATTATCATAGTCGCCGGAGAGCGATGTCGTGAACGGGATCAGGACGATGAAGAAGAGCAGGAGAATATTGATCCCCAGGAGGCGCTCGTCCACGTACTTGATTGTGCGAAAGATCTTGTGATGTCCGAACCAGAACCTGGCAAGGATGAAAAATGCGATCACGAACGTGAGGAATTGCGGATAGAGCGCGGCAACCTTTCCTGGGAGGACTGTGGATGCCTCTGAAGCGGGAATATTGGGCACGGCAATCCCTATCACCAGGAGTGTCATGGCAAATGCGAAAATACAATCTGCAAGGGCTTCGGTCCTGGATTTATTCCATAGAGAATCCGGATGCGGCATGGCTTCGCGAATAACCATTTTTTTAGATCTTTGCCTGCGATTATTTAAATAACGATTCGGTGCGAAGAGAGAAAGTCCGGGTTCTCCCGAATGCTCACTTTTATTATCTTATAAATATCACTCCCCGATCAAGGGAGGTTAAAGGTATGGAGTTGGATTCCAAGACTGTATTCGGTATCGGCATTGTCATCTTTGTGGTCATCGTGGGGATCTGGTATATGTTCTTACGGTAATTTCATCTCATCCCCAACTTTAATCCTGTTATTTCGCAAGGGATCTGCTGTCGTGATCTCCAGCTCGTGACCCGTACTGGGAATCACTGAGATTCGTACCGTTTATCGGGTGAGAGATTGATCAGGACGATGAGTCCCCTGTCGCCGGGGTATTTCCGGCGAGTGTGAGGTATTTGTTCTTTTTCTGTCAGGGTGAACACATTCCACTTCCGAAATTGATGGGAAAAAGCCGCTGGGGGGAATCGAACCCCCGACCTGCTGATTACNNCGCTATACCGCTAAGCCACAGCGGCGCAATACCGGAAAAATGTCTGTGTCGAAGGATTATTTAATATTCGGCAGGGGATTGGGGTGCCTGCCGGGTTTTGCGGCGATCAGGCCAGGAATACCCCGCTCCGCGCATTCAGGAATATCCTTCATCTCCACGGGCATGGGGAACCCTTCTATCCCCCGCCCCGCGTACTCAGGAATATCCCCGTATGGTCGTCACGCTCTGCTCCCCCTGCTGCTTTCCCTGGGGTATCTCCACTTTCCCAAACTTGGACTCGTAATCGGCCATGGTCTTTCCGAATACCGAGAGAAGGGTCTTGGCGTGCAG
>DAEV01000086.1 GCA_002509495.1 Methanolinea sp. UBA473 | reverse complement strand
GCGTGATCTCCCGGGTGTCCTCGATGCTCACCACCTTTGCCATCGGGGGGATGAAGAGCGAGACGGCGTTCAACGAGGTGGTCTTTCCCGACGCCGTTCCCCCGATGAAGATGAGGCTCTTGTTGTTCTCGATGGCGAGCCAGAAGTACACCAGCTGGTCGGCGTTGAAGGTCTGGTAGGTCATCAGCTCGATGGGGGAGAACGGGTCTTCCCGGAACTTCCGGATCGTGAACGACGTGCCTCTTGTGGTCACCTCGGTGCCGAGGGTGAGCTGGAGACGGGACCCGTCCGGCAGGGTTGCGTCCAGCATGGGTGTCCCGGTGGAGATGTGCTTGCCCGAACGCTGCGCGAGCGTGACGGCCAGCGAGTTCAGCATCTCCGCCTCGAACATGATGTTGGTCTTGACGTTCCGGAACTTCCTGTGGTACAGGAAGATCGGGATATTGTTCCCGTCGCAGGAGATGTCCTCGAGGTAGGGGTCCTTCATCAGGGCTTCGATCCTCCCCCACCCGATGAAGTTCCGGATCAGGAAGTACTGGAGTTTGAATACGCTCTCGTCCCCGGGGGTAACGCCATATTCGTGGAGGAGGTTCTGCATCTTCTCGAGGAGGAGGAGGCGCCGTTCCATCCCGATCTCCTCGTCGGTGAGGATGAGGGATGACCGCATATCCTCGAAAAGCCGTTCCAGGAGCTCGTACTCGAATTCCGAGAGGAACGGTTCGAAGAGGAGGTATTCGGGCTGGTTGGTCCTCTGGTTCTGGCCGATGATCACGACCGATCTCCCTTCTTCCACCCAGTACCGGGTCACTTCCCGGTATCCGTCGGGAACGACCGCCTGCACAAGGGCCCCGTCCTTTTTGGGATCATATTCCCGGACGGATCGTCCATGCTCCTTTTTTGTGAGCAGGGCCGGGAGGGCGAGCTTCGGGCGGGCGGTCTCCATCTCGTCCTTTCCCGCAACCGGTTTCAACCGATCTTTCAGTGCTTTCAGACTGGGTACCTGGATGGCCACGAAACCAATTCCCCCGCCCGGATCGCGCCGGGCGTCTTTCCATGGAGTGGTATTCTTATACAGGTATATAAATCCACGATTCCCCGCAAGGGATCGGGGAGTATTTTCCGCGGATCCCTTGTTCCTTTCGGGGTCCCGATGGATTTTTCCGGGGGTAGTACCAGGCGCCCCGACAGAAACCTAAATCTGTGCGTCCGACACCATACATTTATATAAGTTTGAGGGTCGGCATGCCAGTTTCGCCCAACCAGTCGATGCCAACAGGCATCTCATCCCTCGATCCGGTATGGGAAGGGGGTGTCCCGCCCGGGTCGGTCATCCTTCTCCTGGGAGATATCGGTGCGGGGAGCACGGAATTCGTATACAGCTCCATCCTTTCCCTTGCTCTCCAGAAGAGCGAAGGTACTTCTGCCAGCCCCGCCCTTCCCGAGGAGATCTGCTACATCACGTTCACCAAGAGCAAGGAGGACGTGATCGGCGAGTTGAAGTGGTCGTTCCACCCGGATATGACCCGGGAACTGGAGAAGATCCGGTACAGGGACCTCTCCCAGATCTATTTTGACACGAGCGTGATCCCGCTCGAATGGTACTCGAAGAGGGATATCCGGTCCCGGATGCAGTCCCGGGGCGAACACGACAACATCCTCGGGAGCCTGGCCGAGGAGTTGAACTCGGTGAAGAAGAACAGCCTGATCGTGCTCGATTCGCTGACGGACCTTGCCACCCAGTTCGATAACGCCCGGTGGAATGAGTTTGCCGCGTTCTTAAAGGGGCTGCAGCGGGTCTCGAAGGAATGGAACTCCACCCTCTACCTCATGCTCACCCGGGGGATCCTGGATGTCAGCAGGGAGCTGGAGATGGCGGATACCGCCGATGCGGTCCTCCTCTTCCGCTGGGAGGAGACAACGGGGGCCCGGAGGCAGAGGGTGATGTATACCGAGAAGTTCCGCGGGCTGATGCCGCACCTGGAGGAGAAGGACCTGGTGAAGTTCGCGGTCCGCATCTCTTCTGCCGGGGGATTCGAGGTGAGCAACATCCGGGTGGTCATATGAACGGGGAACGCGTGAAGATCGGGATCGAAGGCCTGGACCAGATGATGGGAGGAGGGCTCGTGCCCGGGACGATCTGCGCCATCATCGGGACCTATGGGACAGGGAAGACGACGTTTGCCCTCCAGTTCGTGATGGAGGGGCTAGCCCGGGGCGAGAAGGTGATCTACATCAGCCTCGAGGAGCAGGAGGAGAGGATCCTGACCTACATGATGCAGAAGGGTTTCGATCCCGCCCCGTATCGCGACAAGGCCCTCACCATCCTGAAACTGGACCCCTCGGACTTCAACCTCGCCATCAACAGCATCAAGAACGAGCTCCCCGCCCTGGTGAAGGAACTCTCGGCGCAGCGGGTCGTGATCGACCCGATCTCGCTCTTCGAGGATCTCTTCGATCGCGATTCCGAGCGGCGGAAGGAGATGTTCCGGTTCATGGACACGCTGCGGACCGAGAACTGCACGATCGTCCTGACGAGCGAGACCGACCGGGACAATCCCTTCGTGAGCCGGCACAACCTCGTGGAGTACCTTGCCGATGCGGTCATCCTCCTCCGGTACGTCCGCCCGTCCGAAGCGACGGACGTCCACCTCGCCCTTGAAGTGGTGAAGATGCGGCTCTCCTCCCACTCGAGGGAGATCAAGCCGTACGAGATCCAGAAGGACCAGATCCTGGTATACACCGAAGCGAACGTGTTCTGAGCGAACCCGGTTCATTCTTGTCGTAGTAAGAATGCCTGGCGCTACGGAACAGGAATGAACGCGATATTCCTTTTCATCTCCGAATTGCGGTACACTCAGGCCCTTTAATTTTCTTAGTTAAGCCCGCCGGCTGGTCAATCCAGTCCTCTGGCAATCCTTGTTCAAGAGGATGGAAATCCGGTTCGAGTTCCGTATACGGCGATCATGAACACGGTTGAAAAAGAGAGGAGTACCATCCCTCACTTCACATATACGCGTCGGGACGTCGTGCTCTCGCCGATGGAGTTGGAGGCCGTAAGTGACACCGTGTAGGTTCCCGGCTCCTCGAACGTGTGAACCGGGTCCTCAAAGGTCGAGGTCTCCCCGTCTCCGAAGTCCCAGGACCAGCCTGTCGGAGCATGGAAGGACCGGTCGACGAACTGCACGCTCATCGGGGCGTATCCGAAACTCTTGTTCATAATGAAAAAGGCGATAGGCGCCCGTTCACGGGGAGGGATGGTAGGTTTCGTGGTGATGGTCGGTGTAGGCCCCACTCCTCCCCTCACCCAGACGTAGGACGAGAAGGAGTCGCTCCCGCCGCTGTTATGGGCCATCAGGGTAACCCGGTACCTCCCTGCAGTGGTGAAGGTGTGGTTCGGGTTCTGCTCGGAAGATGTGTTCCCGTCGCCGAAGTCCCAGTTCCAGACCACCGGCGTCCCGGTCGACCGGTCGGTGAACCGAACGGTCATCGGTGCATTCCCGAGGGCGGGCATCGCGGAGAACCGCACACCCGGGGGTCTTCCCGACGGAGTGACCTGGATGTACCCGGTCTTTATCGCGGTGTCCTGCGCATCGATGTTTCCGGCCGTCAGAGAGATGTTGAAGGTGCCTGGGAAGGGATACGTGTGGGAAACCGTAAGGGTCTCATTTGCCCATGCCGTGGTCCCGTCTCCGAAGTCCCAGAACCGCGTGGTGACCACTCCGGTCGATTCGTCGGTGAACGTCGCCTCAAGCGGGGCAGCTCCGGAGGTCACATTGGCGGTAAAGTCCGCCACCGGCGGGTCGAGGGGAAGTGATCCGATGGCATACACGTTGCCGTCACCGCTCCCTAGATACACAATTCCGTTCACAACGGCCGGGCTGGAGGTCACACTGCCCCCAACGTCGAAAGTCCACAGGAGTGCCCCTGTGGATGCGTCGAGCGCATAGGTGTTGTTGTCATAGCTTCCGAAATAGACCACCCCGTTCGCGACCGAGGGGCTTGACGACACTCTTCCACCCGTGGTAAAGTTCCAGAGAAGGGCACCGGTCCCTGCGTTGAGCGCATACGTGTTGTTGTCCCGGCTCCCGAAGTAGACAATGCCATTCTCTATCGCAGGGCTGGACGTGATACTCCCCCCGGTTGGAAAGTCCCAGAGGAGATCCCCGGTGAGTGCATCTACGGCATAGAATTTATTATTGGCATACCCGCTCCCCGCATAGACGACGCCGTTTGCCACCGCCGGGCTGGAATATGCCCCATACGCACCCTCATCACCGTAATTCCAGAGGAGGGCACCGGTGGACGCATCAAGTGCGTAGAGGTATCCCCCATACGTTTGAATGAAGACAACGCCGTCTGCCACCGCCGGGCTGGAAAAGATCTGGTGTTCCTCATATTCCATTCGAGGGATGGCGTAACTCCAGAGGAGATCCCCTGTTTCCTCGTTGAACGCGAAGACGGTACCATCCATGTTCCCGATGTAGACGACCCCGTTTGCCACGGCCGCACTGGAACTCACGCTGCTCCTCGTGGTGGTGCGTATCGGAAGCTTGTAATTCCAGAGGAGATCCCCGGAATACGCGTCAATGGCATGGATCTTGGTCTTCAGGCCCCCTATATAGACAACCCCGTTCGAGACTGCAGGGCTTGAACTCACATAATCGTTGCGCTCCAGAATATTATATTTCCAGAGGAATGCACCGGTCGCTGCATCCAGTGCATAGAGGTTCCTGTCCAGGCTCCCCACGTAGACTACACCGTCCACTACAGAGGGGCTGGATGACACCGTTGCTCCTGTCTTATAGGTCCAGAGGAGGGTGGGGATCGGTCTTTTTCCTCCATCGTCGTACACTCCGGTATTATTCAGGTCGGACCGGAATTTTCGTGCCTTTGCCGTCGTTGGGTTATCGGTTACAGGCAGGATCACGGAATTGGACGAATCCCCGGATGCCTGGTCATGAACGGCAATACTGACACGTCTTGAATGTGCAACATACTCGGCGGGGACTTCCATCCGGAGGTGGTCCGGCTGCAGGTACTGTGTAGTCTGTTCTTCGCCGTCCCAGAGGATGGCGCAGGCCGGGGTAAATCCCGTCCCGTAGATATTGAGCGTGAATGCGGGGCTGTCTTCCACCACGGTTGCAGGATCGAGGGAGGAGATCCAGAGCATCCCTGTGGTCGCCGTATGGGACACCAGGGTCGCGTTGATTGCTCCCTTCACACCGACGGTCTTTGTCCCGATCGCATAGGCGTTCGATGGGGAGAGCCCTTCCGCAGTCCAGGTCACCGTACCCGCAGTTACGTTCTCCTGGAACACCCCGTCCAGGTAGACCATGACGTGGGAGAACCCGAGCGTTTCGGGATCGGTCCAGGCCCACGTGATCTCCGCCCCATTCAGCGTTGTTGTATGCAGGGCACTCACGCTCTCCGGCGGGTCGTTAGGGAGCGTGGTGAGCGCATAGAGGTTGCCGGAATCCCCCTGGACATAGACGACACCGTGAGCAATTGCAGGGTTTGAGAATCCTTCTTCATCCGTGGTATAAGTCCAGATGAGTGCACCTGTATCAGAGTCCAGGGCATAGATGATACCGTTATAACTTCCGAAATACACGACACCGTTTGCCACCGAGGGGCTCGACCGTACCGGTTCACCCGTTGAATAATTCCAGAGAAGGTCTCCCGTTCCTGCATCGAGCGCGTAAAGCGTGCCGTCATCGCTCCCGATAAACACCACCCCGTCTGCTACCGCCGGGCAGGAGTCTCCATATCCGGTGACCGGATAGTCCCAGAGGTGAGCCCCGTTTGTGGCATCGAGAGCATAGAGATTGCCTTCCTGGCTCTGGAAGTAGACGATCCCATTCACCACGGCCGGGCTGGAATCGGAGTAATAACCGCCTGTGGTGTAGTTCCACTGGAGTGCACCTGTGTTCGCGTCGAGGGCAAAGAGAGTGCCAGCCTGGTTTCCGAAGTAGACGATTCCATTCACCACGGCCGGGCTCGATCTCACCTCGCCACCGGTCGGATAGTTCCAGAGAAGGGTGCCGGTGGCTGCGTCGAGGGCGTAGAGGTTATTGTCCCAGCTTCCGGCATACACGACGCCGTTGTACACTGCCGGGCTGGAAGATATAGTTCCCCCGATCCTGTATTTCCAGAGGAGGGCACCAGTGGAGGCGTCCATGGCGGAGATATTCCTGTCCGAACTTCCCACGTAGACGACATTGTCTGTGACAGCGGGACTTGACCATCCACCTCCATCCGGGGAGTCCCAAAGGAGTTTCCCGGTGAATGCGTGTATGGCGAGGGTATCATATATCCCGTTGATATAGAGAACGCCATTTTCCACTGCCGGACTGGAACCGTAATAGCTCTCCGTCATGTACTTCCAGAGCAGTTCGTTCCCGGGCCTCGTACCGCCGTCATCATAGACGCCGGAGTTGGAGGAGTCGGACCGGAACTTCCAGGCATGTGCACCGCTGATCGGGTCCCTGACGGAGAACACGAGCGGGTTGGAAAATTCCCCCGTTGTGCTGTCATGGACTGTGATATTCACAAGGCATGGAAGCAGGATCATGCTGGCCGGGACGTCAATGCTCACATGGCCGGGGTCAAGGAACTGCGTCTGCTGCTCGTTGCCATTCCAGAGGACGAGGCAACTCTCGCTGTACCCCGTGCCGGAGACATTGAGGGTAAACCCGGGGCTGCCCGCAAAGACGGCAGGAGGATCAAGGTGCGAGATCGACAGGGAGCTCGTCATCGCCGTGTGGTTCACCCAGGTTTCGTTGATCGCGCCCGTCTCGCCGACGGTCCTTATCCCGATGGTGTAGGAGGTCGAGGGGAGAAGTCCCTTCGCGGTCCAGGCCTGCACACCCTTTGTCACGTTCTTCTGGAATACTCCGTCGAGATAGACCATGACGTGGTCAAAGTCGGGATCGCCCGGGTCATTCCAGGTCCACCGTATGAGGTTCGGCTGGAAGGTTGCGTTCGCAAGATCGGTGACTCCTGCCGGAGGAGTTACCCCAGGGGTGACGACTGTCCCTTTGTTGATCACAAAATTGTCAAACGCAACAACCACCCGCTCGTCCGCAAAGGCATAATCATGGCTCCATGCCCTCAGCACGAAGGTTGCTTCCCCGGCTGAACTGGAGTCGCCCTGGTAACGCTGCAAAAGAACCCAGTCCCCGGAAGTCTCGTTGAAGTAATACCCCTCGAAGAGGGATCCGGTCCGCACCAGCCGCAGTTTCCCCCCGGCATCGCCTGTTGCGGAAATGAGGATCGAGTCATCAAGATTCGTCGTGTAGTGATCTCCATGGATAAAACCATCCCAGTTCCCGTAACTTGCCCGTTCGACGGTGTAGATCGAGGAGGGCCTTTCAATCCAGAGTCCCATCCTCACGCCGTTGTTCTGTGGCCAGGTGAGAAGGTGGTAGTCGACCTGGACATCAAAATCACCCCGGAGGACGTGTGTACTCGAATATCCTGCATAGAAGGTATCGCCGGACGAATCAGCGGGGAGGGTGATTTCCAGCTGCTGGTTCGTCTCGGTGACATACGGCCCCCCGTATTCGATGACGTTCCAGAGATTGTCATCGCAGGCATTGTCATCGAAATCATCGTAAGGCGGGAGACTCTCCTGAGACGCACCGAAGGCATAGAAATCCCCGTCATCGCATCCCACATAGACTTTACCTCCCGAGACTGCGGGGCTGGAATAGACGGACCATTCTCCCATGGAGTAATCCCAGAGAAGCGTCCCGCTCATCGCATCCAGAGCATGAACGTTCTTTACAAACCCGAGGCTCCCAATATAGACAATCCCATTCGCGACAGCGGGACTGGAATAGATATCATCCCCTGTTACATAGGACCAGAGGACCGCTCCGGTCGATGCATTGAGCGCATACACGTATCCATCAAAACTGCCAACGTATACGACTCCCTCCGAGACGGCAGGACTCGACCGTACCATATCACCTGTCGTGTAGTTCCAGATCAGCGACCCGTCCGATGCATTGAGTGCGTAGACGTTCCCGTCATCGCTCCCGAAATACACGGTGCCGTCTGCCAACGCCGGGCTGGATCCCACCCACCCACCTGCCGTATAGTTCCAGAGGAGCGAACCCGTCAGCGCGTTGAGTGCGTAAAGGTTCCCGTCCTCGCTCCCCACATACACAACGCTATCGTGGATTGCTGGGCTCGACGCGATCCGCGGCCCCGCGGTCGGATACTGCCAGGCAAGACTGCCGGTCACTGCATCCAGTGCATAGAGGCTCCCGTCAAAGCTCCCTATATACACATTCCCGTGTGCGACCGCAGGGCTGGATATCACTGCATCGCCTGTGGTGTAATTCCACACGAGCGATCCGTCATCTGCATCAACCGCGTAGACGTTGTGGTCCCATGACCCGGCGTATACGATCCCGTCCACGACTGCGGGGCTGGACTGTATCCCGTTCCCTGCAGTAAAGTTCCAGATACCTTCACCTGTGTATGCATCCAGTGCGTGGAGGTTCCCATCGTTGCTCCCGAAATACACGACACCGTCCACTATCGCCGGGCAGGAACGCACTTCGTCACCTGTGGAATACTTCCAGAGGAGCGTCCCGTCCGGAGTACTTCCGCCATTGTCGTAGACCCCGGAATTATTGAGATCAGACCGGAACTTCCATGCCTGCTCATCCGATGCAGCCACAGATGCAACGAGAATGAGAATACAAATCCCTGTGATTGCGAAAATTGGTTTCATGATACCTTCTCCCTGAATCGAGTAATAAGAACTTTAATGTGGACTATTTATTCATTTCCACGGTCCATAGTGTTTTTTTAAAAAAATGGGTAATTTTCGTGCCCCGTTGAATTCTTGTAATCCAGGGCCTGAACAGGCAAATTAATCCCTTTTCCCGGTCCCATCCTTTCCCATCGCAAAAATCCCTCGCAGGACTTCCGAAACGGTGAACCGCAGGAAAACCGCATGCCGTTGTGCAGAAAAAGGCCATCTGCTCGTTTGATCCTATCTCTATATACGTTCAGACAACCTATACTAGTATAACCAGAAAAAAACCTGGGCAAACCAATCGCCTTTTGATGGAGTGAAATCGGGAACACCCATCATCGAATGTATGCCGGGCGCATACCGCGAGAACCGGTAGTGGATTACAGTGGTTGGAGGATGGTACCATCCATCCTCGAACGATAGCGAAAAGATTGGTACAAATGCTAAAGAGTGAAGTAAAACCGACGGTTCTGGGGACAAGGTCCGGATACGTGATCCGGTTCACCTGTCCCAGTTGCTTTAAAGAAAATTCCATCGTATTCAATATGCCAAAAGCCTATTATAAGGAATCCAGGGAAGGGACCTGTGCAGCGTGCAAGAAGCACTTCACGGTCCTGACACCGGGGTAGAAGATATAGAAACTCAGGTAGGGGGCTTTGGGGAAAAATCCATCGTCTCCATTCTCTTTTTTTTCGATCAGGTATCGAATGATTCTGAACCTACTGGTTTCAATTCACAGGGATATGAAAACGTCTCCCCGACCATCAGTAAGATATTGGGGCCAGTCGGTATAGATCTGGATTGTATTCCTGAAAGGACACCAGATAATAGTCTCCGTGGTATTCAAACAGCATGCCATAGTTACACTCTTCAAGGGGTCTACCTTCACAGATCTCGTCGACGACTGCATAAAAACGGCTGAGATTACCCTCATAGATGTTGACCAATCGAGTGCCGCTATGCCATGGTCGTGTACTATTTACATTACTGTGNNATCTCTCGAGTTCTGGGTATTTTTTAAAATCTTCATAGGTAACATGGGCGACCGGCTTGTAATCGATGATGCTGATGTTGGCTTCCGAGATCGAAAACGCTGCATCGATGACAAAGGGGGCTTGAGAGGAAGTGTTCTTAATTATTAAACCATTTTCCATCCTGCCAGCGGGCTGAATGAAGCCCCCGAAATAGAAAAAACAGAAAAGAGTTCCTAGGACTATGGTAAATATCACAGCAACGATCGCAGTGTTAAGATCAGATTTTTTCATATGGCCGTTAGTTCTCTTTTCCCTCAATATAAATCCTCATCTGGGGTGCATTTATTCCTGACATGAAAATTCTTAATTTTTCATATAAAAAAATTAGGGATAATGGGCGGATACTGATGCAATAAGATTCCCATACCCGTCCCAATATGTTACTATATTAACATATTGTTCCGAAGGTGGAGACAAGACTGGGGAAGTCCATACATTAATAGGTTTATCCCAATACCCATTAATATCACAGATCCATTCTTCGATAATCGGATATGTTAATTCGTTGAATGTATCTGTCGTGGGTACATTCATTTGAATATACTCACTGGAGCTATCCAGTTGTGTGAAAGAGGATATCGGCGTGGCTGCAGCAACGAAATAAAGATTTGTCCATTGCAGCGTGTTCATATCCTCAAAATTAATCTGAACATACTGTCCGGAATAGGCAAGTTGGACATGATAGCCGTATGCATGGGGCAGATCGTTTGGATCAATGTAAACATAACCTTCCCAATGGAGCCATTCACTAGGAGCAATAGGAAGAACGGCACCGCTTCTGTAATACGTTGGAGCTAATTCAATTCCGCCACCGCGAATTCGATCACGGTAACTTACAACTATCTCTACAGCTTCATTGTTGTCAAATTTATACTCTCTTTCAGCATAAAGTCTGAAAAGATCTGCCCCGGATCCGGTCAATGTCCAAGAATATGGTCTAATCTGCCCGATACAATATTTATAATTCCCTGAGTAAATTCTCGTGGAACTAGCCCATTGACAGTATTCCTCTGGATCACTTCTGGTCAATAGGCTTTCATCTGTATCCGTAGTTGAAAATGATGAGGCACTTGAATCATCGACTAAGGATTTCTGGATCGTTGCAGAATGATTGCTGTCTTCCAGTAAACCGGGCACGGGATACAAGCTACTAGGGGTTATCTCAACCGATTCATTCACGATCTTCACATGAGAATTTAGATCGTCAAAATTTGCATAAAACCGGTAAAAGTATGTAGTTGGTAAAGACAGAGTTTTTTCCCCATTGAATTCCTCAATTAGCTTATCATAAATCTGAGTAGGCATCCGTAACAAGACAATGCCTTCACGAGAATCAACGCCATTCTCGACATAATAACTAATAGATCCTGTTTTTTTAGTATACCCGGTGTTTACATAAAGATGGGATACGGGAATTTCTATCAATGCTGATTTTTCATCCTGACCAATTTTTTTAAGTGTATCTTGAGAGATAATTATGTTCATCATCTCAGATTCCGGGAGAAATTGTGCGACCGCCTCCCGACCACTCGCGGCCTGTCCCGCCGGTGAAGCCTTCTGCTCTTTTCTCGTTCGGTAATACTGCTGGTTGTATTCTCGCACCTTCTTCCGGTGCGTCGCCCGGTAGGCACGTTGCCTTGCATGCCGACCACTCCATGTTGGTCTGAGCATACGATAAAGAGGGAGGGAGCGATAATTGTGATCACCGCATACGAACCGTATCCTGATCTCTGGGAAGATCAGTATACGACGAGAAACCATGAAGTGCGTAGTATGAAAGGGTGGAGAAACGCGACCCGGAACCACCACCGTCACATTCGAGCGGGAAGGATTCACCCTGTGATGAAAGAGGTGCCCGCAGAGATCTGCAATGATTGCGGCGAAGATTTCGTGGACGAGTCAGTCGCCCGCGACATCATGGCGATGGCCGAAAAGATTTCGCTAAGTGGAGCCCAGATTGACGTCCGCCGGTATGTACCGGATCCGTGACGTGCTGAAAAGAAATGATTAGGACTTTAATGATGTTCGTCCCTGCATCGGCCAAGTCGATTGTAACATTTTTAGCCTCAATTGAAACATTTTTTAACTCAATACCTGTGATCCCATGAAGAAATCCGCGTGATTCATCGGAATTCCTTCACCGGAATTTCAAAATGCAGGAAAGTGGGATATTTCCACCAATATCAGAATCCCCCGATCTCCAGCAGGTGGAGGATGATCGTCAGGAATGCCCCGGGGATTCCGCCCAGGATGCAGAGGAGGACGGTTATGATGTTGATGGGGATGTCGGGCCTGCCCAGGGGCTCCATCAGGTGGAAATAGTTCACCCCGAACAGGATCAGGATTCCCAGGATCGAGTTGATGACAATCTTGACCAGGTCTTTTAGGAAGAAGAACAGGACGATTACGATGAGGATCCCGGCAATCAGGACCGCAAAGTCAAGGGTCATTATTCATTACCAATGATCCGCTGATTCTTTAACCTTATGTCCGGGAGGATGAAGGACCCGATCACCCGTTCCTGCCGGGAAAGGCCCCCGATCTCTTCCAGCATGGAAAATACGTTCCCCGAGAGCATGGCCTTCCGGATCGGGTACTCCCGGACGCCTCCCTCGAACACGCTGGCGTTGGAGAGCTCGACGGAGAAGTCTCCGGTAAGCGGGTTTGCCGTGTGGGCTCCCACGACGTCGTGGATGAAGATCGCCCGCTCTTCGAGGACGTCGGTCCTGGGTCCTTCGAGCCGGATGTTGTGGGTCCCGATCGAGGGAGCGCCCCCCGGACCCGCCCGGACGGCGCTCCCCGTGCTCTTTTTTCCGTACCGGGATCCGTTCTTGATGTCGTACGCGAACATCTGGAGCACGCCCTCCTTAACATAGGGAAGGACGTCCGTGGTAGTCCCCTCCGCGTCCCACCGGGTCGCCGAGAGTCCCCTTTGGTGGAAAGGGTCGTCCAGGATCGAAAGTCCTGGATCGGTCACCTGCTGGCCGAGGAGGTTTGCCAGCCGGGAACGGCCTGCATGGACGTTCCGGCCGGAGAGTGCCGGGATGAAGACGGCCCCCAGGAGCTGGGAGAACGCGAGCGGAGATAGGACGACGTTGTATTCTCCCGTCGCGATCTCCTTCCCGCCGGTGGAGGTTGAGGCGAGCTCCGCAGCCTTTTCCCCGATCATGAGGGGATCGAGGTCAGATTTCCAGGAGTTGTCGAACTCGTATCCCGTGGACTGCTCCCGGATGGTCTCGATCGCAGCACTGACGTTGCTCCCCCTGCTCGTGTAGTTGAGTCCGTGGCTGTTCGCGAGGATTTCGGAGTATACCGAGATCTCGGCACTCCCGGACGTGATCTCGACGGGGTAGGCAGCAGTTCCCTCGATCATTCCCAAAAGGAGCTCACGGGTACTCTCCGGTTCGGGCCGGAGATCGGGATCGAAATTGAGCGGAACCTGGTCCAGGTCCGCCGGATCCGGCAGGCCGTTCCAGGGCTGGGATGTGGCGAGCTTTGCTCCTGCGACCGCTGCCCCGAGGCACTCCCTCCACTGGTCCGGGTTCTGGGTGCCGGATGCCCCGATGCATCCTTTATGGATGACCCGGATGGAGAGGCCCTGATGGCGGGAGCCGGCCGCGTAGTGGATCTCCCTTCTCTGCAGCCTTGCGGCAATCGAGGATCCGGATGAGAGGTACACCTCCACCTCGTCGGCAAGACGCGCCCCCTCTTGCAGGATACGCTCAACCAGTTCCACTGCCGCCCACCACCGCATTCTTAAGGAGCATGTGCGGAGCCCCGTCGCTCACCGGCACGCTCTGTCCGCCCTTTCCGCAGTATCCCTGGTGCATGGCCCTGTCTCCCGCACAGAGGGTGATGGAATGGAGCGTCTGGAGGATCTCCCCCGAGAGGGAGACGTCCCGTACCATGGACCCGAGTTCCCCATCCCCGATCAGGTACCCGTACTCTGCATTGAACTGGAACACTCCCCTCCCGGGATCGACCTGCCCGCCCCGGCTCCCCTTGAGGAGGATGCCCGACCGGCACTCGGCCAGGATCTCGTCGAGGCTGCTGTCCCCGTTCTCGATGTAGGTGTTGCTCATCCGGACCAGGGGAGGCTCGCCGGGCATCGCCCTCGCGTTCCCGGCCTTGCCGTGCCCTATCGCGGCCAGGGTCTCCCGGGAGTGGAGGTACGCGTTCACGACCCCTTTCCGGATGATCTCGGTCCGGCCTACCCGGCTCCCCTCGGCGTCCACCGGCTCGAACCCGAACTCCGGGAGCGAGGGGTCGTCCACGATGGTGAGCAGGGGGCTCCCGATTCCCTCACCGATCTTCCCGGCAAGGACCGATCCGCCCTCCAGGACGAGATCCCCTTCGCCCGCGTGGCCCACCGCTTCGTGGGCAAAGACCCCGGCGAGCTCCGGGTCCAGCACTGCGTGCATCGTGCCTCCCTTCGCCGCCCGGGCATCGAGGAGGGAGAGAGCCCGCTCTCCGGCCTCTCTCCCCAGATCCTGCCGGTGGCGGAGGTTCAGGCCCCTGAGGGAGTGCTCCCGCTCGTATCCCATCTGCATGTCGCCGTTCCTCCCCGCTACGGCCATGACCGAGAACCCGGATCTGCAGGTGGCGTACGCGTACTCGTTCCCGCTTGAATCCTCGAACCTCACGTCCTCGTACCGCTCGATGTATCCGGCCCTCGTGCTGACGATCCCGGGGACCCTGGCCGCCTTCTCGATCCCGGCAAGCAGGTCCTTCTTCTCCCCGATCGGGACGGACCTTGGGTCTTCCGTCATCGACGGCACCGGCAGAGCGCCTCCGGTGACTTCGGATAAGGTCACTTTCTGGCGGGTGAGGGATGCGAGGGAGAGTGCCTCTTCGATGAGTTCTTCGAACTTTTTGCCCGACGGCCTCCGGAAATGGTCGACGGTCAGGATCCCCCAGCCGTCCGGGCCGAGAGCCCGGATGACCGCCCGGTCGTAGAACGAGGTGCCTGCGGATTCCACGACGGTATTGTCGAGGTCGACGTGGGTGACCTCCCCGGTGACGTGCCGTATGTCAAAATAGCGTGCCTCGGGCATGCCGCTCAGACCGGGGAAGGGGTGATCCCGGACCCGTCGAGGAGGGAGCCGGAAGGCTTGGTGGCCATCTTGCGGAGCTTTGCCAGGAATCCTTCCCGGTTCTCGGGGACGAGGGCGATCTTGAGGACGTCCTCGATGTAGTCCACCGGGATGATGTCGACCTGGGACCGGTACCGCTCCTCAATCAGGACATCGTCGATATTTGCCCGGGGGATGAGCACGGTCTTGATCCCCGCCTTGACGGCGGCCTCGATCTTGTAGGTGACGCCGCCCACCGGGAGGACATCGCCCCGGACCGAGAGGGACCCGGTCATGCCGATGTCCTGCCGGACCGGGATCGCCTCGATGGCGCTGATCACCGCGGTCGCAACGGAGATGGAGGCGGAGTCCCCCTCCACTCCCCCGTAGGTGCCGATGAACTGGATGTGGACGTCCATGTTCTTGATGTCCTTGCCGGTGAACTTCTTCAGGATCGCGCTCACGTTCTTGATCGACTCCTGTGCGATCTCCTTGAGCATTCCCGTGGCGATCACGGTCCCGCTCGCACCCTGGGCGGGAGTGACCTCGGCCATGATGGGGAGGACGGAGCCGGAGTCGCTGCCCATGACGGCGAGTCCGTTCACCCGGCCGACCCGGGTGCCCTCCACGACGGTAAGCTCGTATTCGCGGCTCCGGTGGATGTACTCGTCCGAGACCTGGTCCTCGATGGACCGTGCGGTCTTCTTGGCGGCGATCACGTGTTCGGCAGTCGTGACCTCGGCACCCTCCTGCCGGGCGAGGTCTCCGGCGACCCGGATAAGCCCGCCCATGTCGCGGAGTTTTAAGGTGAGGTGGCCTTTCCTGTTGGACCGACGCCTCGCCTCCCGGATGATCTCCTCCATCGCACCCCGGTCGAAGTGGGGGATCTTGCCGTCGTTCTTGACCTCCTGGGCGATGAACCGGATGAACTTCTCGCGGTTCTCGGGGGTGTCGAGCATGCTCTCGCCCATGTAGACTTCGTATCCGTATCCCCGGATACGGGAGCGGAGGGCCGGGTGCATCCCCTGGATCGCGTCCAGGTTTCCTGCAGCCACCATGATGAACCGGCAGGGGACCGGCTCGGTCCGGACCATGGCACCGCTGGAACGCTCGCTCTGGCCCGTGATGGGGAACTCACCCTCCTGGAGAGCCGTGAGCAGGTTCTGCTGGGAGTGCGGGGTGAGCGTGTTGATCTCGTCGATGAAGAGGACCCCGTTGTGCGCCCGGTGGATGGCACCTGCCTCGACCCGATCATGGCTCGGGGTTTCGAGCCCTCCCGACTGGAAGGGGTCGTGGCGGACGTCCCCGAGCAGGGCTCCCGCATGGGATCCCGTAGCGTCGATGAAGGGAGCAACGGTGGTGGTGTCGTTGGAGACAAGGAGTTTCGGGACCATCGATTCTTCGCGGGGAGTTCCGTACCGGAACGCCATGAAGACGAAGGCTACGGCGATGACTCCCATCAGCCACTGGTAGGTAAGAAAGGCATAGCCGATGATCCCGATGAGGAGGATCATGAGGAGAGTGTTCCGGAACTGGGTCTTCTTCCGGGCTTCGGCCTTGTGGGCTCCCACGATCTGTTTGCCTTTCCCGGCCGGAACCGTCCGGACGACCGGGTTGTTCGAATCGTCGGAGTTGGGATACACGAGGATATCCTGCATCTCCTCCTTCGGGAGGAGTTCGGCCATGGCCTTGGCCAGCATGGACTTGCCGGTTCCCGGGGAGCCGATCATCATCACGTGACGCCTCTGTGTGGCGGCTTTCCTGATGACTTCCACGGCATTCTCCTGGCCGATCACCTGGTCGATCAGCCTGGGAGGGACTTCCACCTGGGAGGAGCTCTCGGGTGCAGTCTCGAGCGTGATCTCCTCCTCGTGCGTGTCTGAACCGTTTTCTTCGTGTTCCATTCTCTTGGATTACCTCTTCTCACGCTCAGGTAGTAATACTAATGTAGGCCTGCTCGTTTAAGTACTTTCAGCATGGGGTAGCAAAATGTTGGTCGTAAGCACTGAATACTCCCAGATCCTGGCCGCAAACGTCGCCGGTGCACTCGGTTGCCCGGTGGGCGGGGTCCGGTTCTCACGGTTCCCGGATGGCGAGCAGTACCTCCGGGTCGGAGCACAGGATCCCGAGATGGTCGTGGTGGGCAGCGTCCCGGACAGCGACGCGATGGTGCAGCTCCTCCTTCTCATGGACGCCTGCGCTGGATCGAAGATCACCCTGGTCATCCCCTACATGGCGTACGCCCGCCAGGACAAGCAGTTCCACGAAGGGGAACCACTCTCCGCCCGGGCGGTTGCGGCCGCCCTTGCCCGCGGGGCATCGCGGGTATTTACCGTGAACATCCACGATCCACGCGTCCTCCCCTTTTTCCAGGTGCCTGCAACCAACCTCTCCCTTGCAGGAGACATCGGGCGCTACCTCTCCTCCTGCCCCCTCAGAGATCCCCTCATCCTCGCACCCGACGACGGGGCGGCGAAGTTCGCCGGGGATGTCGCCCGGACCGGGGGCTGGGACTCCGATCACCTCGACAAGACCCGGATCTCCGGGGACGAGGTAAGAATGGAGCCCAAGAGCCTCTCGGCCAGGGGCCGCGACGTGGTGATCGTGGACGATATCATCTCCACGGGAGGGACGCTCATCTCTGCGGCAGGGATGCTGTACGGGCAGGGGGCACGGAGCGTAACGGCCGCGTGCGTCCACGGGGTGCTTGCAGAGGGGGCCTACCTCCGGCTCCTCGCCACCGGGATCTCCGGCGTGGTCTGCAGCGATACCCTCGAGCGGGCCTGCAGCCGGTACTCTGCCGGGAAGGCCATCGCCGACGGGATCTCCGGATGCTCCTGATCGACGGGTCGGTGCTCGAAGGCGGAGGCCAGATGGTGCGGTCCGCCGCAGCCCTCTCCGCACTATCCGGCACCCCGTTCCGGATGGAGCGGATCCGGGCCGGCCGGGAACGTCTCGGCCTCCGCCCCCAGCACTGTGCCGCGATCCGGGCGGTGGCCGGGGCATGCGGGGGCCGGGCGGAGGGATGCAGTCCCGACAGCACATGGATCGAGTTCTTCCCCGGGACGGTCCGTGAGGCAGACCTGGAACTCGCGATCGGGACTGCGGGGAGCATCCCCCTCGTCCTCCAGGCATGGCTCCCGGTCGTGCTCGCGACCGGGGGATCCCTCTCGGTCACCGGGGGTACCGAGGTCCCCGGGGCTCCCACGATCGAGTATTTCCTCCACGTCCTCCTTCCGGTCCTCTCCTCGCACGGGGCCATGGTCGAGGCGGAGGTCAAGAGGAGGGGGTATTACCCTTCGGAAGGAGGACTTGTGGAAGTGGAGGTACGGCCGTCCCGGCTTACTCCGATCGTCCCGGACACGGATTCCTCCGGGATCTGGTCCTGCAGTTCCGGGCTTCCCGGCCACGTCGCCGAACGGCAGGCGAACTCTGCCTCGCGGAGGATCGGGAAGGAGACGGGACAGAAGATCCCTGTCACCCTGGACTCGCGGGAGGGTCCCGGGACTGGCAGCTCCTGCACCGCCTTCCTGGGGTGCAAGGGGGGTTCCGCACTCGGACGGAGGGGATTTCCCGCAGAGAAGGTCGGGGAGGCTGCTGCCGGGGCACTGATCGGGGAGCTCGGATCTGCGGGGACGGTGGACCGGCACCTTGCCGACCAGCTGTTGATCTATATCGCCCGGTACGGGGGGGAGTATTCCACTTCGGCGTATACCCTCCACTCCCGCACCATGTGCTGGCTCCTGGGACAGTTCGGGTACCCGGTGGACGTGACAGAGGGAACGGAGGTCCGGTTCCATGCGGCTTGTGCTTGACGCGACCGCATTCTTCCTGGATCTCCCGCTCGAAGGCGAGCTCTACACGACCCCTTCGGTGGTGGCCGAACTGGCGGATCTCTCCTCGAAGTGCAGGTTCGAGGCGCTGCTTGCACGGGGCCTCCTGGTGCAGGAGCCGGGCAGGGAACGGCAGGCAGAGGTGGAGAAGGCGGCTGCCGGGAGCGGGGATTCAGGGGTCCTCTCCGGGACGGACCGCGATCTCCTGTCCCTCGCCCTGGAGGTGTCCGCGGCCGTCGCAACCGACGATTTTGCGGTCCAGAACGTAGCCCAGCGTCTCGGGCTCCGGGTCCGGACCCTCCAGCAGAGGCGTGCAAGGCCCCGCCAGTGGCGGTACCGGTGCACGGGGTGCGGAAAATACTCGGAGGAGCCGGGGGACTGCCCGGTCTGCGGGGCGGCGGTAAAAAGAACCATTAAGTAGGTTCATGCATACTTTTTTCACCATGTCATCGCTCGACGAGCTGATCCAGAAGGCGAGGATGCTCCTTTCCGAGGGACACAGCCCCGGGCAGATCGCCGATGAGCTCTCCCTCTCGATGGAGACCGTCACCTGGCTCCTCACCCAGCAGAAAGGGGCGGCGATCCCCAAGGACGTCCACATCGACTGGACTGCCGTGAGCGGGCAGGGCCCTCTCCTCGACGAAATGGCCATGATGATGCTGAAACGCTACTACACTGCGTTGAACGAGGAAGGCAAGGAGGACGACCGGTTCCCTTCGGTCGTCGTGGGGATCGCGATCTCGGGGATCCCGCTGGCCACCCTGATCGCGGTGGAGGAGGACCTCCGCCTGGCCATCTACCACCCGGCCAAGCACAGCACCCAGCAGACTCCCGTCGGTTCCATGAGCGGGAACTTCGCAAACATCGCGGGGGAGCGCTGCGTCATTGTGGACGACGTGATCACGTCCGGCAACACGATGCACGAGGTGGTCAAGCTCCTGCGGAAGCACGGGGCGACCCCGCTTGCCATCTGGGTCATCTTCGACAAGCGCGGGATCCGGGACGTGGACGGAGTGCCGGTCTATTCGCTCTTTAAAGTATCCCGTATCGACTGATTGGGCTGCATACATCCACCCAATTCCAGTGATTTTATATAGAAGTTCAATTCCATCT
>DAEV01000041.1:12289-23071 GCA_002509495.1 Methanolinea sp. UBA473 | reverse complement strand
AAGTGGGCCAGCACTTCCAGATCGTAGTGGACCGGAAAGGTTCCCTTGACGACATGCTGGTCCGGGTGGAAGTCAGAAAGGAGGCCTTCTCGGATAAGATCACCGACCTGATGAGCATCCAGAGGAACGTGGAACACAGGCTGCGGAACTCGCTCAACGTCGCCGTCGGTGTCGAACTCGTAGAACCCGAATCCCTGCCTAGGTTCGAAGGGAAGGCCAAGCGGGTGATTGACAGGAGGAAGATCTGATGGAAGCAAAGAAGTTTCTGATCAAGCAGATATCCGTATTTTCTGAGAACCGGCCGGGCAGGCTGGCGGCCATTGCCCGTGCACTGCAGGAAGAGAAGATCAACATTCTCGCGTTCTCCATCGCCGAGGCCAATGGCTTCGGGGTGGTGAGAGCTCTCGTGGATCACCCGGAGAAAGCGCACGAGAAACTGACCCGCCTCGGATTCAACGTCGCCTTCACCGACGTAATCGCAGTCAGGATGCGGGACGTTCCCGGCGGCCTCTACGAGATCGCCAGCATCCTCGGCAACGCGAATATCAATATCGAATATTCCTATGCATACTCGGGGAAGGATGCAGCAGTGCTCATCCTGCGGGTGGATAATGCGGAAGCCGCAGTCACTCTGCTTCAGAAGAGCGGGGGAACCCTGCTGGAGAGTTCCCTCTTCCACTAAAATCCTATTTCTTCTCCCACTTGATCAGGTCTGATACCCGGGACAGCGTACTTCCGCGCCGGATCTCCTCGCGGATTCTCTCCTCCGTCTTCCGCACATCCAGCGCACGACGGGAGATTTCCAGCGCCCGTTCCCTTGGGATTACCACGACGCCGCTCTCATCGCCGACCACCCAGTCGCCGGGGCGTACAGGCTGCCCCCCGCAGAGGATCTCCACGTTGATCTCCCCGTATCCCTTGGGCTCTCCGGCATTCGGCACCACCCCCCGTGAAAACACAGGGAACCTGAGTTTCCTGATGTCGTCCGCGTCCCGGGCCGACCCATCGATCACGACCCCCGAGAGGCCACGCTCCAGGGCGCTCATCGTGGCAAGCTCCCCCCAGCAGGCCACGTGGGTCGCGCTCCCGTTGTAGATCACCAGCACGTCCCCGGGCTCCGCCATGTCGATCGCCTCAACGGGTTTCGCCCAGTCCCCTTCGAGGGACCGGACGGTGACTGCCTTCCCTGCCATCTTCACGTCCCCGCAGAGCGAGACCATCCCCGCCATCGCCCCCTTCCGGTGCATGGCATCCGAGATGTTCGGGGTCGAGACCAGGGAGAGCGTCTCTCTCATCGTCTCCTCTGGTGTGCGAACGGCAACATAAGCCTCCCCTGGCCGGTCGATGGCATCCCGGACCGCCTTTGCAGAGGCGGTAACGTTCGCGGAACGTGTGATGGTCCCCCCCACGATGACGATATCGGCCCCTTCCCGGACCGCCTGGGGGGCCGTGGCGGCATCGAGGCCTCCCGCCACCGCCAGGGGAATAGCAACCGCACCCCTGAGGGATCCGAGCAGTTCGAGCGAGCTCTTCCCCAGCATCTGCTGGTCGATTCCCACGTGGGCGTTGAGGATGTGCACCCCAAGATCCTCAAGTTCTCCTGCCCTTGCCACGGGATCCTGCACGTTGATCAGGTCCGCCATGATCCTGACACCGTAAAGCGCCGAGGCCCGGACCGCCTCGGCGACGACGGCATCGTCTGCGTCGCCGAGGATGCAGACCACCGACGCCCCTGCCTTCGCCGCCATCTCCACTTCCAGGGTCCCCGTGTCGGCCACCTTCATATCTGCCACGATCTCGTGATCCGGGAATAGCGCATGAAGCCGGCGAACAGACTCCATCCCCTCGCTCTTGATCAGGGGAGTGCCGGCCTCGATCCAGTCCGCCCCCCCGGCCACCGCTTCCCGGGCGATCTCCACCGCCCTCGGAAGGTCCAGGAGGTCCAGGGCCACCTGGAGGATCGGTCGTTTCATGCCACTGAGGTGGTATCCCATTCTTTAAAGGATTCCCTCTCCCCAGTCTCCGCCCCTCATCAGTGCAGGATTCCATGCAGCGAACGAGAGTTTGCTTTTGGAAATTACCGTTTAAACTCTGTATAATGCTGGATGCAGAGTATTTAGCCGGTTTTTTAAAAAAAACAAACCCTGGGGACGTCACGGGTATAAACCGAATAATGCGATATGGCAGGGCGGGTATCCTGTGGGGATTTGAGCAATCGTGGATTCAGGGGCAGTGATCGGTCTTACGGCTGAACAAGAACCGGAAAGTTCCTGGTACGTTCGATTGTGATAGCCTCCTATCGTTTGCGTGGGCCGGTTTGTGCAGGGAAAACGTAGATCCTGTATCCTCCAGGATCCCTAAAAAAACAGGAAAATCCCGGAACCCCCCCACTCATCCTTTCCCCTATCCCGACAGGATCGGAACGGCGATGGGAGAGAATCCTCCTTCGCTCATTCGACCGGGTGGCCTTCCGACACCCACCGGTCATACCCGCCGCGGATGTTGGTCACGTGGGAGAATCCCTGCTGCCGCATGAGTTCCATGGTCCTTGCCCCGCGGGTCCCCTTCCTGCAGTAGACCACGTATTTCTTCTTCCTGTCGAGTCCCGCGAGGGACCCTGGGAAATCCGGCCGGAAGAAATCGAGGTTCGAAGCCCCCTGGAGGTGCCCTCCCCGGTATTCCTCAGGAGTCCGGACATCCAGGACAGCGCAATCGTCGCGGCCTTCCGCTTCGAGGAAGCGGCGACATTCGCCAGGCTCGAGATCGCGGCATATCTGTGCCGGTGCAGTCTTATCCGTCATGGTTACAATCCTCCCAATCGGTGCGGCCGATTGCAGACGACAGGGAAAAAGATCGGTTTAGGAAGAACCTCGTTCCCGGGAGGTGTTCAGCCGGCCTTGTAGGTATCGGTGAAGGTGATCTCGTCCGTATCCTTCTTCTTCTGGAGGGAGATATCCGCAGGATACCCCGCAGGGACCAGGGATACCAGAGTGTACGTCGCGGGAACCCCGAGCAGGTTCCGCACCTCTTCCGCATACCCTTTCTTCTCTCCCGCAACCCAGCAGCTTCCCACACCATACGACTGGAGTGCAAGGATCAGGTTCTCGGTTGCTGCGCAGCAGTCCTCCAGGTAATACTTGGCCCGCTTTTCCCCGAATATTGCAAAGCAGACGGCCGCGTCAGAGATGAATTTGCCGTGATCGGTAAGGTCCGCAATTCTGGAAAGGAGGGCTCTGTCCTTCACCAGCCCAAAGAGCCACGGCTGGAGGTTCATCGCCGTGGGAGCGGATCTGGCACACTCCAGAGCGTCCCGGATCACGTTCTCCTCAACCGGGGCAGGTTTGAACTTGCGCACGCTGTGCCTGCACTTGATGATGGTGGTCCCGACGTTCATAGAGACTCCATTTGTGCGTCAGGGAAAAAAGGTTTTGTGCCCTCCCCTGTGCAAGGGAAGTTCCCGGAGGTCATCTCCGCCTGGAACCCGCCAGAAGGAGCGTAACGGCAGCGGCAGAGAAACAGAGCAGGATCCCGAACCCCGGGCTCACGGTGGGCGGGGGTGTCGTCGCGGCTGCGGTGGTGGNNGGTGGCAGGGACCGTCGCCGGTTGGGTAACGGGGGTCGTGGGCGGCACGGAGGGGGTGGCCGCAGTCGTAGCGACCGCGGTGATCGGGCCGGTCATCGGAGGCATGGTGGCAGCCGTGGTGGGTGCCTTCGTGATGAGCGGGTTGACGCTCTGCATCAGGAACTTCACCGGGGTGCTTTTTGTCTTTCCGACCATCCCATAGTTGTCCATCATCCGGTTGGCGTTGCACTCTGCCCAGGCAGTATAGTCTCCCCGGGCGTACTCGCTGCTCCCCGTGATCCAGACCCCTCCCGTCTCGAAGGGAGACTGGCCGACGCTGATCTCCTGGAGGGAATAGCTTCCCACGGAGGAGTACATCACCCCTCCCGGACCGGAAAGCCGGATGGTGATCGGGGCGCCGGAAACACCCTGCCGCCTGGACATCTCCGCGAGGTTGGTCTCGATCCGGAATCCCACCACGTCCCCCGTGGGGATCCAGGTCACCGTCGGGGAGATGGTGAAGCCGGAACTCACGTCCACCACTTTAAGGTCGAGCAAGGGATCCTGGACATAGAAGGCAAGGCTCCGGGACGGCTCCAGGAACCATGGACCCGTCTTTCCCGAAAAATCGGCAGCCGAGGCGTAAAAACCGGTCGGATCGCCGACCGTGAACGTGGCCGCAGGCACACTGGTGATCGTGCCCTTCGGGCCGAACCAGACCAGCTGGGAGTTGACACCGGCGCCGGTGGCGGTGATGTCGAGACCCTCTTCCCCGATAAACACGGTTTCGCCCTGCCGGATTGTGGCGAGGTCTGCAGAGACCGGGAGCATCATCCCAAGGCAGAGTACCGCGAGAGAGAGAAGGCAGCAGAGAACAGGCTTTTTCTCCATGATGAGGAGATGCGGGAGAGAGAGATAAATCCTTTCCTGTTGGTAAAAAGGGGAGAAAGCCTGTCAGGAAAAGAGCCCTGTGAACGCCTGCCACATGTTCCCCAGCCCCACCGATATGAGGGCCCCGGGGTCGATCCCAAGGATGGGAAAGATGAACAGGAAGTAGACGACCGTCCCGATCGTGCTTCCGACGTTGGCGAGAGCCGCCACCAGCACCACCCGGAAGAGCGGGACCTCCATCATCCCGGAGAAACTCTCCGCCTCGAAGATCTTCCGGAAGTCGGAGGGGGAGGGTTTCCGGATCTTTGCCTCGACGATCGCCGAGAACCAGCCTGCGGCGATGAGGGGGTTCAACGCGGTAAACCAGGAGACCGCAAACCCGGTGAGGGCCGACAGGGGGTGACCGCGGGCCGCGAGCGTGAAGGCCGCGGTGAGCACCCCGTGGATGAGCACCCAGTACACGAGGGCCCAGGCGAGCACCTCGAGTCCCACTCCCGAAAACACGATGGCAAGGAGGAGGAGAACGAAGAGACCGGTGACCGCCACCCCGAAGATCGTCCCCCAGGGAAGAGATTTCTTGTCGGCGCTCAGGGGCTCGAGGGGGGGGAGATCCTGCGGAGCGTCGAGGTACCGCTGTACTCCCTGGACGTGCCCTGCACCGATCACGACGAGGACACGGGAGTAACGCTCCGACAACCGGAGGATCTGGTGGGCCAGGAAGGCATCGCGTTCATCGATGAGAGCCCGGGCACCGTTCGGGGAGAATTTCCGGAATTCTTCCATGGCCAGGTTGATCATGTCCTGCTTTTTTAACTCCTCCACATCGATCTCCTCGTCATCGATGCTGGTGATGGAGACCGCAAGGGCATAGACCATCTTCCCTTTCTCAAAGAGTGAGAGGGACTTCCAGAACCTGCGGAGGGTGATCCTGATGTCCCGGTCGATGAGCCCTATGCCGAGCCCTCTCTGCTCGGCCTCCTCGATGGCCGCCTTCATCTCGGCCCCGGGCTCCACGCCGAGGTCCATTCCAATCCTTCTCTGGAGGTAAGAGAGGATCCACTGGACGAGGAGCTGGGTAAAATTCCTGGCCTCCAGCACCTGGGTGACGGAGGGATCCGCGGCCTGCTTCTTCAGTCCTGCGTAACGGGCCTGGTCCAGTTCGACCGCGACCACGTCGGGGTTCCATTCCCCGATGGCCTCCCTGACCTCCTCCACGCTCTTCGCCGAGACGTGAGCGGTGCCTATGATCCGGACCTCGGCTGTCAGAGGGGGTGCACCCCCTCGCTGTCCACCAGCAGGCTCCCGCCCGCCGGGATCCCGACCCTCGAAAGGACCGAACGGACCCGCTCGACCTCGTCCCGCTCCTCTTCTCTTCTCAGGAGAAGATCCCTGGCCATGTCAAGCGCCTCCTCCCGCCCGAGGGGCAATCCCAGCCCGGCGCAGGAGGAGACGCGCAGTTCCTCCCCGTCCAGCAGGAACGGGTAGGTCCGGCAGATCCAGGGCCTTGCAGGGTACACCTCGCACCGGTCCCCCGCGTGGAAGCGGCAGTTCCCGTCGCATCCACGGCGAAGCGCCCAGCCGAAGGTGAGGGATGCGCCGCAGGCCAGAGCGACACGTTCGGGATAGGGCTCCACGAGATCCCCGGATGGGCGTCCCGTTGCGGCCCGCAACCTCCGGATCTCGGGAGGCATGACCATCACGAGATTCTCCCCGCTTCCCCTGCAGCACTCTCCGCACCTCCTGCAACGGAATCCGATCTCCTGCAACCGTCCGGCCAGACTTTCTTCCTCCAGGGGAATCGTTCCAGGCATTGTCACCGGCCGTCCTCCAGGGTGATTGTATTGAAGTTCTCATAGACACGCCGGCCGTCGGCCGTGTGGCTCACTTCGGGGTGCCACTGCAGGCCGAAGATCCGGTGGTCCGGGTGTGCAATGGCTTCGTGGGTGCAGATAGACGAACTGGCCAGGACCCGGAATCCGGGAGGGACCCGGGCAACTTCGTCCGCATGGGACGCCCAGACCCGGATTCGGTCCGGATAGCCGGCAAGGATCGCGTCATGATCCTGCACCTCCACTTCCACAGGGCCGTACCCGCCGGACCTCCCCGGTTGCACACTCCCCCCGAACTCCGTCGCAATGATGTGAAGGCCCAGGCAGATCCCGAGGACCGGAAGCCCAAGATGAAGGTACCCGGGGGCATTGCCCGATCGGGTGATCTCGGGGCCTCCCCCCAGTACCAATCCGCGGCAGCCTTCTGCAACCGCTTCCGGGGAAAGACTGTTCGGGATCATCCGCGCATCGATCTCCAGGTCCCGGAACATCCGGAGTATGAGGTGGTTGAACTGCCCGAAGTTGTTGACCACGAAGATGGGGAGCATGATTCTCCTCTCAGGTTAGCGGTACTCTCTCTTAAGCCCTCTTTCCCGGGAAGGCCCCCTCACTCGTACGCCCGCACCGTCTCGAAGATATGAGCCCGGATCGCATCCGGGGAATGCCCGAGGAGGTATGCGAGGAACATGGCACCCCCGGCTCCCATCCCCTCCTTCACCTCGCCGATGCAGTACCGGGCAAGGCCGGAGTGGCCGATCTCCCCGAACTCCGGGTCCACGTAGGTTACCGGGACACCGATCTGTGAGGCCACCTCTGCGAAGTTCGCGCTGGAGTCGTCCCGGACATAACAGGTAGTCACAATCCGGGGGACAGGGAGCCCCAGGGTCTTGCATACCGCTGCAACGGCAAGCATCTGGGTGCCCCCCGCAAGCACCAGCGGATGGGAGAAGGTCCCTGCAATCCCTGCCGCAAGAGGCATCATGGGATCCCCTGTGCGTCGGAGGACCGTAAGGGGATCCGACGAACTGCCTTTTCCGAGCCTTTGTTCGACTTCCTGCCAGATCATTTCTTTCCTCATCACAGGGTTGTCTGCAAAACTCGAGCTCACCTGTGCCGGGTATCCCATGGCACGCAGGACGCAGAGGGCGGTCGTGGTCCCTCCCGGGACGCATTCCCCCAGGACGAGGAGGTCGCAGATCCCGTCGAGGAATCTCCCGACAAGTCGCCCTTTCCGGTACAGGGCTTCCGCATCAGGGACTGCGTCTTCGATCCGGGGGTCCCTCCCGGGCTGTCCGTACACATCGAGGCAGGGGACGGTGGGGGAGTGGACGAGGCCTGCATTGAGGAAGAGGGGAGACAATCCGCAGAGGTCCATAATCGCCCGCGTGATGGAGGCGGGAGTCGGGCACCCCGTGGGGGTGTTCGGGCGCATCGGCATGCTGGTAATCTTCCCGTACGTGACCAGTTCTGCATCCAGGACCGGGGTTAAGAGTGTTTTTTCGGCACTTGGTCCGGCTCCCGATATGCCGGGGACCGTGGAGAGAAGGGTATTGGCCAGGATACTGCAGAACAGGGGACTGCTCGCGGAGATACCGGGATTGGAAGAGAGATACGCCATCGGGACACTCACCATATGCGTCGGGTTTCCCTGATCATCAAACCAGCTCCCCAAAGGGGGTCCCTGAATCGGTCCGGCAATCCCACAGGTAATCTCTTAACCTTCGGAACGAGATGGTTGGGGAGAGAGATCAAAGAAATGTTCGAGATCGAGGAGAGACTGCATGAGAAGGGGATCGGGCTCGATGCTGTCGTCCAGTCGGCCATGGAGCTGTACGTTCCCCATGGAATTCCTGCAGCGGAGGCTGCGGAATCCATCCGCCAGAAGATTGTCAAGTACTTAAACGACCCGAATGTTGCGTCCCTTCTTCTGGGCGCAATCCTCCTGGAGGATGAGCTTTACTGTAATCGGAAGGATTCCGAGATTGCGGATGATCCCGTCTTCCTCCTCTCCGACGAAATCATCGGCATGGCGATCGCCGAGTGTATCGGTGGAACCTATGCAAGGTTCGAGTTCACCCGGTACGACCAGAAGAAGCCGGGAATATTAAAGACTCTCGGGCCGTTTCTGGATGATGCGGTGGCCGGGCTGATCGCTGGCTGCACCTCCCGGTTCTATAGCGAATGCTGCTGAAACCGCTCATCGCCCTGCTCCAGTTTACCACCGTCCTACCCCTGGGACGGATGCAGGACTTCTCATGCTTCGCCCGCCGGTCCTATCTCTATCCGATCGCAGGGTACGTCGTCGGGGGGATCTCCGCACTCGCAGTATATTTCATCGGTGAGCCCCTCGTTGCCGCGGCAATCGGCATCGCCCTCCTGTTCCTTCTCACCGGCTGCAACCACCTCGACGGCCTGCTGGACTTCGGGGACGGCCTGATGGCCCACGGGGACAGGGACGCAAGGATCCGGGCCCTGACGGACCGCCAGATCGGGACCGGGGGGATGGCAATGGGGGTCTCCGTGACCCTCATCTCGTTCGCGGCGTTATCCTCATCCCCCTGCCTTGCCTGTTCCCTCATCGCGGGAGAGGTGGGAGCCAAGTTCTCCATGGCGTTCCTCTCCACCCATGGACTGCCATTCCGGGAAGGGATCCACGCCACCATCCAGTCCCGGTCCCGGCCCTACTTCCCTGTCCTGGCAGCCGTTCTCTGCATTCCCCTCGCCCTGCTCCCCTTCCGGCCCCTTGCCCTGGGGCTCGCGGCCGCCGCGATGGTCCTCTGCCCCCTCGTCCTGCTCACCCTGTCCGAACGGCTCTTCGGAGGAGTGAACGGTGATGTGGTCGGGGCAGGAAACGAGATCACCAGGGCCTGCGTCATGGTGGTCCTCGCACTCGGGTGACAGGAACACACCTTTTTTCCCGCCGCCCGCAAGTACACCATTATGCGCAGGGACACGGAAATCCACATGCGGGGAGGGGTCATCACGGAGCGGGAGTCGGACTATTGCACGATCCGCACGAGGGTTCCCGCCGGAGTGGTCACGCCCGCACAGCTCCGCGGGATCGCCGGGATCGCCGAGAAATACGGATCCCCCTACGTTCACCTCACCACCCGGCAGACGGTGGAACTTCCCCGGATGAACCCGGAGAACCTGGCAGAGATTGCCAGGGAAATGGCCGAGAACGACACCCCCATCGGGTCCGAGAGAGACGAAGTGGTGAACATCATCTCCTGCCCGGGAAACGAGCGATGTGTCTTTGCCAACGTCGATTCCATCAGCCTGGCCCGCGAGATCGACAGAAGGCTGTTTGGCAGGGAGATGCCCGTCAAGGTCCGGATCGCCATCTCCGGGTGCCCCAATGCATGCACGAGCCCCATGCTCAACGAGATTGGGGTGATCGGACGTACGGAACCCATCCGTATCCCCGGGCTTTGCACCGGCTGCGGGACCTGCATGCAGTACTGTAAAGAAGGAGCGATCGCCATCAAGGGCGGCGTTTCAGTACTGGATCCCTCGAAATGCGTCCAGTGTGGTACCTGCGTCCGCTCCTGCCCGTTCCATCTCCTGAAATCTACGGGTCCGCACTTCCTCATCGTGGTGGGCGGGAGGCGGGGACGCCATCCGGCCATAGGCAGAGAGCTGATCACCGTGAGGGATCCGAACCTGGCAGCGCTCGTGGTCGAGAAGGTCGTCCAGTGGGTATACCGCAGGGCATGGAGCGGGAGGCTCCTCTCGGAGCAGTTGGACGACATCCAGTTCGAAAAATTCCGCGAGGAGATCCGGAGTCAGATTCCCGTGGAAGAACCTGAACTGCCAGGGGAAGATCAGAGCCGGTAACGTGGCGAAAATCCCGTGTTCGCATCGTCGTCGCATTCGATGTCGGACCCGTCGCGGACGAGCTGGTTGAACTGCATGGCCGCATTCATCAGGGTTTCATCCGGTGATGCACCGCGCCGTACATCGCGATACGCCTGTTCCTGCGGAGAAGGGTACAAACGTGGGCCGACCCTGACTCCCTTGCAATGACCGCAAAAGGCGCATTTGCTATAGACGGAAACGACTCCGTCCGCACAGTCCACGGTGGCGCGGTTCCCGGACTTGTCCCGGTGGATAGGAAGAGTTTTCATGGTTCAGGGAGGTTGTTTATAATCCCAGCGATATGATATTGTCGGTTTTACCTTCTTTTTCCCGGGAAAACGGGCCTAAATGCCGTCAAACGAAATGATTAATATGGATCCCTTTCCAATAAGTAATACTCGCATAAATGGGCTGTACTCTGACAGTCTCATCTTTATTGGAGGATTGATATGGCATCTGAAAAGCCCCATCTGAACCTTGCGGTCATCGGACACATTGACCACGGGAAGTCGACCATGGTCGGAAGGCTCATGTTCGAAACCGGCGCCGTACCTGCGCACATCATCGAAGGCTACCGGAAAGAGGCCGAATCGAAAGGAAAAGCGACTTTCGAGTTCGCCTGGGTCATGGACAACTTAAAAGA
>DAEV01000041.1:0-12272 GCA_002509495.1 Methanolinea sp. UBA473 | reverse complement strand
ACTTCGTCAAGAACATGATCACCGGCGCATCCCAGGCCGATGCCGCTATCCTCGTCGTCGCTGCCCCTGATGGTGTGATGGAGCAGACAAAGGAGCACGTCTTCCTCTCGAGAACGCTCGGCATCAACCAGCTGATTATCCTGATCAACAAGATGGATGCTGCCAAGTACGACCAGAAACGGTTCGAAGAAGTCAAGAAAGAACTCGGCGCACTCCTCCAGATGGTCGGGTACAAACCGGCGGAGATCCTCTTCATCCCGACGAGCGCCCTTGCAGGCTCGAACATCTCAAAGAAATCTCCGGACACCCCCTGGTACACCGGGCCGACCCTTCTCGAGGCCCTTGACACCCTCAAGGAACCCGAGAAACCGGTCGACAAGCCCCTTCGCCTGCCCATCCAGGACGTGTACAGCATCAGCGGGATCGGGACAGTTCCCGTAGGCCGTGTAGAGACTGGCGTCATGAAGAAGGGAATGAAAGTCTCNNCCATCGAGATGCACCACGAGGAGATTCCCCAGGCCCTTCCCGGGGACAACGTGGGCTTCAACGTTCGTGGCATCGCCAAGGGCGACCTGCGCCGCGGCGACGTGTGCGGACCTTCCGATGCCCCACCCACCGTGGCAGACGAGTTCACCGCCCAGATCGTCGTGCTCCAGCACCNNACACCACCCAGACTGCGTGCACCTTCATCGAGCTCAAGAAGAAACTCGACCCCAGGACCGGCCAGACCAAAGAGGAGAACCCCACTTTCATCAAGGCCGGAGACGCAGCCATCGTGCAGGTCAAACCCACCAAGCCGATGGTGATCGAGAATGTGAAAGAACTTCCGCAGCTTGGCAGGTTCGCTATCCGGGATATGGGTTCGACCATTGCTGCAGGCATGTGCGTCGGGATTACCCCGAAGCAGATGCGTTAGATCTCCCCCATTTTTTGGTGAATATCATGCAAAAAGCCAGAATACGCCTTACAGGAACAGATTTCAAGAAAGTAGAGATGGTCTGTGATCGGATCCGCGAGATCGCGGAGCGCACGGGTGTGAATCTGGCTGGACCGATTCCGCTGCCTACGAAGCGCCTGGTCATACCAATCCGAAAAAGCCCCGATGGGGAAGGAACCGCCACATGGGACCGGTGGCAGATGCGTGTGCATAAAAGGCTGATCGATATCGACGCCGACGAACGGGCACTGCGCCAGCTGATGCGCACCCAGGTTCCGAAGGATATCGGAATCGAGATTGTGCTCGAGAGCTGAGGGAGCGGCCGTGACCGCACGGATTGTTCAGAGAATCCGTCCCCTGCTATCTTTTGAGACTATCTTCCTTCTTATCGTAATTCTTGCCTTTTTCCTGCGTTTTTTTGCCCTGGATCTGAAACTCTTCCACCACGACGAGGCGATTCACGCCTGGTTCGCATACGAACTCCTCCAGGAAGGGAAGTATGTATACGATCCGATGTATCACGGGCCACTCCTTTACTACCTGACGACCGGGATGTTCACCCTTCTTGGCGATTCGGACCTGGTTGCACGGATCCTCCCGGCCCTCTTCGGGGCGGCCATCGTCCCCCTCGTCTATGCCCTCCACCGGTTGGGTTACCTCGACCGGCGGCAGACGCTCATCGCTGCCCTGTTCATTGCCATATCTCCAAACCTCGTCTACTTCTCGCGGTTCCTCCGGCATGACATATTCCAGCTGTTCTTCACATTCCTGATCCTCGTCGCACTCCTGGCGTATCTCGAGAAAGGAAGGCTGCGATATGCACTGATTGCAGGTCTCGGTGTTGCAGGCGGAATGACGTTGAAAGAGGACATGCCGCTGTTCCTGGTCGTCCTGGTGGTATTCGGACTCATCCTGCTCTGGAAAAAGCAGATCCACCTCCCCCCGACCTGGAAACGGGACCTGGTCTGCGGTCTGCTCCTGGCGATAGGGATAATGGCCGTCTTCTACTCGTCTTTTGGAGTCCACTTCGAGATCCTTGAGACAGGACTTTTTAAGGCCTACACTCACTGGACTGCGATGCACGGGCAGTGCCGCATCTGCGGGCCATGGTTTTTCTATATCCTCCTCTTCCTCCTCTACGAAGTCCCCCTCCTCGTCCTGGCAGCCTTTGGTGTTCTCCAGTTCCTGGAGCGCCACGATCCAGTCCCCGGGTGGGTCGCCCGAATCAGGTCGAAGATCCGGGAGATCCGGACACCAGCCCCGTCTATCCCGGAGACCGGACCCTCCCGCGTATCGGAGTGGGGTGCCGGATATACGCCGGTGGCATGGGACAAGCGTGAACTCTTCTTCCTCTTCTGCATCGTCTGGATGGGGGCCACTCTCGCAGCATATGCGTATATCGGGGAGAAAGTCCCCTGGCTGATCATCCACCAGCTCCTGCCGATGATCTTCGTGGCGGTCTACCTGATGACCCCGCGAAAGACCGTATTTGCCATTGCGGGTTGCGTATTCCTGATCCTGATGACCTGGCACGTGGCGTTCGTGCCGGCCGATGTCAACGAACCCATCGTCCAGGTCCAGAACTCCGAGGACATGCGGACCGTCATCAAACTCATGGACGCCTCGGATACCATCGTGATCGCGTCCAAAGACTACTGGCCTCTTCCCTGGTACTACAGGGGAGACCTCTGGAAGAAAAAGGTGCAATTCTATGGGCAGGTGATCGACGAATCCGCTGTGTACGAGGTGGATGGGGACATGGTGATCACCCATGACCTTGAGAGTTATCCCTCCCTGCCCGGTTACGACAAGCAGACGTACAAACTTGCGTACTGGTTCTCCATCTACGACAACGATAAACGGCTCCCGGAATACTACCTGAAACGCGACGGGAGGATGGGGAGCATCAATATCGATGTCTTCACGAAACCAGGACTGTACGAGAAGGCGAATCTTACCGCTCCCGTTTAGGCGACCGGCGGTCGCCCCGGTGGTCGAGGGGGCAGAGCCCCTCGGGGTGATCGCTCGGAGGGGATCATCGTGTGGAAGGGGTGGAGGTGCCCCATATACTGATACCCGGGCAAGCGGTACGGGAAATTCTGGTCCTGCAACCTCTTTTGCATAATTTCAAATGAACCCGTGTGCCGGGTCCTTTCATTCACTATGAATTCCTGGAAAAAAGCGAAATTTTTTAGGGAGAGATCAACCCAGTTCGTCCCAGTGCCTGCGACGGCGGAACAGGATGACCCCGATCACGGCCACCACGACGATCACCACGACTGCGACGATCATGAGGATCCCGCCCGGGAGTGCCCCGCCGACTCCTCCAAATACATTCCCTATCGAGGAGAGCGGATTGGAATCCACCTGCTTCTTAAGGGCTTCCGCGTCGGTCAGCGCTTCCTGCCCTTTTGTGATCGCTTCATTTCCCTTCGAGATGGCACCGTCGTACTCCTTCTCGGAAAGGCTGTCGCGGGCATCGACGATCAGGTCCGCAGCCCTCTCCCTCTTTGTGATGATGGGAGAAAGCCTCGAATCCGACTCCATGCTCTTGTTCACCTTGAGATACGTGATGATCTCGTCCGTCTGCTCTACAAGGGAACTGGCACTGTCGATGACCTTCTGGACGTTCAGCTGCTGGATCAGGACCTGTGCATCGGAGATGGCTTTGTTCGCTTCGGCAAGGGATGCGGCCGCTTTTGAGTAGTCGGAAGTTTTCTGGGCGTTCTGGATGGCAGCATCCGCCTGGGAATACTTCTGCTCCACCGCGGAAAGATCGAGACCGGGGATGGCCAGCTGATCGATCTGCGAACGCAGGGATGCAAGGTTGCTGCCGGCACTGGTAATGGACTGCTGGATTTGAGCGGGGTTGATCACCAGTTTCTTCCTCACCACTTCGGAAGGCGCGATCGAAACCCCGCTGCTTCCCAGTTCGCGAACCCGGACGATGATCTTCTCCTCGGATCCGGTCACCGAGGGGGCGGTTCCCTCAAGGGTGACTTTCATGGAGAGCTCACGTTTGGATGGATATGAGAGGATCCACCCGTTGATGTTGATGTTGGTGCCGACCTCTGTCTTGGAAGGATTATCCACCCCATCGAGGACCAGTATGTACGTCCAGGTAGGACTGTCCAGTTCGGTCGAAAGCTGCAGGGTATTCTCCGAATTAAAGGTCTCCCCGCCCGAAGCCGGGAAATTAATCGTAAAAGTGGATCTCACCGCAGTCTGTCCGGAGATGAGATCGGTTGCCGGGGTGATCGAAGGAGGGCTTACGGATATGGATGCGAACGCACCCTGCACCAGGCAGACTGCGAGTAACAGGATCGCAACATGTCTCCAGTATCTGTTCATGGTACCTCACTCAAACAAAGGTTCAATTTCTTCCTCAAATGAAACCGGTTTTCTCTCCAGGGATTTTGCCACATCGTCCCTTGCACCACGGGCAATTTCCATTAGCTCCTTGATCCGGGGTGCATTGCTCACCGACGCCAGGACGACCACCGCGGCAACATAGTTGCTCTTTACGGGGTAGTCACCGCCACGAACCTCCACGCCGGCGATGTTCTCCTCGACCCAGCTCTTGGCCTTCTCGATCCCCTTCCGGTCCAGTTCGTCCGGAGGCCCGGCCACCAGCACCAGCGCCCTCTCCGCCGTGCCGAAGTCGCAGGGAAGGGTGAGCCTGCCCAGCATCGCCCTGCGGACCAGGGAGATTACCTTCGCGGTCCGGTCTTCGCCGAGGAGCACCTCCTCGTTGGCCTCCCTCTTCCGGATCGTGCCTTTGATTCCGTCGATAAACCCCCCAACGGACTTGCCCTGCTTCTTGGTGATCACTTCGGTGATCGCGTACCCCACCGAGCTGAACCCTCCCCCTCGCAGGGTATTGATGATCTCGCTCGAATCGACAACCATCTCCCCGATGCCGGCCGATCCCACCTCTCCCGCACGAAAGAGGACCCCGAAGCGCCTGACGATCTCATCGTTCAGCCGGGAGAACGCACTCTTGATGCTCTCCCCCTCGTTCTTCCAGGCACTGTTGTCGAAGATAAAGGTGTTGTCCGCCTCTTTCACGAGCGTTGCAAGGCTGCGGGCTGCATTGTAAGAATAGAGACGGCCTTCCTCGGGGGCAGGGAGGATCCCGAGGGTATACACGGGTTCGCGGTAGATCTTCTTCAAAGAGCGGGCCAGAACAGGGGTCCCCCCGGATCCTGTCCCTCCTCCGAGCCCGGCCACGATCATGAACGCATCCACGTCATGGGTTCCCCGTTTGTCGATCGCACTGACGATGCTGTCGGTCTCATCGAATGTGATCTTGGCACCGGCTGCGTTGTCGGTCCCGACCCCGTGGCCTTTTACCACGGTCTGCCCTATGAGGATCCGGTCTTTCATGTCGATGTGTTTGAGGCCCATCAGGTCGGTGCGGGCGGTATTCACCGCAATTCCGCGGAAACTGTTCCTTCCCAGTTTCTTGTCCTGTTCAAGGAACATATCAACAATTTTTCCACCAGCCTGGCCGAACCCGATGAAAAATATCCTCATGAAATCGACACACCAACCTTGGATTCCCGAAAGATACTATGGTTTCCTTAAATAATATGGTTTCTTCCGTGAGTTCATATACTTTCTTATAAAGGCCCCCGGTTTGATTCTCTTTCAGCGCGATATCGGAAATCCGGAGCCTTTTTCATCCCCTTTCAGCATACGTATACTGAGAAACCTGTATGAGGATCTGCATCATCGGGGGAGGTCTTACCGGTCTGTCGGCTGCCTATCACCTTGGTGAGTCCCACGAGGTTGACATCTACGAGAAACGGGACCACCTCGGGGGATGCCTGTCTTCCTATGAGGTCAACGGATATCATATCGAGCAATTTTATCATCACTGCTTTGCCGGGGACCAACATCTCCTCGGACTGATGGGGTCGCTTGGAATCCTGGAGAAGCTGGAATGGCACAGGGGGAGCACAGGGTATTTTGCCGACGGCACGATCCATCCGCTGACGACTCCCGGGGAGATCCTCCGCTACCCTCTCCTGACCCTCCGGGACAAAGCAGCGCTTGCACTCCTGACCCTCCGTGCCCGTAAGATGGAGACCGGACCTCTCGACCGGATCACTGCCCGGGACTTCATCCTGGAGAATCTGGGAGAGCGTGTCTATGCTTCGTTCTTCGAGCCGCTCCTCTCCAGCAAGTTCGGTGAGAGAAGGGACGAGATCTCCGCAGCCTGGCTCATCAGCCGGATCTCCATACGATCCAACCGCGGCTTTTCCGGGGAGCGCCTGGGGTATCCCGAGGGTGGCTTCGATGTCCTGATCCAGGCTCTTGCCGATACCGTGGGCAGGCACTGCGTGATTCGGATCAAGGACCCCGTTGTCTCCATGGAGAAAGACTCGTACGGTTGGCGGGTGAACGATCAGCGTTACGACGCCGTTCTCTCCACCATCCCGCCCCAGGCCCTGGCCGGGCTCGGGGGGCCGCAACTCTCACCGGTGCCCTACCAGGGAGCTGCCTGCATGCTCCTCTCCCTCGAACGGGATGTTACCTCCGGGATCTACTGGCTGAACATGAAAGACAGCGCACCCTATGGTGCCGTCGTTTCCCACACCAACTTCATACCGATGAGCCGATACGGGGAGCACCTTGTGTATCTGGCTTCCTATTTCCAGGAACGACTCCCGGAACGGCTGGACAGGGCCATGGTAACAGATTTCTGCTCCCGGTTCAGGGTACCGGAATCCGAGGTACGGTGGCAGAGAATGGCAGTGGATCCCTGGGCCGGCCCGCTCTACACTACCGGATATCGCGACCGGATCCAGCCGTACAGGGAGAAAGGGCTTTACCTGGCAGGCATGTTCTCCCGGCCCAATTATCCCGAACGGAGCATGGAAGGGTCTGTCATCGCAGGAGAAGAGGCTGCAGCCGGGATCGCCCGCCAGGAGAAGGATTAGCGGGATGCCCGAGATCGAAGTGACCCTGATCATCCCGGTGTACAACGACCGGCAGGCCCTGGAATCTGCTGTTCCACTCTCCATTTCAGCCCTGGAGCCGGTCACATCCTCGTTCGAGCTCATCGTCGCCGAAGACGGCAGCAGCGACGGCAGCCCTGAACTGGTGGGGGAGTTCGAGGCTGCCGATCGAAGAGTCCGGCTCCTGCACAGCGATACAAGACAGGGCCGCGGAAAAGCCCTTTCCAGGGCGGTCCGGGAGGCAAAAGGCTCCATCGTCTGCTATTACGACGTGGACCTTGCCACGGATCTCTCCCATCTCGGGGAGCTGATCGGGTCCATCCGGGAAGGCTATGATATAGCGACCGGATCGCGCCTTCTTGGAGGGAGCAGGATCACCCGGAGCGGGAACCGTGAACTGGCCAGCAGGGGTTATAATTTCCTCGTACGTGCAATCCTCGGCAGCACCCTCCGGGATCACCAGTGCGGCTTTAAGGCCTTCCGCCGTGAGCGGCTCTGTGATCTCCTTCCGAAGGTGCGGGACACCCACTGGTTCTGGGATACCGAGGTGCTGGTGAGGGGGCAAAAATCCGGTCTCCGGATAAGGGAATTCCCCGTTCACTGGCGTGAAGGCCGGGGGACCACCGTGAGGCGGAACGATGTGATCCGGATGGGAACGGCCATTCTCAGGCTATGGTGGCAGCTGCATGTGGCGTAAAACAGGAACGATCCTGATCTCCACGCTCATCGCGGTGGGAATCATCGCCTTCATGGTCTACCGGGTCTGGGACGACCTGCTTGTCGCCCTCGAGCATGCAGTATGGTACTACCTCGTGCTTGCCACCCTCGTCTGCCTCGCCGCCTGGTGGCTCCGCGGGCTGCGGTACCGGAGCATCCTCTCCTCGATCGGTGTGAAGGTCGGCGTGGCCTTTTCCACTGCCTGTATCTTCGTATCCCAGACAGCCAACCTGATCGTCCCCGCAAGACTCGGGGATCTCGTCCGGATCCTCATCCTGGGCCATGAGCACAAGGCCACCGTTTCGCAGGGCATCTCTTCCCTCGTGGTGGAACGGGTCTTCGATATCGTGATGGTGGCCCTTCTCGGCGCGATCTCGCTCGGCTTCGTGTTCAATGTACCGGAACGGTTCTATGCCCTTATCATCCTGCCTCTGGCCGCAGGTGCAATTTTTTTTGCGGTCCTCCTGTTCATCGGAAAGATCCCGGCGAAGAACCGGTACCTGCGAATGATCTTAAACATCATGGACCAGATACGGGAAGCTTCCCTCACGCTGCGGGCCCTCGTGATCCTCTCCGCAAGCTCGGTGGCCATCTGGCTCCTCGACACCCTGGTCTGTATCTTCGTGATCATGATGTTCCAGGAGGAGATCCCCTTCTTCGTGGTGCTGCTTGCGATCGTGATAGGGAACCTCGTGAAGGCGGTTCCCATCACGCCGGGTGGAATGGGGACCTACGAACTGGCGGTTGCCGCAACCTTCACGCTGGCGGGAGTCCCCATGGCCGAGGCAACCCTGATTGCCGTAGTGGACCATCTCCTCAAAAACCTGGTCACGCTGGGCGGCGGTATCGTCTCGATCTATTACTTCGGCGGATGGGTAATGGACTCCATCAGGACGGCATTTTCAAAAAGGTTCGGAGGGATGGGCCCTGACGGGGTATGAGATCCAGGTCCTCTCGATCGTCTCCTGGCTGGCGCTCCTGGTCTTCCTGCAGATCTCCCTCTGGCCGTCCTTGCGCCCCGTGTTTGGCGAATATGCGTACCCTGTCTCTTTTCCCGCATCGCTCCTCTTCTTCACCCTGATCACCTGGTACCTGGGGCTGGCCCGGCTTCCTGTGCTGCTCGCGGTAATCCCGTTTGCAGCACTCTTCCTCTACTTCGCTTACCGGGGGCGCTACACCCTTGAGGCCTTTTGCGGGCAGAAGAAATGGGCGGCCGTCTTCTTCCTCTTCTTCTTCGCGATGCTCGCGGTCCGTTTCGTAAATCCCAGCATCTCGTATGCGGAAAAGTTCATGGACCACGCGTTCATGGCGTCCATCATGCGACAGCCGGTCGTCCCTCCCCTCGATCCATGGTTCCTGGGAGGGACCCAGAACGTCTACTATTACCTTGGATACTGGACGTTCGGCACATTCGCACTCGTAAGCGAAGTTCCTTCCACGATCGCATTCAATCTCGCACTTCCCACGGTATTGGGCATGAGTGCAGTTCTCCTCTTTGCCCTGGGCAGGCTTCTGACGGAGAGGTTTGCATGGCTCGCCCTGGCTACCCTCCTTCTCGTAAATCCTTCCTTCGTCTGGCAGGTGATCCAGGGCAAAGCCATCGGGTCGGTGCTATGGGACAGTACCCGCACCATCCACAACACGATCAACGAGTATCCGCTATTCTCTTTCCTCTGGGGGGACGTGCATCCCCACGTGATCGGAATCTTCAACCAGGTCTTTCTCCTCTTCCTTCTGGTCTACACCTGGAAGAGGTGGAGGGGGGCGGGTATGCCGGAACGGTGGATCCTCATCGGGCTCTCGTCCCTCTCCCTTGGTTCCATGCCCCTGATCAACACATGGGATGTCCTTGTATACGCACCCGTCACGCTCTTTTTCGGCCTTATTGTCTGGTACGAGTCCGGAATCCCGACCCCGACCCCGGGGGCAGGAAATCCCGCGATCGTGCGGAATTCCCTCAATCGGATCTCCGCAGGGGTGAAAGGATTTCTTACCGATGCGGAACGGAGATCCGGATTTTTTGCCCTTTTCCACCCGAAAAGGTTCCCACGGCTTGGGTTTGCCTACCTTGTACTGGTTCCCCTGCTTGCAGTCGCTGTCTACCTGCCGTTCTATATGCAGATGGAGACCCAGGGAATCCAGGGGGTGGGAATCGTGCATACCCCCACAAGCCCCGCGGAGTTCCTCCTCGTCCATGGCTTCTTCCTCGCCCTGATTATTCTCTACCTTGCCGGGGATATCCGGGCACGCCCATGGCTCCTGCTCGGCCCTGTTCCCATCGCGCTGGCAGGATACCCTGCGGCTGCCATCGCCTCGATCCCGCTTGTCTACCTGCTGGCCAGGAGGAGCCGTTCCGCTGCCGACGTGCTGGCAATCCTCGGGCTCCTGATCCTCATCCTCTGTGAATTCTTTTACTTAAAGGACTACATGGGAGAGACCTACTTCCGGATGAACACCCTTTTCAAGTTCTATATCGCAGCCTGGCTCATCCTCGGGATCTCCTCATCAGTGATGCTGGCGAGCGTCCTCGCCCGGTATATCCGGCCCGGTGTGATTCCCGCGAGAGTATCGCAGGCAGTTCTCGTCACGGCCGCCGCAACGCTGATTCTCCTCCCGCTGGTCGTTCCGCTGGACTCTCCCTACAGGGATGCCACGCTCGACGGGCTGGCATATCTCCGGACCGCTCACCCCGGAGACTCGGAGGCAGTGGCATTCCTTCGCGGACTCCCGGGAAACCCGGGGCTCGTGGAAGCGGAGGGCGGGGACTATACTTATTACTCCAGGGTGTCCTCATTTACAGGGATCCCGGCCGTCATCGGGATGCCGTTCCACGAATTCATGTGGAGGGGCGAGGCCGGCGGATGGTACGGCCAGCGCCTTTCGGATGTCCGGGCCATCTACGAGCAGCCGGAACAGACTGCGGACCTGATGCGCAGGTATAATGCCACCCTCCTGTACGTGGGCGATCCCGAACGGCAAAAGTATACGATCAGGGTCGAGGAAGCGGGACTCCCGATCCTTTACGACCGCGGCGGTGTCCGGATCTATACTCTTCCAGAGTGAAGAAAAAGGCTGGAAATCGAGCGAAATTCGCGATCTTCCAAACCTTTATTTCCGTTCCTGTCGAACTGATATGGCTACATCGTCGTCACTGACTGATGAGTGATGAGGGAGATTACGCTACTCCTGAATGAGGTGAGTTNNTTCAGAACAAGGCGCTCGAAGCGCTTGAGGTTGCCAGGGATACGGGAAAGATCAAGAAGGGGTCCAACGAGGCGACCAAGGCAATCGAACGGAGCATTGCCACCCTGGTCCTTATCGGGGCCGACGTGGAACCTGACGAGATCGTGATGCATCTCCCGCCGCTCTGCGAAGAAAAGAAGATACCCTACCTGTTCATCAACAAACAGAACGATATCGGGACCGCCAGCGGGCTGGACGTGGGATCTGCTGCTGCCGCCATCGTCAAGCCCGGCAAGGCCAAGGAACTGGTGGATGAGATCGCCAAGCAGGTCAGCGAACTGAGAGCGTGAGTCCGTCATGGCAGATGAAGGAACGCCCGCAGAGGTGATCGAGGTGATCGGTTCAACCGGCATGCATGGTGAAGCCATGCAGGTGAAATGCAGGATCCTCGACGGTCCGAACAAGGGCCGGATCATCACACGAAACACGGTAGGCCCCATCCGGGAGGGCGACGTGCTCATGCTCCTGGAGACCGAACGAGAGGCCAAGAAACTCTCCCGGCGGTGAACAGAACCATGGTAGAACAGAAGAACTGCAGTTTCTGCGGCGGGGCGATCGAACCCGGCACCGGCAAGATGTTCATCCGGAAAGACGGGACCGTGTATTATTTCTGCAGCACAAAGTGCCAGAATAACTACAAGCTGGGCCGGGCGCCCCGGAGAGTGTCCTGGACCAAGGCCGGACGCAAGGCCATGGGAAAGGAGTGAAACGGGGGAATGGACCGCACATTCGTCATGGTCAAGCCCGACGGGGTTGCCCGCGGCCTGATCGGAGAGGTGATCTCGCGGCTCGAGCACAAGGGTCTCAAAATGGTGGCGGCCAGGTTCGAGAAGCTGACCGAAAAGAGGGTCATGGAGCAGTATAGGGAGCACCTGGAGAAGCCGTTCTTCCCATCGCTGCGCCACTATATCACCAGCGGCCCGTGTTTCCTCATGGTGTGGGAGGGCAGGGACTCCCCGGCCGTTGTCCGGCGGATCGTCGGGGCCACCAACCCGGCCGAAGCTGCCCCGGGGACGATCCGGGGGGACCTGGCGATGGACATCGGCAGGAACGTGGTCCATGCCTCCGACTCCCCCGAGAGTGCGAAGCGCGAGATCTCGATCCATTTCTCCCCCGGGGAGCTTGCTTCCTACAAGCGGGCGGATGAAGTGGTCCTGTACGAGTAAATCTTTTTTTTCCTGGGACACGGAAATCCCCCATAACCAGGTGAACTCATTTACCGGGGAGGCTCCGCCTGGCCGATTCCGGGGCGACCATCCGGTGGCGCATATGATGACTGATAATTTAAATGAACCATACCAGGTGGCCTCTTGGGGTGTGCGAGGGTGAAACCCTTCGGGTCGGAACCTGATGACTGCGGTAATCATCAGGCAGGATGGGGTTATACCCGCGAAGGGCTCTGCCCTTCGCAA
>DAEV01000027.1:974-12366 GCA_002509495.1 Methanolinea sp. UBA473 | reverse complement strand
TCTTGTGACACAACCAAAAAATTGCCGGACTGAAGACCACAACAACCCATACCAAAAAAACACCGGATATCACTGACTGTGCCAGGCTCGTTGAATTTGTGGAAGCCCTGATAGATCTGATTATCAACCCTGGTGAAACTCATGGAGGTCATAAGACAATAACCAAAATGATTACTGAGCCGGATCTGAAAAACAGGTACCAGGAACTCACTTTCATGGCCGATATCAGGCCGGGGGAAATGAGATGCTCCCGGTTATTTCGTTTTGGAGACGCAAACCAGAATGAATGATAAAAACTCGAAAAATTTCCCGGACCACGGGCTTGCGGTTACCGGGCCGGCTCCTGAATTCTGGTAAGGGAAATGACCCGCTACCTGATCGACATCCGCCTGATGGGCCCGGTGAAAGAGCAGATCCACACGCTCAGCGAGCAGTTGCGGGAAAAATTTAACCTTGGGAATAAGCTTGTGGCTCCGCACATCACGCTGGCCGGGCCTTTTTCTACAGGCGAGGAGAAGAAACTGGTCGGGGATTTCACCCGCGTATGCCTGGACCACGGGAAGAAACTGAATTATAATGTCGGGGGCTATGGGTTTTTCGACGATACACGGGTCGTCTTTGTCACGATTACTCCTGATGAGAGCCTGAAACAGTTCCGGTGCCGGCTGGCCAAGGCTATCTCCCCGTACTGCTCGTTGCGGGACTATGATCTTGTTCCTGCCGAAGACTTCCGGTTCCACGCTACGCTCGCGATGAAACTCGACTGGCTCACGTACCGGAGAATACAATGGCATTTCAGGAAGCAGGAACCTGTCGTCTACCGGCACCACCCGATCCGGGCGACCCTTCTTGGGAATTCAAAGATCGTCTGCGAATACGATTTTGTTCAGCAACGGATGCTGACACGGGCACAGGCGCTCTCCAGGGCGACGCGGATGCGTGATTTTCAGATCCTCCGTCTCTGGGGCGAAAAAATCAAGGAGGGAGAGTAGTTCCAGAAGGAAGAGACAGGCGGGTCTGGAGAGCAGGCCTCCTGAAAAAATAGTCCTATTTCTTCTTCTCTTTTGTAAAGATCTCCTGCACCAGTTTCATGGCGCAGAGGTCCCCGCACATTGAGCATGTCTCGAGATCGCCGTCTCTCCGGTGAATGGCCCTTGCATTCTCACCATACAGGGCCAGTTTGAATTGCTGCTCCCAGTCCAGGTGATGGCGGGCCTCTGCCATCCGGATCTCCCGGGGCATCCGGAACCCCTCCCTGGTTCGGGAGATGTCCCCTATATGGGCAGCAATTTTCGCTGTCCGGGTTCCCTCCACAATGTCGTCGACCAGGGGAAGTGCGAGATGCTCGCTCGGTGAGACCATGCAGAGGAAGTCGGCTCCGTGCATGCAGGCTACGGCCCCGCCGATGGCAGATACGACATGGTCGTACCCGGGTGCAAGGTCGGTCACCAGCGGTCCCAGGAGGTAAAGCGGCGCATCGTTGGTGACCTCCTTGATGACCCGGATATTATATTCGATCTGATTCAGGGGGATATGGCCCGGCCCTTCGATCATCCTCTGGACTCCGGCATCGAGGGCCCGGTTGGCCAGCCGGCCGAGCGTCAGGTACTCCATCATCTTCGCATGCCTGTCCGCGTCCTGAAGGCAGCCCGGGCGCATCCCGTCCCCCAGGCTTGCCACCACGCCGTACTCCGCAAGGATCTCCAGGAGGTAGTCGAACTCGGCATAAAGTGGATTTTCTTCCTCGCGCTGGATCATCATTGCGACGTGGAAGGCCCCTCCACGTGAGACGACCTGCATGGTCCGGGGGTCGGAACGGAGCGCGGATACCGCATCAAGGTTCACTCCGCAGTGGAGCGTGAGGAAGTCCACACCGTCGCGGCAGTGTTCCCGGATGACCGAGAACAGCGTGTCACCGTCCACGTCGGCAGCATTCCCCGCCCTGCGAACGGCCTCGTAGACAGGTACAGTTCCGACCGGGACATCGAGGGAGAGGATGCGACGGCGGATAGCCGGCAGGTCCCCCCCGGTGGAGAGGTCCATTAAAGTATCCGCACCGTTCGCCAGAGCCGCCCTGGCCTTGGCCTCTTCCATCTCGGGGTCGCACCGCTCCCCGGAGGTGCCTATATTGACGTTCACTTTTACCCGGCACGATTCCCCGATCCCGCAAACCCGGCAGCTTCTTCGGGGATTGGCAGGGACGACCATTCTGCCCCGCGCCACAGAACGGGCGGCCTGGCGCGGAGGGATCCCCTCCTCCCGGGCGACAGTCTCCACGCTTGCCGGGATCCCGGCGAGGCACTCCTGGATCAGGGTGGGCATAACACACATTTGGGTGGGGATACTTATTATTCTGCATGCCTGTGCGCTGGATCCCCGGGGAATCGTATCTCGGGAACTCGTACCTGATTGGGGGGGTGCTTGTGGATGCAGGCGTCCTGCCCATCTCTCTTCAGGACTCATTCGACCAGATTGAAGAGATCGTCCTCACTCACTGCCACTTCGACCACATCGCATATCTCAAAGAGATCGCCGGTGTTACCGGAGCCAGGGTCTCCATTCACCGGCTCGATGCCAAGGGGCTCTCTTCCGAGACTGCTTCCCTCGCAATGCATTTCGGAGCCAGGTCGCCGGGGCTTGTCCCGGACCGGGAGCTCGAGGAGGGGAGCAGGGTGGGGGATCTTGTGGTTCTTCACACCCCCGGTCACACCCCCGGGAGCATCTGCCTCTACCGCGAGAAGGACCAGGCCCTTATATCGGGGGATACTGTCTTTACCGATGGCGGATTCGGCCGGTTCGACTTCCCTGGGGGGAGCCGGGACGCCCTCCTCGCCTCCCTCCGCCGCCTGGCAGACCTCGAGGTGGAGGAGCTCTATCCGGGCCATGGCTTACCCACCCTTCATGGGGGAAACGCACATATCGCCGGCGCGCTGGAGTTGCTGAATCTCAGCTATGGATAAGGGGATTTACTGCCTGATCCTTGAGAACCGCCCTGTCTTCGTATCGATCGGGGCTCTCGGCAACCTCTGGTTTCCTGCCGGATTCCACATATATGTGGGTTCCGCGCAGGGACCCGGGGGCCTTTCCCGTGTTTCGAGGCACCTGGCGTTCGCCCGGGGGGAAGGCCGGGGGCCGCGCTGGCACATCGATTACCTGCTAAGGTCCCCCCGGTTCCGGATTGATTCGGTAGTGTGCGCCGGGACCCTGGAACCGCTCGAATGCCGGCTGGCAACCCTGCTTCCCGGGATTCCTGTCCCTGGATTCGGGTGCAGCGATTGCAGATGTACTTCCCACCTCTTCTTCTCTCCCCGGCATCCGGGGGAGGGTATTGCCGGAGCGATGGCCTCCTTATCCCTCACACCCTGTAGCAAAACTATCAAAGGATAGGAACGCGAGTATACATTCATGACGGTGCTTGGAATATCGGGAAGCATGCGGAAGGATGGCAATACCGCACTGCTGGTCAGAGCAGTCCTGGAACGGTGCGAGAAGGCCGGACTCCCCACCGAGTTCGTCTCCCTCGCAGGCAAGGAGATCAAGCCCTGCCTCGGGTGTGAGAAATGCAAGGAGAAAGGCGGATGCGTGGTGCAAAACGATGACTGGGCGGAGATCATCCAGCAGATAATGGATTGCGAGGTGCTGGTAATCGGCTCGCCCACCTACTACTTCGATGTCTGCGGTCATCTCAAGAACTTCATCGACCGGAGTTATTCACTCTATCACCAGCGGCAACTGGCCGGGCGGAAAGCGGTAGCGGTCTCCGTCTGCGCCAACAAGGGCGGTGACCGGACCATCGAGACCCTCGAGGGGTTCTTAAACTCGCATGAGTTTTCCTACCTAGGGTGGGTCAAGGGGAGGGGGTACCTGGAAGGGGATGTGCTCCGCGACAAGAATGCGATGCGCAGGGCCAGCGAGATAGGAGATAAGATTGTTGAGCTTCTCAAACCCCACGATTAAATTCCCTTTTTTCATCTTCTTACAAATGAACGCGGCCGGTTTGTGCAGAACCGGGTTTTCGGATCAAACGGCCATCGATACGACGGAGTAATTATCCTCCCCCTCGAAGAAAACCACATGATTCTCATCGAGACACAAACATACAAAATGAAAAAGGCGGAGCCATTTTCATATTAACCGCCGATGACCGCAATGCGGTCGGAACATAAAAAATGAAAACCACGAAGTGATTTTCGTTCGAAAAAGGGCAAATCACCTCGTTCCGACTGGCTCGTACAGGGTCGTCCGCTGGCGGAGCTCCCTGCCGAGATCCTCGACCATCCGGCGCATTTCTGCGGGATCCAGGTAATCCGTATCCACCGCCCCCGCGCCCTTTGAGATACTCTCCTCGAACATAGTCCCCCCCAGGTCGTCGGCTCCCGCAAGGAGGCTGATCTGGGCCATTTTCACTCCAAGTTTCACCCAGGATACCTGGATATGGGGAATGTTGTCCAGGAACAGGCGCGCGACCGCGATCATCAGCAGGTCTTCCCTCCCGGTCGCTCCCGCCCGGGCAATACCCTTCCGATAGATTGGGGTATTCCGGTGCACGAACGAAAGCGGAACGAACTCGGTGAATCCCCGGGTTTCATCCTGGATTCCCCTGAGGATTGCGAGGTGACGGACCTGGTCCCCGACCGATTCACAATGGCCGTACATGATGGTTGCGGTGCTCCGGATGCCCAGTTCATGGGATTCTTTTATGATCCGGATCCATTCGGCGGTGGAGATCTTTCCCGGGCAGATGATCCGGCGCACATCGTCGACGAGGATCTCGGCTGCGGTCCCACAAAGGGTACCGAGACCCGCCTCCTTCATCCTCTCCAGCATTTCGTGGGTGGAAATCCCGCTCTTCCTGGCCCCGTACGCCACTTCCATGGGATTGCTTGCATGCAGGTGCACCCCGGGCGCCGATTCGTGGAGCCATGACAGGATCCCGATATACGAATCCGCGTCGAAGTCCGGGTGGAGCCCGCTCACCGTGCAGATCTCGGTGACCCCCCGGGATAGGGCCAGGGCCGCTTTCTCCCGGATGATCTCCGGCGGATGGCAGAACGCATCCGGATCTCCGGGTTTCCGGGAGAAGCCGCAGAAGCCGCACCGGTTGATACAGAGGTTCGTGACATTGATATTCTGGTTCCGCACGTAGGTGACTGCATTACCCACTACCGATTCCCTCTTCCTGTCGGCCGCTGCCGCGACTGAGAATACCTCACGACCCCTGACCCGGAAGAGCGCCTCCGCCTCCGAAGTGGTGAGTCTGTGGCCCTCCAGGACATCATCGAGAAGCGTCGCAAGCGTCCCTCCGGTGAGTCGTGTTGCCGTTACCATGCGATAGGATGACATGGTTGCCTGACAGAGTGTGTGCACCCCATCTATAAATCACCCACCACCAGATTCATCTCCCCCTGCACCCACATCCCTCTTATGACCTGTGAGCAGAGTGTCCCCCTGAAACATTCAACGGGGACGGGATTCGTCATCCCCCTCGGAAATGTCAACCTCGTCGGGGTAGTAGCAAGGAATGGGATGGTGGGATGCGGGGCGATCGATGTCGCCGCCCTGGATAAGTTCGGATACGCAGCCGCCCGGGTGCGCCCAACCTGCGGGCCTTCGGTGACCGGGATCGACGATCTGATGGTTGCAGAGGTGAAAGAAGCAAACGAGGGTGCACGCCGCCTCGGGATCCGCGAGGGAATGACGGGAAAAGAGGCCCTGGATCTCCTCTCCTGAACCTGGACTCAGGGGTATCGATATCATGGATGTAAACCGGAATCCCCGGACGATCATTTAAAAGCAGGCCTACCCGGAGGCAAGGGAATAATCTGTCAACCGGCGGCGAAGAACCCGGCCGATGTCCCCTGCCATGCGCTCCATCTTGGCCGGGGCGAGATAGTCTGCCTCCCCTGCACCCGCATCCCCTGAGACATCGTCGGAGAACATCGTACCCGCAAGGTCGTTTGCCCCGCACATGAGGCCGACCTGGCCGAGCTTGGCACCAATCTTCCCCCACGAGACCTGGATATTGCGGAAGTTGTCCAGGAAGAGGCGGGCTATGGCGATCATCAGGAGATCCTCCCGGCCGGTCGCTCCCGCCGGGGCAAGGCCATCGCGATAGAGCGCGGTGTTCCGATGGAGATAGGACAGGGGCACAAGTTCGGAAAAACCTCCTGTATCGTCCTGGATCTCCCGCAGGATGGAGAGATGTCTCACCCTGTCCGCTGGCGATTCACACGATCCGTACATGATCGTCGCGGTGGATGGGATACCCAGTGAATGTGCCTCCCTGATGATCCGAACCCAGGTCGCAGTATCCACCTTGTTCGGGCAGATCACCCCCCTGACCCGGTCCACAAGGATCTCTGCTGCAGTACCCTGCAGCGAGCCAAGACCCGCCTCCTTCAACCGGATAAGCACATCGCGGGTTGTGGCGTGGGATAGTTTTGCGGCATAATTCACCTCGTCGGGACTGTATGCATGGAGATGTATCCCTGGCGCCGCTTCATGCACCCAGGACAGGAACTGGATATACTTTTCGGCGTCAAATGAAGGATGGACTCCGGAAAGCAGGCAGATCTCGCTGACTTTCCGTTCGGCTGCCAACCTGGCTTTTCTCAGGACAGTCTCCCTGTCATCGCAGAACGCTCCCGGGTCCGTCTCACTGCGCCCGAATGCGCAGAAGCCGCAGAGATTTTTACAGATATTGGTGATGTGGAGGTTCTGGTTCCGCACGTAGGTAACGACCTGCCCGACCCGCTCCTCCCTGAGCTCATCCGCCGCGGAAAAAATCCGGAACATGGATCTGTCGCGAACGGAAATGAGCGCCAGGGCTTCCGCTTCGGTAAGCCTGTGCCCCCCGGCCGCATCGGAAAGGAGGGTTTTGAGGTCCATGGGAATACCTTTCACTTACGGGAGCGCCGGTCTTTCTTTTTCCCCTTCGCGGCCTCTTTCTTCCCCGAATAGTATTCCCAGATGAGCATCAGTGCGATTAGGAGGATGGCAACAGGAACGATGTTCAGGGGCAGGTATCCCAGGAACGGGATGGTGAAAAGGGCCTTGCCCACGATCCACTCTTTTTTTACCGGCAGGATCGTCTCTCCGCCCACAGAGGAGAGGTATCCGCCCTGGTCACTCACCTGATTGTTGTCCCCCTTGGTAATGTAACCCCCATTGGGTGCAGCGGTATCGGTCAGAACCAGGTACCCGTTCTCAGGATTGGCATTCTCCTTCGTGATGACCGTGCCGTCGTCGAGGACGAGGGAGGTGTTCTCGATCCGGGCGGGGAGGTATTGGACGGGAGTGGCCTGTCCCCTGTAAAGGTTATAGTATTTCGGTACGGGCTCCCCCTGTTCGATAGAATCCATCCCGCGATGGATGATAGGATGCACTCCCTGTGTTACGAACGGGATGTATACGGGGGGATTGGGTGCATCGTTCGGACGGTAGATGAGGACATCTCCGAAATCCCCGAACTTCTGGTACCCGGTCTCCTTCCCCTCTGTCCAGCTCTGGAATTCTCCGAACCTGTCCGCGCTGACAACGAAGACCAGGTCCCCGACCTGCATGTTGGGAACCATGCTCTCGGACTCAATGGTTACGACCGCAGGCCAGGTGCCCGAGACCAGAAATAGTGCAAGTGCGATCCCTCCCACCACGATCGCCACCCACAGGAGCTCTCGGGCAGTGGAGACCCATCCGTTTTCGCTGTTCCTGAACCGCTCCCATAGGGATTCTTCCTCCTGATCGGACTTGCCACGCGACATATCTGACTTTCAATATGTACTCGTGGTCATGATAAGGAATTCCTATCGGGATTTCCCGCGTCTTGACTCGCGGAAACAGAACCACGGGATCCTCCTGAATCATCCCTCCGATGTTCCCATAGAAGAAGCCCTATATCCGGCATAGGCGATATATGATCAATGCTCGATACGCAGGCCATCGTCCAGCGGTTCCTTGAGACCAAGATGCAGGTCCACCCCGACGTAGTCCGGTATCTCTCTGAGAAGGATGACCCTGGCCTGATCGATCGCATCCTGGAAAGCGTCCCGGATGACACCATCGTTGTGTCAGTACGTCACATCCCCGGTCTTTCCCAGGACCGCGACGGAAGCCGGTTTCCTGCCGACCCCTTTTGCGAAGTCGTCCGGGGAAGCGCGGGGAGCGCGAAGAGTATCGCAAGCATCACCGATTATACCCATTATTTCAGAGACCGTTACCAGCGGCTGGGTGATATTATCCGGGCACGGGCGAGCCCGATGCCCATCGAGGCCTTAAAAAAGAACTCCCGGTACCGCCAGGAGGCATGCACCGTCCTCGGACTCGTGCAGGACGCCAAGACTACCGCGAATGGTCACAGAATGGTCGAGATCGAGGACCCCACCGCATCCATCTCCGCACTCTTCCACAAGGACCGCCCGGGGTTTGCGGATGCCGAATCGCTCCTCCCGGACGAAGTCGTGGGAGTCCGCGGGACTCTCTCGGGCGACGGCCGCCTCTTCTTTGCCGAACAGCTTTTCCGGCCCGACGTCCCGATCTCCCATGCGGGGTTCCAGAGCCAGGATCCCGGGAAGGCAGTCCTCATCTCCGATGTTCATGTAGGCAGCGACACCTTCCTTGAAGATGCCTGGAACAGGTTCGCGGACTGGTTATCGGATTCTGATGCCAACTATCTTCTCATCGCGGGCGATCTCGTGGACGGGATCGGAGTATATCCCGGGCAGGAACAGGAACTCACGATCAAGAACATTTACGAACAGTATGACGTCTTCGGAGAGATGTTAACGGGGCTTCCGTCACGGATCCAGATCATAATCTCGCCGGGGAACCACGATGTCGTGCGGGCCGCCGAGCCCCAGCCGGCCATCCCGAGGGAGTTCACGGGAAAATTCCCGGACAACTGCATTTTCGTGGAGAACCCCGCGCTGGTCAGCCTGCAGAAGGTGATGGTCCACATGTACCACGGCCGATCCCTCGACGACTTGATCAGCCTCATCCCCGGCGCTACCTATGAAAATTCTGCGCCGATGATGATCGGGATGCTCCAGCGCCGGCACCTGGCCCCTACCTATGGAAAACGGACACCGATTGCCGCCTGCCGGGAGGATCAGCTCATCATCGACCCGGTTCCCGAGGTACTGCATACAGGTCACGTCCATATCATGGGTATCACGGATTACAGGGGTGTCCTCTGCATCAATTCAGGGACCTGGCAGGGCCAGACCGCATTCCAGAAGCAGATGAATATCACGCCGACCCCTGCAAAAGCTGTCCTCCTGGACCTCCAGACACTCGGCACCCGGATCCTGGACTTCAACTCATCATAAACCGCCAAAGAAGATTTCATTGGTTTTTTATGTGCCGACAATGAAATGATAATGCCATATTAAATGCGCCACGTGCTTTCACACGTGAACACGAATCCACACGGAGGATAGAACTTGATGGATCTCTTCATATTGGTCCCGATTTGTGCACTGATCGGGCTGATCTTTGCAGCCTATTCCTACATGGTCATGAAGCGGGAAGGCACCGGCAGCGAGCTGATGCAGAAGATCGCCGCAGCCATCAGACTGGGTGCCATGGTGTACCTGAAACGGCAGTATACAGCCATTATGGCCTTTGTCATCGTTCTGGCAATTGTGCTCGCGGTGGCAATCAGTCCATTCACCGCACTCTGTTTTGTCGTGGGTGCATCCCTCTCGGCACTCGCGGGATTCATCGGGATGTCGGCCGCTACCCATGCCAACGTCCGGACGACCGAAGCCGCGAAGAAGGGAATGGCAAATGCGTTCCGGGTCTCGTACGCGAGCGGAACTGTCATGGGGCTCGTGGTCGTAGGACTCGGTCTCCTCGGGCTGTCAGGCCTGTTCTTCCTGCTCAACAGCTACACAACCCTCGGTGTCACCAACACTGTAAACGTGCTCTTTGGATTTTCGCTCGGGGCCAGCTCCATTGCTCTCTTTGCCCGTGTCGGTGGCGGGATCTTCACCAAAGCCGCCGATGTGGGTGCAGACCTGGTGGGGAAAGTCGAGGCCGGGATCCCTGAGGACGATCCGCGGAACCCTGCAGTCATCGCCGACAACGTGGGCGACAACGTGGGCGACATCGCCGGGATGGGCGCCGACCTGTATGAATCCTACGTAGGCTCGATCATTGCGACAATGGGCCTTGCAGTAGTGGCATCCATCGCAGCAGGATTCCTGAATGTCCCGATGATCAACCTTGTCCTGCTGCCGATGTTGATTGCCGCCCTCGGGATCATCGCGTCCATCATCGGCACGTTCTTTGTCCGCAGCTCGAAGAACGAGAGCAGCGCGATCCACAAGGCATTCAATGCCGGGACGCTTGCCAGTCTCGTCATCACGGTGATCGCGACCTATTGGCTGGTTAATACCCTGATCGGTCCCCAGTATCTCGGAGTATTCGTCGCGACGGTCGCGGGTCTGGTCGCAGGGTTCGTAATCGGGCTCGTCACCGAGTATTACACCTCCTATGACAGGCCACCTACCCAGCGGATTGTAAAGGCAGCCGAGACCGGTGCGGCGACTGACATTATCACAGGTCTTGCCGTGGGGCTCGAGAGTACACTCTGGCCGGTCATCATCATCGCAATCGCGATCCTCCTTGCGGCACAGCAGGCAGGACTCTACGGGATTGCCCTTGCAGGGGTCGGGATGCTGGCCACGCTCGGCATTACCCTCTCGGTCGATGCCTACGGCCCGGTGGCAGACAACTCTGGTGGGATTGCCGAGATGTCGCACCAGGAAAAAGGGATCCGGGCCATCACCGACACTCTTGACTCGGTCGGGAATACCACCGCAGCGATCGGGAAAGGATTTGCCATCGGGGGAGCAGCCCTGACCGCCCTTGCACTGTTCGCCGTCTATACCCAGGCGGTCGGGCTCAAGGTGGTGGATATGCTGGACCCGACGGTGTTCGTCGGGATCCTGATCGGGGCAATGCTGCCATTCCTCTTCTGCTCGTTCGCCATGACCGCGGTGGGGAAGGCTGCAGGGTATATCGTGGAGGAGGTCCGCCGGCAGTTCAAGGAGATCCCCGGCCTGATGGAGGGGAAGGCTGAGCCTGACTACAACGCCTGCATCACCATCTCCACCAATGCCGCACTGAAACAGATGATCGCCCCGGGTGTGATGGCCATTGCCGCTCCACTCCTCGTTGGATTCCTCCTGGGAACCGCAGCTCTTGCCGGCCTTCTGGTCGGCTCTATCTCGGCCGGATTTATTCTCGCGGTCATGATGGCGAACGCAGGCGGTGCCTGGGATAACACGAAAAAATACATCGAGGCCGGACATCTTGGAGGAAAAGGCTCCTTCGCACACAAGGCGGCGGTCACAGGAGATACGGTTGGCGATCCCTTCAAGGATACCGCCGG
>DAEV01000027.1:0-902 GCA_002509495.1 Methanolinea sp. UBA473 | reverse complement strand
TGATGAAGGCACCGCTTCCATGAAACGATCCTTGAGACACTTTAACGGGTTAGGTGAAACGATACGGAGTAAAAGGAAAGGACAGGGACAGTACACCAGGGGCCGGCTTAGAGTTTTCCCAGCCCTTTCAGGAACATCCTGTGAATGCGGAGGTCGTTCCCCAGCTCGGGGTGAAACGAGAGGGCCATATGGTTCCCCTGCCGGACCGCCACGATCCCTGCATCAATCCTGGCAAGCACATCCACCCCGTTCCTGGTTTCAGTGGCCACGGGTGCCCGGATAAAATACGCATGATAGGGATCATCCAGGCCCTTTATGGGTATTTCCGCCTCAAACGACTCTTTTTGCCGCCCGAACGCATTCCGGAGCACGGTCATGTCCAGGAGCCCGAGCGTCTTTACCCTTGGATCATCTACCTGTGTGGCCATCAGCACCATGCCCGCACAGGTAGCAAAGATACCCCCCTCGAATTTGACCAGCGGTTCATAGAGCCCGTTTTTCTGGATCAGGCGGGAGATGGTGGTGGATTCCCCTCCGGGAATTGCGAGCCCTGACAGCCCTGAAAGGTCCTCCGGCCGCCTGACCGGGACTACGGTCCCGCCCTCGGTTCCCCTGCCGGAAAGCGCCCGCTCAAAGGCCCGTATATGCTCGCTCACGTTCCCCTGGAGGGCCAGCACACCCAGCTTAACGCCCACGGTACTGGAGCACCTCGTCCTCGCGGAGGGTGTGGACGTCGATCCCCTTCATGGGCTGACCGAGTCCCTTGCTTACCTCGGCGATCACCTTCGGATCGTCGAAGTGGTTGACCGCCTCCACGATTGCGCGGGCCATCCTCTCAGGCTCGCTGGAAAGGAAGATACCCGACCCCACGAAGACCCCGTCTGCTCCCATCTGCATCATCA
>DAEV01000031.1 GCA_002509495.1 Methanolinea sp. UBA473 | reverse complement strand
GTCCCGGAAGTACTCGGCGATGGTGATCCCCGTGTATACGGACGCCTCTCGTGCCGCCACCGGCATATTGCTCGTGTTGGCGATGAGGACCGTCCTCTCCATGAGGGGCTTGCCGGTCTTTGGGTCCTCGAGCTCCGGGAACTCGGTGAGCACCTCGGTCATCTNNCGATCTCGGCATCGGACCACTTAGCGAGCTGCTGCTGCGTCACGGTTTTTCCGCTTCCGAACGGACCTGGGATCGCAGCCGTTCCGCCCTTGGCGATGGGGAACAGCCCGTCCAGGATCCGCTGGCCGGTGATCAGGGGGATGGTGGGGTTCATCTTCTCGGTGACCGGGCGGGGGACCCGCACCGGCCACTTCTGCATCATGGCGATCTGGGTTCCGTCCTCCAGCACGCAGACGATCTCGTCCACGGTGAACGATCCGGCCTTGATGCTCTTTACCTTTCCTCCCTTTGCGTTGGGCGGGACCATGACCCGGTGCACGATGTTCGTCTCCTGCACCTCGCCGAGGATGCTCCCCGCCATCACCTGGTCGCCCTCCTTCACCTTCGGCTTGAACTCCCACTTCTTCGCGTGGTCGAGTCCCGGGGCCGAAACGCCCCGCTGGATGAAGTCGCCCATCTTGTCCACCAGGACGGAGAGGGGCCGCTGTATCCCGTCGTAGATACTGGTCAGCAGCCCGGGGCCGAGTTCCACAGCCAGGGAGAGCCCGGTATTGATGACCGGCTCGCCGGGCCTGATCCCGGAAGTATCCTCGTAGACCTGGATGATGATGTTATCGCCCTGGATCTTGATGACCTCTCCCATGAGTTCTTCTTTGCCGACCTTGACCACGTCGTACATGTGGGCATCGATGCCCACCGCGGTGACCACAGGCCCGGCAATTCGCTTAAGAACTCCTTTCCCGCCTGTTTTTGAATTCTCTGCTTTCACTTCCACAGATCAACACCCACTGAACGCTTTATTCTGTCTCTCATGGACAATCCACCTTCCTCCTGCCCTATGGCAATCACGGTGGGCTTTACCGATTCCTCCAGGGTCACCTGCAGCCGGCGGGGGACCCGGGCGATATCCTTGCTTTCCAGGACCAGGATCCCCACCTCGGGATCTTCGAGGCACCTGTTGATATGGTGGACGAGGCGCTCCTCGTTCTCCGCGGCAAAGGTCTTGCGGATCCCCGCCAGCCGGAAGCCGAGGATGAATTCCCCGTTCCCGATCACTGCAATCTCCATTCAGATCACCAGGTACTCCTTTATTCTCTCGGCTGGGAGGTTCACCTGCTTTCCCCTGGCCAGGGCCCGCAGGTTGAAGATCTCGTACTTCTTGCTCTCCAGGTAGGCGAGGATGGGGTGGATGGAGAAGGGACTAAGCTTTGCCATCTTGATCATCTGCTGGAGCTGGAGCCGGATCAGGTCGATCTCGATCTCCCGGATGGACTCTTTCGTCCGCAGGGTTTCGATGAGTTCTTTCAAGTCCGATGCCCCGAACCGGGCCTTCAGGCTATCGATGAACTCGTCTTTTCCCTCCATGCTGATCAGGCGCTGGAACTCCTCGACGCCGAGGGTGCTCCCCGGGATGACCAGTTCCCGGGCGTCCTCGGACATCCGGTCCGCACGTAGCCGGAAGATGTTTTTCACGTTGGTGATGTCGATATCCAGCTTGATATACTGCATGAAGGCCTTTCCGCCTTTCAGCCCGCTCTCCACATCCAGGATGAGTTCGGCGTAGAACTGTTTGACCAGTTCATTCTCGAGTTTCGAGAGAGATCCGCTCGACAGGGCCGGGGGAACTTCCCTTGCCAGGACCGGATAGAGTTTCTGCCCCTTGAGCGCTTCCACCACCTGTTCCGGGGATTCTTCGGCGATCAGCCGGTCGAGAATAGTCTTGTCCAGTTCTCCCGCCGGGATGAGGATCTCCTTGATCTTCCCGGGTTTCGATCCCTGCATCTTACCGCGAAGGATGGTAAGGACGTTCTGGATGTCCCAGCGGCGCAGGTACGCCCGGGTGAACTCTTTGAGCACTCCAGGGGTGATCTCGAGGATCTTCTGGTACTCCTTGGCCAGGTTCCATGAGAGCGCGATCTCGATCAGGTCGATACCCGAGAACGCGGTCCCCAGTTCGTCGATCTCCCGTTTGTACTCGGTCTCTTCGATCGAGCGGGTGATCTCGGAGAGGCTCATGTTGAGCATTCGCATGTACTCCTCCCGTGGAAGGAGTTTTGCTCTCCTCACCCGCAGGCGGGTGCAGACATAGATGTAGGGCCCAGGTCCTACCAGTGTCGCTGCCATGTCGGTTCCTCCTCACCTAAAGAGCAGGTCTGACGCTTCTTTCAGCTTATCATCCCGCACCGAGTCAAGGAAGGTGCGGTAGGTGAGGTCGAGCTTGATCTCACCCTCCCCACTCTCCACGACGATCCCCCCTTCGATGGGAAGGGTGTTGCCTTCGGAAAAACCCTTGAGGGAGGGATTTGTCAGGAGCTGACGGAGGATCGGCAGGTCCCGCTGGTTGCAGTGCACGATTCCCGCGGGGATCTCCCTGTGTGCCTGTGTCAGGAGCTCGTTCATTGCCTCTTTGTGGAATTTCTCCGGAAGCTTCGAGATGGCTTCCAGGGCTTCCCGGTAGACCCGGTCCAGAAGTTCCTTCTGGGTGTTCAGTTGTTCGCGTTTTACGATCAGGTTCGCAGCCGAGACTTCCTGGCTCTGGATATGGGAGGTCTGGCGCTGGACATCTTCCTCCACCGCCAGCTTGATCTTCGCACTCTTCTCCTGAGCCCCCGAGAGGATCCGGGTGACCTCTGCCTGGGTCTCCTTCCGAAGGGCCTCAGCCTCTTTCTGCCCTTTTTCCCTGATTTCCTTGACAACTATTTCGAGTCCCATGTTCTGCTCCTAGAACAGCAGGAGCAAGGCTACCACAAGACCGAAAATAACGATCGTCTCAGGAATCACAGTAAGGAGCAGGACCAGGCCGAACACGTCCTTGTTCTCGGCAGTGGCCCCCACTGCGGCAGAACCGATGGCCGTCTCGGCAATACCGGAGGCGATCCCTGTCGAACCGACGGCGATTGCGGCGGCCATTGCCTTCATTCCTATCTGCGATGCCTGTACCATTTCAACGGTCATTTCTCCTGCTACTACTGCAGTTGCTACGTCTGCCATGTTTTAATCCTCCGTAAATCTCTTTTTCATCCCGAATGGGTTGTACTTGATGCCTCCACCCTTGTAGAACTTGGTGAAGAACTCGACATAGTTTAGCCTGATCGAATGGAGTGCTCCTCCAAGCAATCCGAGCACCATATTCAGCACGTGTCCGACAAGAAATACGAACACTCCTCCGACAATGAACACCACGCCGAGGACCGTCAGGTTCTCGAGCTGCGGTTCGATGAGCATCCCGATGGCGATGAAATTGATCACCATCGCGATCGCCACCGATGAGAGCCCCACCGCTACCATACGGGCATACGAGAGCGTATGGGAAATGATGGACGGAAGCTCAACGAGTTCCAGCGGCGCATCCCTGACAATGAAGATGATTCCCAAAAGGACCATGATCGCGCCCGCGAGGGTCGCCGCGTTGACTCCCAGCACCACGACCGGAAGCTTGGAGAAGTCCGGCATCAGCGGAAGGGGGAACGCCGACCAGATCATGGCCAGGATCCCCCACATCAGCAGGATCCAGCCGAGGTTCGCCATCACTGCCTTGGTGCGGTGGGAACCGTGGTCCTGGCGGGCATGGTTGATCATCCCGAGAGCCCTGCCGAGAGTGATGTGAGCGATGCCGATCCAGATGGCCATCATCATCAGTTCCGGGATCGCCGGCCCGTGCCCGACGGCATGTGCTCCGATGTTTAAGTGCCTGGAGAACAGGATGGGCGGCCACGGGAGGGCGAATCCCAGGAATTCGGAATAGAGAAGGCCGAACACGATACTCGAGATGCTTGCATTCCGAAGAGTCGTCAGGAGCATCTTAGGCTCGTCCCCTTTCAACATGCGGCCCAGGATCAGGCACAGTGCCAGGAGCATGGCCCCGTAGGCCACGTCGCCCAGGATGATCCCGAAAAAGATAGGGAACACGATCGAGATCATGAACGTGGGATCGATCTCGGTGTACTTCGGCCTGGAATAAAGATCCATCAGCATTTGGCTCGGCTTGGCAAAGTCGAGGTTGTCATACTCGACCGGGACCTTGTCATGCTCGGGGTCGACCGGCAGGTCGGCGACGAAGGCCTTACCTTCGGAAGCGGACTCGACCGCTTCCTTGAACTCCGGGACCTTCGATCTCGGGATCCAGCCTTCTGCGATGAACGCCTGGTCCGTTGTGGCGAACCGGAGGGGTGCCTCCGCCCTCTCCACTTCGGAGGTCAGGAGCTCGTTGCAGGCGAGCAGGAACCCGGTGTGCTTCTTCTTGAGATCCTCGAGCTTCTTTCCGATCTCTTCTTCCTGCACAGCGATCTCTGCGACAGCCTTTTTTGAAGACTCGATCTCCTCCCCCGGAAGGCCCTTCGCCTCCGGGATCGGCACCGGCCGGAACTCGGCGTCCAGGAGCGCCCTTTCCGCGTCCTGGCGGAATTCCTTCGGCACCACCAGGATGAGGAACTGCTCCCCCTTCTTCGGCGAATAATATGCCTCGTGGGGAACGTTCAGGACCACGAGCTTTCTATAAAAGCCGGAGAATACTGCCATGGTCTCGAACCCCCGGAGAAGCGTCAGATCGAAGGGGACATCCGCGAAGGGCTTTAAGTTCTCGGCCTTCTGCTCGAGTTCCTTCTTCCGGGTCTCGAGCCTGGTCTTTTCCGAGAGCAGCCCCTCGACTTCTTTCTCGAGCGCGGGAAGTTCACCCTCGATCAACTGGCGGAGACGGGCGGGAGCCTCCTTTGCCTCCACCTCCGTCCCTTCCTTCGGGATGGAAAACGCATTGATCATCGAGCGGAGTTTCAAGAGATCCTTCGATGCCTGGTTGGCCGAGGGCAGGGGCATCCCGATTTTACATCCTTCGGTGACGTCCTCCTCCTCCTCGACAAAGCTCTCGATATGGAATATGTGCTTCCGGTACACCTCTTCGATGATTCCGGCCATCCGGTCCTTCTGGGCCACGATGATGACCTTGCTCATCGGTTCAGGGGTGAACATGCAGCCTCTCCGCAAAGCTCGACACCAGCAGGTTCACGGCTCCGGGGAGATTCTTTTCACCTTTCTCCCGCAGGGCTGCTGCGCGTCGTCTTCCGTCCTGGATGATCTCCGCGTGGTGTTTTGCCGCCTGCTGCCGTGCCTCCGCAAGCCGCATCTTCTTGTACTCTTCTGCGTTGTTGGTGGCTTTCATGATCAGGTTGTCGGCTTCGAGTTCCGCATTGCTTAAGCTGCGCTTCCTCTCGGCCTGTACCGTGCTGATCAGAGCCCGATACTCTTCTTCGGTCGTCTTAATGTTCCGCAAGACCTCAGTCTTCATCCATCCCTCCTCTCACGGCACTAAAATGTTAGACCGAAATTGTTCTTATATCTGTTGATATTTTTCTCATCAATCCGAGGTTACGAGGGTAAAATCAAAAAATGCGGGTCAATTGAAAAGATAACTGTTTTATACCAGTGTTTCTGAGCCTCCGTTTCCCCTTCGATCCAGGTGTCCCGGTCCGGTACCGGGGGGTCAGATGCCAGGGGTGGTCCTCCGGATCTCCTGGACTTCGATCCGGGCGCCGGGAGGGCAATCCCGGACGACGACGCCCTCCACCGTTCCCTCGAGGGTGATGCCTGCAAGATCCGGGGACGAGCAGAGGAGGTGCTGTTCCGGGTGGGTGCCGCGTTCGATGGCACAGGAGAGATGGATCCGGCTCCCGGCGGAGACCACGTACTTCAATCGCCTGGATCCCGGGTGGCTGTGGGGGAGGACGATCAGGGGTGTGTGGTGGGTCCTCACCAGTTCCATCAGCATGAGTGCCGCCTCCATCGATCCCCCCTCCGGGGCCGAGACGGCCACGAGGTCGGTGGCCTCCAGGGTCTGGCAGTACTCTCCCGCCAGGCTCTCGATGCAGAGGGGAAACCTGGCTCCTGTCCGGGCGGCGAGGAGGAACGAGTCTCCCCTGCGGATTACAAGGGCTTCCCCGGAACCCACCTGATACATCTGGTCTGCCATTCTCCCGATTCCTCCCTAGATGATGAAATTGAAGGCGATCAGCGACAGCACCAGCATGATGCAGGCGTGTTTTATCCCGGCCTTGAGGGAGCTCTCGCCCATCTGTCCCGCGATGAGCCCTGAAAAGATTGCCTGGATGACCACCGAGTGGTACATCAGGCGTTCGAGGGACTGGATCCCGACCGCAGTCACCCCTGCCATGGCAGTCCCCTGCGGGATCCCCTGGGTGTCCACCTGGCTGAGGATCGGGATGAACTGGCTCGTGATCACCCCCACCACGAAGAGGAAGACGATGAAGGAGAGGTAGATGATCGCGGTATAGATGAACATGTCGGACATGCGTTCCCGTTTCAGGATATCCGACATCTTGGCATCGCTCGCCGCGATGGAGAGCACGTCCCCAATCGATCCGCTCATCTGGCTGGCTTTGGTGATCAGGACCACCGTCCGGGCGATCAGGGGAGTCCGGATCCGGCTCTCGAACCGTATGAGGGCATCTGAAAAACTGGCCCCCCAGTCGATATCCCGCTTGATCCGCTTGATCTCGTAGGAGAGGAGGCCGAGGTTGGTGTTCACCATGATCCCGATCGCCTGGGCGATCGTGAGCCCCACCTGGTTGATGCCGGCCATCCTGTCCAGGAAGTCGGGGATCAGGGACTCCATCCCCTCGATGTTCCTCCTCCACAGCTCGTAGAAGATCGCGTACGGGACCAGCACGATGAGCAGGGCGATGATGACGTGGTCGTCCACCACGTCGAGGTAGAGTTCGAAGTCCAGGTACTGGCGGGCGGAGAGGAGGGTGAACGCCAGGTACGCCAGTGCGATGGGCACGGTGATGTAGAGCGTCTTTCCGTACTCCTTCTCAAACGCTTTCACCGGGTGGCGGAAAAACTCCCGGGTGTCCCGGATCCGGTCGTAGCGGGCCAGCCGGGCGAAAAAAGGCTCTTCCCCCTCCTTTTCCCGGACCGAGACGTCGTGGTACTCGTGGAGCCATTTCGCCCGCACGTAACGCTCCACGAACTCGGTCTTGATGGAGATCATGTCAATCAAGAGGATGAAGACCGCGGAGCCGATCGGGAGCACCAGGTAGGTGACCGCGGTGAGCTGGAGTACCGCAACGCCTCCCATGAGCCCCATCACGACCATGATGATGATCAGGAAGAGCGGCCCGGCGACGAAGAGGGTGACGTAGGACTCTGCGACAAGAGAGAGGAAGTTCAGGAACTGCTTCTGCTCGAACCTGGCCTCCTCATGGTAGAGCCGGACCCGGCTTCCGAGGAACGAGACCAGGTCTCCTCCGCTCTCGATCACCGAGACGAGGTCTTCCAGGTACTGCTTGAGCTTCTCGGACGGGGTCGTCTCCATGAGGTGGCGGAGGGCGGTCACCACGTCGTACCCAAAGAAGTCGGCGTCCCGGACCACCTGCCGGAACTCGAGGGCCACTTCCCCGTAGATCCTGGCATTCTCCGAGAGGGACCGGAAGATGGTCATCAGCTGGGCCCCGCCCTTCCGCATCGCGAACATGTAGGCCACCGCGTTGTGAAGGGAGAGGTTGATCTTCGTGGCCCGGTTCCCCTTCTGGAGTCCGGGGTATTTCATCGCAATGAAATAAACCAGCAGGGACCCGACCAGGAAGAAGAGGATCGCTCCGGTCACCTGCACGAGTAAACCGGTGGGCGCATACCCCGTTTCCGGCAGGCGGATATTGAAGATATTGTAAAGACCCGTATGCCCCCCGGGCACGAACGGCACGAAGAACAGGAACCCGGTGATCCAGTATCCGAAGAAGGCGAAGAGGATTCCGGATGCGAGCGTGACCTGGAGGACCCGGCTGTAGTACCGTTCGAGCGTGAACCCCATCCGGGCGGAGATGAGGTTCTCCTGCAATTTCTGGTACCGGAGTGAATCCCTCCGGACCCACTTCCTGACAAGGGAGTTGAAGCTCATTCCAGTACCTGCGCCAGGTTGTCCAGGTGGCGGATCACCTGTGCAGGATCGATGCTGTAAGCCTGAAAGATCCGGGAGACCCTGATATAGTCGATGATCCCCTGCTGCTGCATGGCCTCCAGGATGCGTTTCCGGGTCGCGATCTCCTGCTCGAACCGCTCCCTGCTCCACCCCCTCCGCTCTGTGATATCGGCGTAGACCTGGGACCGTCCCTTGTACAGGTAAAGATCCTTGACCGGATCATAGACAAAGACGGTGTTCACCCGGAGGTTCCCTGTAGAGGGGTCCACCCCCGCGATCTCCACGATCTCCAGGGACCGCCGGACCCGTTCCGTCCCCCTGTAGACCAGGGCCTGGATGCTGACGATGTTCAGGGCCGTGATCATGTTCCTCGGGACGTTTAAGGGTTCGTTCTCGAGCCGGTGGATCGCCGCATCCACGCTCCCCGCGTGCATGGTCGAGAAGGTGGTATGTCCCGTGTTCATGGCCTGGAAGAGGGTCTGGGCCTCGACGCCCCGCACCTCCCCGACCAGGATATACTCCGGCCTCTGCCGCATGGCCGCCCTGAGGAGATCGAACATGGAGATGACGCTTGCGCCCTCGGCGACCGCCTCCCGGGTGACGCTCGCGATCCAGTTCTCGTGGTAGAGCGTGATC
>DAEV01000069.1 GCA_002509495.1 Methanolinea sp. UBA473 | reverse complement strand
GCATCAACGGGGACAAGTACCCCAAGGGATTCAATGTGAAGATCCAGAGCGGTGCAGAGTGCTGGTCGGGGTGCTCGGGGATCGGCCTCGAGCGCTGGACCGCGGCATTCCTGGCACAGAAGGGACTGGATATGGAAAACTGGCCCAATAAAGTGGCTGAACTTGTGGGAGAACCAAAGAACATCATCAAATTCCTTTAGGTGAGAACATGGCAAAGAAGAAACAAGCTGGACGGAGAGTCGAAGGCTGGAAAGCCAAGAGCTGGTACAAGGTGTACACTCCCGATGTCCTTGGAAAGGTATTCATCGGCGACACCATCGGAAACGACGCAGAAGGCGTGGTCGGCAGGATCATGCAGACCACTCTCGGCGAGATCATCAATGACTATGCAAGGCAGAATGTGAAGATGAAGTTCCGGATCGCCAATATTGCCGGGGATTCCGCCTACACCGAGTTCGTAGGCCACGAGTTGACCCGGGACTACATGAGGTCCATGATCAAGAGGCGGACATCAAGGATCGACTGCCATGTCCCTGTCATGACCAAGGACGGAAAGATGATGGAGCTTACCGTGACCTGCTTCACGCTCACCCGGGCGAACTTAAGCCAGGTGCATGCGCTCCGCGGCCTGATCACACAGAAGGTCCTGGCAGCGGGCACGGAACTGGACACGAACGGGCTGATTACCGGAATGCTCAACGGGGATATCTCCAAGGAGCTGTTCAAAGCGGTGAAGCTGCTCTTCCCGGTACGCAGGGTGGAGATCATCAAGTCCAAGATCGGCGTGGTCAAGGCGGCCTGAACAGGGCCGGTTTCCCCCACGCATCAATATTCCTTTTCTCAAAAAAGCCCTCCATCGGTACCCGGTGCGAAGGGTGAACAATAAGTCAGAGCAGGGCCCACTCTCGTACAATGACGGCGCACAAGCTCCTCCTGCTGATCCTGGACGGCATCTCGGACCGCCCCTGCCCGGAACTGGGGAATATCACACCGCTGCAGGCCGCCTTTACTCCAGTCCTGGACCGGATCACCCGGGAAGGGATCTGCGGGATCATGGATACGATCGCACCGGGAATCAGGCCCGGGTCGGATACCGCGCACTTAAGCCTCCTCGGGTACGATCCCCACAAGTACTATACCGGTCGCGGACCCCTGGAAGCGGAGGGGAGCGGGATCCACATGGAGCCGGGAATGGTCGGGTTCCGGTGCAATTATGCCACCCTGGATGCAGGGGGCCGCGTGATCGACCGGAGGGCCGGAAGGATCCACGGCACCGAGCTGCTCTCCCGGGCGATCCAGGAGGGTGTGGACCTCTCGTCGATGGGGATCGAGATCTTTTTCCGCTCCGGGGCCGGGCACAGGGCAGCTCTCGCATTCAGGGGGGAAGATCTGGGAGACCGGGTCTCCTCAAACGATCCAAAGAAGGAGGGAGCCCTTCCCCCTGCCTTCCGTGCGACCGGGAACGACCCGGGATCCGCGAAGACCGCAGCGGCACTGAACGAGTTCGTGCGCCAGTCCGAATCGATCCTCCGGTCCCACCCCGTCAACGCGGACCGCGAACGGAACGGGCTCGCTCCTGCCAGCACGGTCCTCATCCGCGGGGCCGGGACCATGGGGCGTTTCGAGCCATTCGAGGAGCGGTATGGGCTCTCCGGGAGTGTCATTTCTGCCGCGGCACTGATCTCCGGCATCGGGATGGTGGTCGGGCTCAGCCGCGTGCAGGTCCCAGGGGCCACCGGATCGGTGGACTCGGACATTGAGGCCAAAGTCAGGGCCACCCTGTCGGAGTTGTCGCGGAAGGATTTCGTGCTCCTGAACATCAAGGGAGCGGACGAGTCAGGGCACGACGGGAAGGCTGTCCAGAAGAAGGAGTTTATCGAGCGCCTGGATGGGGCACTCGAACCTCTGCTTGACATCAGAGACACTCTCCTCGTGATCTGCGCGGACCACTCGACCCCATGCAGCGTGAAGGACCATTCCGCTGACCCGGTCCCTGTCGTGATCCGGGGGGAGGGGGTGCGGATCGATTCGGTCGGCCGGTTCGACGAGGTCTTCTGCGCCACCGGAGGCCTCCACCGGATCCGCGGCGCCTCCCTGATGCCGATCCTGATGGACCTGCTCGACAGGTCCCATAAATACGGAGCCTGATACCCGTGGACAACCTGCCAAAACGACTCCTGGCCGCAGAGGTCCTGGATCTCCCCCAAGTTCAGTTCCTCGAGCCCGCCTTCTCCGAACTGCCCGACGACCAGTACACCGCCTGGCTCGAGGAGATCCCGGCCGACCAGGGGCGGCTTCTTGTGGACGAGGAGTCGGATCCCCTTGCCCTCGCTTTCCATACAGGGAACGGCTGGCTCGCCGGATCCTTCCACCTGCGGAGGCCGAGTGCTGGCGCAATCACCCATTTCGAGGAGGTGGGGGGGGATATTTTCCAGGAAGAACGGGGGTTGTGGGCGGAGGCGGTTCGGGAGTACTACAGCGCGGAGATTCTCCAGTCCGTCACCCCCACCCTCGACGACCTGAACCCTGCCCGGATCGGGATGGTGGAGAGCCACCTCTCCGAGATGTGGGGGGAGAAGGGGGGATTCACCTGCCTGGACTGCTGCTGCGGGTCGGGGCTCGGTTCCCTTGTGCTCCGGAAACGGGGGATCCATCCACTCTCCTGCGACAACGATCCCACACTCCTCTCCCTCGGGCTCTCCACCGGCCGCCTGCTGCCCCGCGAGACGATGTGTATCGATGCGACCCGGACCGCCGAGTACCTCCCCCACGTCGAGGCGGGCCTTGGGCTCATGTTCGGGCAGATCAACGCGTTCAACCAGGGGATCTGGCAGGCGATCACCGCAACGCTCGTGGAGGTTACGACGAGATCCCTGATTACCGTCGAGACCCGCCCCGAGGCGGACCTCATCCGGGGATGGGCCGAGGAACAGGGGAAGACGGTGGAAGTGCGGGAGAGCCTCCGCGACCCCATCTACGATCACTGGGTATGCCTGATCGGATAATGCGCCGATGACCGAAGAGATTCTTCCGAGAGGGGCAGTCCGGGACCCGGATGGAACCGTAGTATTCCGCCCGTCACCCCGGTTGCGGGCATACTACCTCTTCCTCCTCATCCTCGTCGTCTGGATCGGGATCTTCCCCTGGCTGATCTTTGCTGCGTTCACATTCCCGGGAGAACTCACTCTGATGCTTGTGGTGCCGCTGCTCGTCCTCGTCCTCCTCGCCCGCTGGTGGATTCCAAAGTCCTGGGCTTCTCTCTCGTTCCGGTTCACGGCGACAGAGCTGGTCTGCGAGAAGGGGGTTTTGCGTAGCACGCGCCTTTCTTTGCCTTACACCCGGATTCGGGACATCGATATCGAATGCGGGGTGGTGTGCCGGTACCTCGGGATTGCCGGACTTGGAATACGACTTGATGATGGCGGGGTGATCCGTATTCCGGGCGTGGAGGAACCTGAATTGATACGGGAGATCCTTAAGAAGATAATCGTTTAAGATCACATCCCTGTGCATCCATCGCCGTCCAAAGCCGTGTTTTACCCTGATCACGCACGGGTAAAAGAGTGCACGATAAGGCGACCATGCCCCCGGTTCGCCACGTCGCCCGTGAATTCTGTGAGTGCGATCCCGGTATCATTCCTCTCCTGCGTATCGCCTTTCCGGAATGTCGGCAACATATCGGTGACCGTGCCATACACCGTACAGGTTCCCCCGGTCATATTTCCACAAACCCGCGAGGCATTGCCGTGAATCGTCAAAATCCCGCCTTTCATCTCGGCCCCGCTGAGATCCCCGACGTTTCCATGGACAATGATTGTGCCCCCGGTGAGGGTCTCTGCGGTAAAATCACCCGCATTGCCGAAGACCTCGATGGTTCCTCCTCTCATCCCCCTTTTTTCTCCACGATAGCCGGAACCGCAGTAGTCTCCGGCATTTCCATGGCAGGTAATCGTCCCACCCCTCATCTCGCGGCCGAGCCAGGCGTCGGCATTCCCCTTGATCTCAATGGATCCCCCGCTCATGAAATTGCCGCAGTGCATCCCGATATCTCCCTCGATCCGGATAGTGCCCGCTTCCATATATTCACCGACCCGCTTGATCCGGCCTGATCCACCGGTAATCACTACCTCAATCTCCATGGCAGATGAGGCGGTCCCTTCGATCTGGATATCAAATATCTCCTCAAGAGGAACTTGTCTGTTCCCTCTCCATATGGAGAGTTCCTTCCCTGGGTTGACAAAATTTTCAGGGATGATCTCTTCAGCCTCAATGGGGATATGGGGATTTTTCTGCTTCTTCACTTCAAGTATCACATGCATCATAACGACGCCTCCGGAAAGTGGAAATTCTGATAATGGCCTGCATAATTGCGGAGAATGCGAGTACACTTCCCCGCACTGGTGCCCGGGTCAGCTTGTATCATCTCTCCCAATCGTCAGCCCTTCCCGGTTCGACAATCTTCCCATCGGATAGAGGCACATGCATCATCTCGCTGTTGACGGGACCTGCAGAATCGATTATCACGGCATTATTCGCCGTCATTTCTGACGTTCTTTTTCTCTCGTTGATTGCATCATAAAGCCGCCTGAGCACACTGGCATCATTCGGCTGGGTCGGCTCCATCACCTTCTTCATCCAGAGTGGAACGGCATCCATCCGATATGCAGCCCCTTCGGCGTCGACACCGGTCATGGCAACAGGTATATGCACCGTCGCAATGGCAGTACTCATGACAGGAAACGGGTCGATGACTATCGTCGGGATCGTCGCAAGGTGTTCGTTGCAGGCCCTGGGGAAGTGAGCCCCGGGATCACTCCCGATGATGATGCAGGCATCCACTTCCTTCCGGGAGAGCATATCGATTGCCGAAGTCTCGCCGGGGTTGTAGTACGCGACCCCATGAGCGAAGTCAACTGCATATGGATAACCGGTCATATATGTGAAAGTCTGGTTTGTGCCGTAGACGTTCCAGTGACCTCGCATCGGTGTGAGCGTATATTTTGTATGTCGATTCAGTTCATCAACAAGTTCGATGGCATTCCTCACGTTTTTGTACTTCCCCCTGGACTGGGTCAGCCCGATACCGGTGAAGAACGTGCCGAATTTTGCTTGAAGCATGATCCCGGCAATCCTGACCAGTTCCTCTTTTTTCACACCCGCAACGGTTTCAGGTATCACATCTCCTTTTCCCTGGATAATCGCACGCAGTGCCGAAAAGACTGCATAGTCGCCGCCGGATTTGATACGGACAAATTCATCTGCAATCTTCGCTGTTTCTGTTTTTCTCACATCGAAAACGATTACTGTCCTGTTCATGAAAGAGTTGTCCAGGAAAAAACCATCCGTATAGGTGGAATACCGGCTCATATGCCTGGGATGTGAGGCGATAGGATTGGATCCCCAGTAAATGACAACATCCGCCCGGTTCTTAACCTGCCCAAGGGTGCATCCCGGGTGCCCGACCTCCTGTATTGCCATAATCGAAGGGCCGTGGCACTCAGATGAGCAGTTATCAATCACCCCGCCGATCAGTTCAGCGATCGATACTCCGATGCATTGCGCTTCCCCGTATGTCCCGCTCCAACCGAAGAGAAGCGGACGTTCCGCTTCCACGAGGACGTCTGCGGTATACCGGATTGCCTCCTCATAGCTGATCTTTTTCCAGCCTGCTGCTGTTTTCCTGATTGGTGAGATAAGCCGGTTTTTTGCAAGGAACTTGGCACTGCACAGCAGACATCCGTTTTCACATGACACGATGCGGTTGTCCCGGATCTTCAGCTCGATATCGTCACATACGCACCCGCAGAGAGGGCAGAGGACATCTGTGACTGTCTTATCACCCTCAGGCGAACGGGTAGGACATCCCTCTGAGGGAAGATCATACCTGAGCCCCCCCTCGGTTTCAAGGAGGTCCCATGCCGATACCCGTTCCCGTTCAGTCGGGCGGATTTCCACCTCAAGTGTCTTGAAATCAGGAGCGCCTGTCGAGTGGGTACATGGCGGGAGGATGAAGTTCGCGTACGGGCCGCAGGGAAGGAATATCTCGCCAGGAACAAGATCGTACGAGGCCACCGTCCTGAACACGGTGGTCCCTGTGGCAGTCTCTATTTCGACATTCCCACCTTCTTCAATTTCGAGTTTGAAGAGATCTATAGGATTGATGAAACAGAGGGAGGTCTGCTCCGAATATTCCGGGCTTTCCTTGTAGTAGAGCTGTTCACCCTGCTTATAAGTCCGCCCGCTGTTCATTAGCATTCTCATAGCTGCACCACGCCCTGTTGCCGGGAACATCTGCATCCGGTGCATGAGAGAGAAAGGTGCACCAAAAAGGAACGCTCTACAATTGGGTATCCGGAAAAAAATTCGTGAAGTGATCCCACACCCGGATTGGTGTGATCACGGCCATTTGGTGCATTTTCTGTAATTAAATGAGCAGCATTCATTCCTTTTTTCCCGCTATTTTTTCTCTTTCCTTTCGAGGAAGATGTGTTGCATGTTAACTATATTAGCATTTATGGTATTGGTATGATCATGAGAATTTAGGCAGAGATTATGGAATTATTATAATTTTTATGAGATTTAAAATAATATTCTAATCCGATTATACCAAAACTATGGTAAGTATTTATAATTAATATATTCCGCCGGCCTCGTTCAAGATGAAATGTACCGCATTATTTGTTATTTTCCTCTCCATGCGGCAGTGAATCCACACTATACCATACTTATGAATCGACGAAATAATAATCAACCTTTAAAATAACCCTATTTTTATTAACCCGTATGTGTGATTTCCACGATTCTCCGATCGGGATCAGGTATTGAATGACACCCGAAGAGAAAGCCCGGATCAATATCGATCGACTGCTTGAATCCGCCGGATGGCGGGTACAGGATCTCAATGACTATGATCCTACTCAATCATTGGGTGTCGCAGTCCGTGAATTCCCCCTGGTTTCGGGAGAAGCAGATTATATTCTCTTCGTGGACCGGAAAGCCGTCGGCGTGATCGAAGCGAAACCCGAAGGGACCACTCTCGGAGGCGTGGACAGCCAGTCTGGAAATTATGCGAATTCTTTCCCAGAGCGATTCCCTCATGTTCATCTTCCCCTGCCTTTCGTGTACGAAAGTACCGGGGCAGAGACGCTCTTCCGGGACTTGCGGGATCCCAGTCCACGATCGAGGCCTGTGTTTGCATTTCACCGTCCGGAGACGTTGCAGGAGTGGATCCACCTGCAGGACACCCTCAGGTCCCGGCTAAAGCACCTGCCCCCGCTCGTCACCACTGGATTACGGGAATGCCAGAAGGAAGCGATTACCAATCTGGAGTTGTCCTTTGCCAAAGCACATCCACGGGCTCTCATCCAGATGGCCACCGGATCGGGTAAGACCTACACTGCCGTGAGTTTCATCTACCGCCTTATCCGATATGGAGGGGCAAAACGCGTCTTGTTCCTGGTCGACCGGAATAACCTGGGACGCCAGACGAAAATGGAATTCCAGCAGTACATTACTCCGGATGATGGAAGAAAATTCACCGAGATCTACAACGTTCAGCACCTCACTTCGAACACGATCGATCCCGTCAATAAAGTCACTATCACCACCATCCAACGCCTTTACTCGATGCTGAAGGGGGAGGCCGAATACGACCCGGAAAACGAGGAGGAATCCCAGTTCGACCATGGACCTGCGGATGCAAGACAGATGGAAGTCACTTATAATCCGCGGATTCCGATCGAGACCTTCGATTTCATAGTCACAGACGAATGTCACAGGTCAATCTACAACCTCTGGCGCCAGGTGCTGGAGTACTTCGACGGATTCCTGATAGGTCTCACAGCAACCCCTTCCAAACAGACGCTTGGGTTCTTCAACCAGAACCTCGTGATGGAGTACCTCCATGAACGTGCGGTGGCCGATGGAGTGAACGTCGGGTATGATGTCTTCCGGATCCGGACCGCAATCACTGAGCACGGGAGTATCGTCGAAAGAGGATTTTTCATCGATAAAAGGGACAAGAACACCCGCCGCCAGAGATGGGAACAGCTGGACGACGACCTCCAGTACTCTGCCGACCAGTTAGACAGGAGCGTAGTGGCCCCCGACCAGATCAGGACGGTACTTCGGACGTTCAAGGACTCGCTTCCGATCCTCTTCCCCAACAGGAAATGGGTGCCGAAGACTCTGATCTTTTCCAAGGATGACTCCCACGCGGAGGACATCACCCACATCTGCCGTGACGTATTTGCGGAAGGCAACGAATTCTGCAAGAAGATCACCTACCGGACGACGGGAGAGAAACCGGAAGCCCTGATCCAGAGTTTCCGGAATTCTCCGAAATTGAGGGTCGCTGTGACTGTCGATATGGTCAGCACCGGGACGGATATCCGCCCTCTTGAGTGCCTCCTCTTCCTGCGCGATGTGAAATCCAAGGTATATTTCGAGCAGATGATCGGACGGGGGACTAGAGTGATCTCCCCCACCGAGTTGCAGTCGGTCACACCGGATGTCACTGCCAAGACGCATTACGTCGTGGTGGACGCAGTGGGAGTATGCGAGAGGATCAAGATCGAGACCAGGCCCCTGGAACGGAAAAGGGGCGTCTCGTTTGAAAAGCTTGTCCAATCCGTCGCGTTCGGCGTAAGGGACCCCGATTCATTGAGTTCCCTCGCCGCAAGGCTCTCGCGCCTCGACAGGGAACTGATCGAGATCGACAGGAAGCAGATCCAGACCGTCACCGGAGGAAAGCCGCTCAAACAGATCGTCAATGCGCTCCTGGATGCGATCGATATTGACCGACAGACGGAGAAGGCAAAGGAGATGTTCGGCGTCGAGGCACCATCGGACGAACATATGGAAAAAGCGGAGGAGGCGCTTGTGAAGGACGCCTGTGCACCTTTCGAGGTCCCCCTGTTCCGAAAGACCCTTATCAGTCTTCATCAGGAGAACGAGCAGATTATCGACACAGTGAGCAATGACGACCTGATCGAAGCAAAGTGGGATACACTGGCAACCCTGAAGTCCCGCACTGTGGTCGATACTTTCAGGAAATTCATCGAGGAGAACAAGAACGAACTCGATGCGCTGCAGCTCATCTATAGCAGGCCCTACGGGCATCGGCATTTCACCTACGAGCAGATCCGGCAGCTGGCCGACGCGATCAGGAAACCTCCGTATTACCTGACAACCGATCTGGTCTGGCGTGCCTATGAAGAACTGGAGAGGTCGAAGGTGCGCGGTGCCGGCCCGCAGAAACTGCTGACGGATATCATCTCCCTCGTCCGGTTCACGATCGGCGAAGCCAACGTGCTCGAACCGTTCACGTCCTCCGTCGACAGGGCGTTCACCCGGTGGATGCAGCAGCAGAAAGACCAGGGCAAACAGTTCACCCCCGAGCAGGTGAAATGGCTTGAGATGATCAAGGAGCAGGTTGCCAACAGCGCTGCCATCGAGGTGGATGATTTCGACCAGACCCCATTCCACCAGTGGGGCGGCAGGATCAAGGCCTACAGTCTCTTTGGGAATGAACTCCCATCTCTACTCACTGAGCTGAACGAGGTGCTCATCGAGTGAGCCCGCGAATCGCTCCTGTCCGATACCCCCTACTTTCACCCCGTCCGGAACCCCGTTTATGGCCTCCACCGGTCAGATGCAGGATAAATGGATATGATCACGAAGAATGAGAGGGCGTTCCTCTACCTGCTGTCGCAGACAAAGAACCTGACCAAGATGAAGATGGTCAAGCTGATGTTCCTCGTCTCGAAGGAGAAGAGCCTCTACGACTTCGTCCCCTACCAGTACGGGCCGTTCTCATTCCAGCTCTACCAGGATATGCGCCACCTGGAGAAGGAGGGATACCTCGCCCAGACGGAAGACGAGGTGAATTTCCTCGAACGGATCTATCCCAAACCGTACCCCCCTATCCAGAATGCGATCGACACCTGCCTCGGTCGATTCGGAAACCTTAGCGAAAAGGAACTCGTGGACTACGTATACCACCAGTACCCGGAGACGACCATCTTCTCCAATATCAAACGCCTGCGGAATTATTCCCGGAACGAAACCGGTATCGCGACCATCGGGTACGAGGGCAGGAACATCGACCGGTTCCTCTCGCTCCTCGTCGAGAACAAGGTCGGGAAACTCATCGACGTGCGGAAGAATCCCTACAGCATGAAGTACGGGTATTCGAAGAACCAGCTCTCGGGGGCCCTTGAAAAACTGGGGGTCTCGTACCTCCACCTCCCCGAATTGGGGATCGAGAGCGACCAGCGGCAGAACCTCACCGAGAAAGGATTCACAGAATTGTTCAGGAGATACTCGGAGGACCTGGGTGAAAAGGAGGAGATCCTTGAGGCAATCAAATCGATGGCGCAGGAGGAGAAAGTCGCGTTGATGTGCTTCGAGGCGAAGACTGCCGATTGCCATCGCGGGGTCATCGCCCGACGGTTCCGGGACGAGGGACTGGAAGTGATGGACCTGTGATATTATTTTTGGGGAATTACATCAGGGATAGTTGCTTTTTTCAATTTTCCCCTTAATATTTCTTTATACCCAGCAAGATGCGATTCAGCATTACTTACAATATCCATATGTTCTTGGATCTCTTCATCAGAAATCATTGTTGCTGAATATCTTCCCCTATCGTTTTTTCTAATTGCGGACATCTGAATTGGACTATTAATTCCCCCCGGATTCACTTCAATTGCATGTTGGAGTGTCCATGCTGTAATGAATTTTGCATCTGCAACTGTTGGCATTTCTGCATTCCAAAAAATTTTACGCATCAAGGCCAAGAATGGATCAGTTATTTGTTGCCCACTTCCCATTGAAGAAAAGAAGAATTTTTGTTGAGGCAATTTTAGTTCGGGTCTAAAATGGATAGGGTCAAATTCGCATAAATTATAAGTTTCCCCATTTGTATAAGCAACTAAGGCCCCATAATTGAAACCAGCCTGCATCTGCGGGAAGGCCGTATACGTTGATTGAAATTCTTTCACTGCCTTTTGGGAGAGTGCTGTCATCACTTCAATTGGTTTACCTTTAATAAAATTGGCTTCTTTAAATGATTTTTCTGCAAGATTACAGAATCTCTGCCCAAGCCCGACCTCACCTGTTCCTGCAACAATAACAGTTCCTAAAAAAATATCAATTTTTTTTGTTTCTTGCTCGATGGTACGATGACCAGAAGATGAAAATGTGGCAGAGCTGTCGGTACCAATGACAACTCCATCGCTGCAGAACACTCCCACAATGGAAGTCAAAAATTATCCCCTAAAAACACTGTTTTCACGCATTTTTGGATATGCTGTATATATTGCTCCAACTAATTCCGCGAATGTAAGTCCCCTAACCCAAGTGGATAGACGCATGAGATACTCTTGATTTTGGGAAGATAATTTCTCGAATGCGGTTTTCGCTTTTGCTTGACCCTCCGGCATCAAGCGATATTGTCTATGTTTGGTAAAAGGTTGACCGATTATTTCAACTACTCCATCATAAGCTAATTCTTCAAGTTTTTTGTAGATTTGCGGATCAAACGGCCCGTAATCAAACGGAATAAAATTAAAAACATTTTCTTTTAACCCCCGATTCTGAAATAAGAACACCAATTTTTGTATTTGTACGGGCTGATATGCATCCTTTCCGGCAGCTGCCATACATGCAAGCAGAAGGTCTTTCTGTTCCATAACAACGATTCACCACAACGGAACAATTTTCAGTCTTATCCTTTAACGATTCCTGTTAATAAGATGTACTATTATAATAGTATCGGTCACTAAAAGAAACTCATCCATATTAAGAAACCAGATACTCTCAGTAATTGCGGTGGATGAACTTCTATGGTAGGTGATGCCTCTTCGAACTACAATAAGGATTTATTATTACCTATACTACCCCATGGATGGGTCTGGATACCATTAGGGGACATTGCCCTATCAATTGCTACGGGTTTTCCATCAGGTAAGCATAATAAAGAAAGAAAGGGAGTCCTTCATTTTCGTCCGATGAATATCTCCGTTACGGGGGAGATCGATTTATCCGCAGTAAAGTACGTGGAAGAGTCAAATTATGATCCTCTCATGAAGGGAGATATAGTCTTTAACAATACCAATAGCCCAGAACTTATCGGAAAAACAACATATATAAAACAAGACACAAATTGGGCTTATTCAAATCATATGACAAAAATCCGGGTTAATACCGAATTATTGGATCCAGTGTGGATAGCTTTCTTTCTCCATACAAAATATTTACAAGGTTTTTTTAAAATGCAATGTACTCACCACGTTAATCAAGCAAGTATCAACTCATCTTACTTAAGTCAACGAGTCAATATCCCTCTCCCTCCCCTCCCCGAACAACACCGCATCGTCGCCAGGATCGAGGAGCTCTTCACCCAGCTGGACGCGGGCGTTGCCTCTCTGAAGAAGGCGCAAGCCCAACTCAAACGCTACCGGCAGGCAGTCCTGAAGGCGGCATTCGAAGGCAGGCTCACGCAGGAATGGCGGGAGGAGCATAATGGGGAGATTGAGCCGGCGGAAATTCTGATAGCGAGAATTAAGAAGAAACATCCTGGGAATGAAAAAGAAATTTCAAAACGACTCCCTTTAATTGAGACGGAATTATTTCAACTGCCGAAAGAATGGATTTGGATTTATGCTCAGGATATTTGTGACAATATTACGAATGGTTATACTCCAACAGCAGAGAAGTTATTCGATGATACGGGTGAGATACCCTTTATTAAAGTCTACAATCTAACAAAAAGTGGTGCTCTTGATTTTACAATAAAACCAACTTACATACGTAGAGTAACTCATACAACAGAATTAAAAAGGTCTGTAGTTTTTCCGAATGATATTTTAATGAGGATTTCGAATAACTTGGAATAAATGGGATCTTATAACAAATTGAAGCGGAAAACATGTGATTTTCCGACAAATTCCTCCAAATCCCCTTTGAATACTCCCGATTTTTTCCGAAATGCCAAAGCATCCGCTAGATAACTCCCCTATGTGTGAAGGTCCGGATCAGTCCGATGTTGAAACTCATCGCAGCAAAGATCATTTTTGCATGCACCCTTGCAATAGTCGTAACCATGGTATGAGCCGATTTGAAAACGGTCTTGATAACTGCGTAAGGTCTCTCGCCGGGAGATCGTTTTCTTGCGATCCGTTTGTTTCTGAGTTTATCCCAGATGCCAATGGGGTGATTCCGTACATCCCGTTTCATGGTTGCATCGAACCCGAGAGGTTTAACGCCGAAGTACCCCTTGTCCCGATATACAACTTCGCCTTCTTTTGAAAGGTCAATCTGACTGTCGTGAAGTGATGCCGTTGAGGTCTGAATTTCCCAGATCAAACCATAGTCGCAATCTTCTTTGGAATGAACCTTAAACCCGAAGTATGACTTGGAATTCTTTTTTGTCCAGGTTCCTTCCTTGCTCCTTCGCGTTCTTGCCAGGTCTCCACGGGGCTTATCCGCAGGGGCATGGCCTGGATCTGCCGTGATGAAGGTTGCATCCTGGATTGTACCCTTTTTGATCTTCAGTCCCAAGTCATTCTCCTGACGCCGGAGTTCCTCCCAGATCAAATCAAGTTTCTTGTGCTGTATGAGCCGTTCACGAAAATACCAGATCGTTGATTGATCCGGAATTTTTTCAGGAAAGCCAAGAAATTTCAGAAACGAGATCTTGTCATTGGCCTGTCGTTCAAGTTCGGGATCCGATAACCCATACATCGATTGGAGAACGAGTAACTTGATCATTAGGATCTCATCAAAGTTCGGTCTTCCTCCGTGTTCGGTTGTGTTGGTATACAGATCTCCCAGAAGCGGTCGAAACTTTTCCCACTTGATTAACGTATCAAACTCGGCTACTTTATCCCCAAGCTCGCTTACTCGTCGATAGCGTTCCTGTAACGCAAAATCAAGGAGACTTTCCATATATTCCGTAGTCGGTACTAAGATAAAGTACTATCGGTGTTTTTCGAAATCCTCT
>DAEV01000036.1:7529-9593 GCA_002509495.1 Methanolinea sp. UBA473 | reverse complement strand
CCGGTCCTGGCCGACTCCGGGAACGGGGCGCACCTGCTCTGCCGGATTGACCTCCCGAACGACGACGAGAGCCGCGACCTGGTGAAGCGGGCGCTGGAGGCCCTGGACGTAATCTTCTCGGACCGTGTCTGTACGGTTGACACAGCCAACTTCAACGCCGCCCGGATCTGGAAGCTCTACGGCACCACCTCGCGGAAGGGCGACCACACCGCGGACCGGCCGCACCGGAAGGGAACGCTCCTGGATGTGCCGGGCGACGTCGGCCAGGTCAGCCGCGAGCTCCTGGAGGACCTGGCCGGATCGCTCCCGGTCCCGCCAGTACCGGACAAACCTGAAAAAAATTCCTCCGGTCGCGGAACGGCAATCGACCTCCATTCCTGGCTCGTTTCTCACGGATCGGCGTCGCGGCCGAGAAACCCTACCAGGATGGGACGCTGTATGTCCTGGACGAGTGCCCGTTCACCGGCGCCCACCGGGACGGTGCCTTCGCGATCCAGTTCGGCAGCGGGGCGATCTACGCCGGGTGCCACCACAATTCCTGCGGGGGCGGCGAGCAGCGATGGCCGGAGTTCCGGGGGAAATACGAACCGAGGGAGAAGCGGGGAGACCCCGCGAGAACCACACTAGGGCAGGCCAGGATGGACCGGAGAGACCCCGGCATAGGATCCCGGAGCGGGGCCTCTCCACCGGTCAACCTCGGCGAGCTGCCGGGCAGGGAGGATGCCCTGGCGGTGCTCCAGCACAGCGACCCGAAACAGGCGATGCTCCGCACCTTTGCGGTCGACCATGAGGGAGATGAAGTGGTGGCCGAGTGCATGATCATGTCGATAGCCTCCCGGTCAGTCCTGAACACCAACGGCCTGCACGTCTCCGTCACCGGCGAGAGCGGGAAGGGCAAGAGCCACGCCTTCGCGACCATGCTTCGGCAGGTCCCGGCCCGGTTCCGGCTGGAAGGCGCGATGAGCAACAAGGCGCTTTTCTACCTGGAAGACCTGCAGCCGGGCAGCGTCATCGTCCTGGACGACCGGGCGCTCTCCGAGGACATGGCTGAGATCCTGAAGGGGGTAACCACCTCCTTCCGCAGGCCGTTCGTTTACCGGACCGTGAGCAAGGACCGCCGGTCCCAGGTCTGCACCATCCCCGAGCGGTGCATCTGGTGGGTCGCGAAGGTCGAAGGGGTGGGTGATGACCAGGTGTTTAACCGGATGCNNGATGCTCACCTGCTGGATTGACGACAGCCCCGAGCAGGACGCCAGGGTGCTGGCACGCATCCTCGCCCGCGACCAGGAGATGACGGACCAGGTCGATGAGAACCGGCCCGAGGTCCTGGCCTGCCGGGCGATGTGGGAGATCGTCGGGCAGCAGCGGTTCCACGTCATGATCCCGTTCGCCACCCGTATCCGGTTCCAGGCGTCAGCGAACAGGAGGAACCCCGAGATGCTGTTGGACCTGATCAAAGCCAACACGGTGCTCCGGTTCATGCAACGGCAGCAGAAGCAGGCCGGGTCCGTGGCCTGNNCTGACTGCGACCCTTGAGGACTTCCAGGAAGCAACCCGGCTCTACAGCCTGTTAAACGGGACCGCCGGCGGGCAGGAGACGAAGCTGACCAAGCGCGAAGCCGACCTGCTGGACCTGATCCGGGCGAGCAAGTGGCCCGAGTTCACGGTCTCGATGCTCCAGAAGGCGAGCGGGTGGAGCAGCGGGAATATTCACAAGACCATCCACGGCCATGTGACCAGGGGCAAAGCCTATTCCGGCCTCCTGGAGAAGTGCCCGGCGATTGCCTACTGCGATCGCACGGTCGTGACCGACGACGAGNNCCGGCGGGGTCTCGATGCGCCGGCGGACCAACGCCTACACGTTCGACCGCGATCTCTTTGCGGCCTGGTGCGGGGGCGGGGCGGTCTGGATCGATGAAGACCCGGACCGGCCGAACATCACTTCAACCACTTCAACAGACTTCAACAACACTTCAACAGGTGTTGAAGTATTTGGAAATGGATTAAACGACTCCGATTCCAAAAATAACTCTTATAATAAGGGTATAGCTGTATTTTAACCAC
>DAEV01000036.1:0-7416 GCA_002509495.1 Methanolinea sp. UBA473 | reverse complement strand
GACGAGCTCTCACCCGGGATGTCCCCGAAATCTTCTCTGGAACGGTTGAGGTGGATGAAACCTATCTCGGAGGCCAGTGGAAGAATAAACGGAAAATCATTCGAGATTCCGGAACTAAACGAGGAAGAGGAACCAAAAAACAACCAGTTTTTGGGATCCTATGTCGAAATGGCACCGTCTGGGCCGAGGTTGTGAATGACGTCGAGGCCGGGACCCTTCAACCACTCATCACTCGCCAGGTCACGCCAGGATCTGTTGTCTGTTCTGACACCTGGAGGGCATACACCGGTATCGCATCTCGAGGGTTTGTTCATCGATTGGTGAATCACGGGGAGAAGCAGTATAGCGATGGTAAAGGGAATCATATCAATGGATTGGAAGGATTTTTGGGGATATCTGAAACGAAAACTTGCCTCAAAAGGAGGAATCCGACGGGAGAAACTTCCTCTTTATCTCGGTGAATATATCTGGCGATACAATCACCGAAAGGAAAGTGATATCATGAAGGTTAGACGAATTCTCAAACTGTTAGAACAGGAGGTTGGTGGCTAGATTGCCACTATACCCTAGTTTAACGGTTTTTCCCCTTTCTTATCAATATTGCCTGTATATTCTCTTCATAAACGCGAACAAGGTAACTAAGTACTAATGACCGGGATTTTCCTGTTGCATCCAATCCTGGACTGTCCTGGGCTTTAAAAAAAAGGCATTCGGCCCTTGACCAATAGTAAATCTCCCACGGAGGAAAAATCCCTACCACCATCCACACCCTTAAATACTCCACCACATCAACATTTATTTGCAGCAACAAACTGCATGGGTAAACACAATGGATGACAGAGGATTCAGGGGAGGATTCAACCGGCCCCGGACTATGACAAAAACTGTATGTGCGGACTGCGGAAAAGAGTGCGAGGTGCCGTTCACCCCCACGGAAGGAAGGCCGGTCTACTGCCGGGAATGCTTACCGAAGCACAGGAAACCCCGGTACTAACCCCTCCATTTTTTCGATTCGTTTCTGCTGCGTTTCAAGAATCTCTTCGTACCAGGATCGTTCCAGGGAGCGGAGCGGAGGTCCCTGGCGTGCCGTAATTCCCCGGCGCAATGACGGGCCGGTCCTGTTCTCCGGGTGTCCCGCCGGCACCGTCGCCGGGTATTCGTATTCCGTGCAATTAGGTTCCGGGGAGTCTCCTCGCGGGGACATGCGTCGCGATCAGCCGAAAAAACCCCGTTACGCCTTCCGTTTTCCGGGTCTGTCGCAGTTTGTCCAGGTTCCATGCGAAATTGCGCTCACCCTGGTGGAAAATACTGTGAAAATTGCATATTTTTTGAAAAAAGCCATTTTAATCCTTGGAAATAATTGCTCTTTAGTTTGCGCCAAACCGATGCCGGGACTGGAGGGGTAGAATCCATCGGATCCGGCGGAGATCCGCCCGGGAATGCATTCTATGCGGTCCGGGAAAATGGTCGTCTCCATCCGGAAACCGGCAGGTCCCACCCGGTTCCGGATACCCCTGGATACAGGCCGTACGAGCTCTTGCGCGATCCGGGATTTTCTGGAAAAAAAGCCAGGATTACCGTGCGACTGGACTCCCCCATCCACAACTATATGAACATGCCGATGCCACATGTATAGTGCAGACAATAAACTGCATAGGTAAACACAATGGATTCAAGAAGTTTTAGGGGATCGGATTCTTTCCGCCCTCGTACCATGACAAAGACAGTATGTGCAGATTGCGGAAAAGAGTGCGAGGTGCCGTTCACCCCCACGGAAGGAAGGCCGGTCTACTGCCGGGAGTGCTTACCGAAGCACAGGAAACCCCGGTTCTAACCCCTCCAATTTTTCGAAATTTCGTTCTTCGTTTGATCTTTTCTGTTCTCTCTGTTCTCACTATGGAGCGGAGCCGCCGGATATTCTCCCAGATTGGAATCTCCGTATGCGGTTCCTGTCAGGCAGGAAGACTACCCTTTTATGAAGTCATTGAGCGATGGTGACTAATTTCCCGTGTTCCGATGGCAGGAAAGAAGAGGAAGATTTAATGCCGGTCTGGAATTTCAGGTTACGTCGGTAAACAGGGTTATACATCCCGGTATATGTGTTTGCGGTGGCCGACTTCGATGACCAGGATGACCAGGATGTCCTGGCCGATATCGAGAATGACCCGGTATTCTCCCACCCGGTGCGAATACACGGTGCCGAATTCCTGGCCCTTGATCTTCTTCAACCATTTTTTGGGATCGGGTTCCTTTGCCAGGGCAAGGAGATCGTCACGAATCCGTTCCAGGATTGGTCTTGGAATCTTCTTCGCGCTTCGAAGTGCGTGGGGGGACCAGACGATCGACCAGATCATTCAAGCCCCAGCTCGGATTCCGCCTCTTCCATGGTAAAGAACTTGCCGGCCTTGATATCGATCCTTGCCTGCCTGATAGCCTTCAGGGTCTCCATGCTCAATGGTTCCTCGTCGAGATAGTTGGCAACCAAACGGTCGATCACGTCGGAAAATGATTCGCGGGGGTGATTCTTCAGTCCGTCCAGCGACTGCTTCGTGGTTGCACTGACACGGATTAACGATCCTTGCATATACATTTGTATATATCTGTATACACACAAGAATATTCCGCTGCCATTTTAATCTCGGTTGAGATTTCCCTGGGTGCATCTCTTATTAGGTAGGAAGACCACATTCTTGTGAAGTGATCGAGGGATGGAAACGTTTCGGTTTTCTGTCGTGGTAGAGAAAAATGGAGGAAGGTATTTTGTGTTCTGTCCCGAGCTCCAGGGTTGTTACTCCCAGGGGGAAACCTATGAGGAGGCACTGGAGAATATTCGGGACGCGATACGCCTCCACATCGAAGACCGCCTCGCCTGCGGCGAACCCGTCCCCCGTCAGGAGATCGTGAGCCTGACTACCCTTGATGTTGCGGTATGACCGGGAAAATTCCCAGGATCACCGCGGATAAGATCGTCCGGCTACTGCAGAAACACGGATTCATCATTGCCCGGCATCCCCTTATTGCACCCCACAGTCCGGCTAAATTTGGACTTAAAAAAGGGAGGGTGTCAAAGCAAGGATTGAGGCGCGATTCCTGAAGAAAAGTCTATGTGGAACGATCGACCACTACTGGATATTGGACTGAGGAAGCATGACCAGTGACCCGGCTGAATGGTTACGCCAGGCGGAGTATGATATGGAGACTGCGGGAGTGCTCATGAAAGAAAAACGATACATCTACGTGGTCTTCATGAGCCACTTGTCGATTGAAAAAGCCCTGAAAGGATTATTCGTCAAAAAATTTTCAGAGGAACCCCCGAAGACCCATAGCCTTATCCATATGGCCGAGACTTTGAAGCTACATCTGCCAGAGCATCTTAATGAATGCATTTTTCTTCTCAACAGAGTAAGCGTCCCTGCAAGGTATCCTTCGGATCTTCAGTCGCTGATCGACACGTACGATGATGCAAAGACCCGTCCGTTGTTTGTTGCGGCAGGGGAGGTGCTGGCATGGTTGAAAAAAAAGTATTAGATATTGTCAGGTTCTTTGAAGAACGTTTGAAAGACGGCGGGCTTTCTGTCGCGAGGCTGATCGTGTTCGGATCGCAAGCGACCGGAAAGGCGAATAAGGAGAGCGATATCGATATCGCTATTATTTCCGATGATTTTGAAGGCAAGGACATCTTCGAGCGGGCCCGGATGACCCGGGAAGCCGAAGTCCTGACCATCCGGACCTGCAGGGTACCGCTTGACATCATCACACTCTCAACAACAGAATATGCAAAAGGTGGCTCGCCGGTCGTTGAGTTAATAAAACAAGGGACTGTAGTCTCTCGTTGAGAGGCTTCCGGCGCAGTAACGGCCAGAGAAATCCTATTCCCTGAACCCTGCATATCCTTCTTCATTAATGATCGCCATGCCCGACGAATCGCCCCCCAGGGCTGCGCTTGCCCGCCTGCTCGGCCTGCCTGAAGTGACCCTCTCGGGGATCGGGATGATCCTCGGTGCCGGGATCTATGCCCTCATCGGGGTCGCCGCAGGGTCGGCGGGGAACGCACTGTGGCTCTCGTTTGTCATCTCCGCACTGGTGGCGTTCTTCACGGCGATGAGCTACGCCGAGCTCTCTTCCATGTTCCCGAACGCCGGGGCGGAGTACGAGTACGCGGACCGGGCACTGGGCCGCAGGATGGCCGTGACGGTCGGGATTCTCATCCTCTTTTCGGGGGTAGCAGGGGCCGCCACGGTCGCCACCGGGTTTGCAGGATACCTGGCAGCCATCGTCCCGATCCCGGGGTATCTCGCCGCCATCATCCTCATCGCGGTACTTTCGGGACTGCTGCTCCAGGGAGTCCGGGAGAGCGCGTATGTCGCATCGGCCTTCACCCTGGTGGAAGTCGGCGGGCTTCTGCTGATCATCGCCGCCGGCCTCCCGTACCTCGGGAAGGTCGACTACATGGAGATGCCGGCAGGGTTCACCGGGATCTTCTCTGCCGCTGCCCTGATCTTCTTCGCCTACCAGGGGTTCGAGGAGATGGTGAAGTTCTCGGAGGAGACCAGGAAGCCTGAACGGACCATCCCGAGAGCCCTGATCCTCGCCCTCCTCGTCTCGACGGTGCTCTACATGGCAGTCGCCGTCTGTTCGGTGAGCGTCGTGGGCTGGGAGGTTCTCTCGTCCTCTCCGGCTCCCTTCGCCACGGTCGCGTCCGCTGCATGGGGCGGGGACGCGTACCTCCTCCTCGCGGTGATCGCCCTCTTCGCGACCGCGAACACCGTCCTGATGATGATCTATTCCGCTTCCCGGATCACCTTCGGGATGGCAAGGGGGGGATCGCTTCCCCCGGTCTTCTCCGAAATCCATCCCGGGCGGAGGGTCCCCTGGGCGGCGACCCTCATGGTCGCCGGGGGAGCGGTCCTCTTCCTCTTTGCAGGGGACATCGCATTCATCGCAAATATCTGCAATTTCGCCCTGTTTGTCACCTTCGTCGTGATCAACCTCTCCGTCATCCTGCTCCGGCGCAGGGACCCGGCCCGGGTCCGTCCCTTTACCATTCCCGGCCGGATCGGAACCCTTCCGATCTTCCCGGTGCTCGGGCTTGCCACCAGCCTCTTCCTCATGGCCCAGCTCGAACCTGCTGTCCTTGCCGTCGGGGCTATTCTTACCGCAATTGCGATCGTGGTCGCAATCTTCCGCACCGAAGGGGCTCCGCCCCTTCGCAACCCCGGGCCACCATCCGGCGGCCAATAATTCCGTGTTTTGGAGAAAATTGATCCGCAAATACGGGGGCTGTCGCCCCCGCACCCCCCACGGGATGAACCCCGCCGCCCCCGTGGGGCGCCCCCGCGGCGGGTTCAACCGAATGTACGGGAATCTACATAAGGATAAGACTGTTTTTCTACGGGAAAATCATCAGGGCCGGACCCTATCGCAAATCGGGGTGGTGCAAGGAGGGGTCTCAACTCTTGAGATTATAGCATGCCCGGATTTGGAAGTTAGGCCACCGCAGGTGGCCCCAGGTTGCGAAGGGCGGAGCCCTTCGCGGGAATAACCCCTCCTGTCGGAAGATTACCGAGTTCATCGGGTCCCGGCCCGGGAGAAACTTCGCTTGGTTCTTCGGTATGGCTGCAAATACGGGGGCTGTCGCCCCCGCACCCCCCACGGGATGAACCCCGCCGCCCCCGCGGCGGGGCAACCCAATAGGTTCAAATTTACCCAAAAATCCATCAGATGCGGCGAGGTTGGGGTCGCCAAGCATTTCCGAGGAACAAGAAAAATAAGAAATAGCTGGATTACCATCCTCTTGTAAGAATTGAGGTGGATTCATGGGAAACTCCGAACTCGCGGACCTGCTGGCGCAGAATAGGGAGAAGATACTGGCACTCGCGAAGAAACGAGGTGCCAGGAATATCAGGATATTCGGATCGGTAAGCAGAGGCGAGGACAACACGGGGAGTGATCTTGATCTCCTGGTGGATTTTGAACCGGGCCGAAGCCTCCTCGATTTGGGGGGTTTGTCGATGGATCTCCAGAACCTGCTTCACCGGAAGGTCGATGTTATCACCGAAGCGGGCTTGAGGGAGCGCATCAGGCGCCGAGTCCTTCGGGAAGCCAGGCCGTTATGAGGGATGACAGGGAAAGAATCCTCGATATCCTGGAGGCTGTTTCGAGGATTGAAGAATATACCGATAAAGGGAAAGGAGCGTTCCTTGAAGACCCCCTGGTCCAGGTCTGGGTTATTCATCACCTGGAGATCATGGGAGAAGCAGTAAAAGGCCTCTCCTGTGATTTTTTAGATCATCATCCATCAGTCCCCTGGGCAGATCTCATCGGGATGAGAAATGTTCTGGTTCACCGCTATTTTGGAATCGATAAAGAACTCGTTTGGAAAGTTGTAGAGAAAGATCTCCCATCATTGAAACGCTATCTGAATTCCCTGAAAGGTGAATAAGTCCGGAGACAGGCCCTTTTCTGCCTCCATTACCTCTGCAAATCGCTAGGAGCGGGAATCCCCCGTGTACGGCTCGTTCTCCGCGAGGCACCGGGAGGCCTTCGCCATGATCGCCTGGAGGTCGCGGGTCTCCCGGAACTCATCCAGGAGAACCTGTGCGAGGCATCCTTCCTCGATCCGTGTCCGGATCAGCGGGAGGTAAGAACGGTCTTCCCGGGTGGCGCAGGATTCCGCCTTCCGGTACAGCCCTGAGAGTTCCGGTTCAAGGCCTGCAGTCCCCCGCCGGATCGCATCTTCCGTGAGATCGAGGAGCGTAGTCCGGTCCTCAGGGATGCCGAGGTCTCCCGCACGGAGCAGGGACCGGAGGAAGGCGCAGAGGGCCATATCCGCCCGGAGGCACTCCTGCTCGTCGGGGACCTTCACTTCGATGCAGGGCCGGCTGAACCGGACGATCGCCCCGGCCGAGGCCACCCATTCCTCGCAGAGGACCCCCGCGTCCAATTCCCGGAGCCTCGCGTAGATCCCCTCCATCCGCGCCAGATACTCACCCTGCGAGGCGACGGGCTCGGGGACGATCCCGTTGCAGATCTCCGGGACCCGTGCCTGGTTCTCCCGGTAGAAGAGGAGACGGTTGTCCAGCGGGCCGGGGGCCTTCCCTTCCACGAAGGGGGAGGCGGCCGAGACCGCGACGAGATACGGGAGCAGGCATCGGACGCGGTTGTGGAGCGTTACCATCTCCGCCTCGCTGCCGTACTCCAGGTTGATCTGGAGGGCCTGGATATTCAGCCAGCCGTGCTGGCGGAGGGAAAAGAGCCGGTCATAGGCTTCGTAGTACTCCGACTCGCCGTGATCCCACACGGCGGTCTGGTCCAGGGAAAGGGTGGGGTGCATCCCGAGCCCGAGAAGTGTGCAGCGGTCCCGGAACCTTCGCGAGAACGCGGACAGGGCACGAAAGAGGGGTTGTTCCAGGTTCG
>DAEV01000037.1 GCA_002509495.1 Methanolinea sp. UBA473 | reverse complement strand
ACGAGCACCAGCGCCGCGAGAAGATCCGGGAATGGAAGAACGAGTCCAAGGCCCGGAAATGGATCGGCTTCGCCGCCGAGGCCTCGGGTGAACCCGCGGAGGCCATCGAGGCGGCTGTGTATACCCGATACGGCGATCTGTACTCTGTTTTTGAAGAGATCGCCACATCCGGTGAGGATTGTCTTTCGAAGATGGGGTTCTCATCTCCGGTCAAGGCGGCCCTCGCCCAGGTCGCGCGGGAGAATGTCAAAGTCCCGAGGGTCACCGTGAGCGGAAACATCATCCTGACCTCGACCAAGCCCGATGGGGTGAATATCATCCGCAGGGCCCTGCGCAGCGCAGAGCCCAAGATCCCGAACGTGGACATCGAGCTTGCCTACATCGGGGCCCCCGCGTACCGGATCAAGGTCACCGCCAGCGACTACAAGACTGCCGAGAAGGCCATCGAAAAGGCAGCAGGGGCAGCCATTGCGGTGGTGGAGCGGACCGGCGGAGAGGGGAAGTTCGTCAAGAAACCCAAGTCCGGGAAGACCGTATGACGGGTCGCATCCGCCGCTGCCCACGGGACCGGACCTATACGCTCGCCCCTGTATGCGGGGTCTGCGGTGAACCCACGGTTCCCGCACACCCTGCCCGCTTTTCACCCCAGGATCCTTACGGGACCTACAGAAGGATTGCCAGAGCATGGAAGAGATAACCGTCCGTTACGTTGATTCCGGGGAGGAGAAGATCCAGGCACAGGTCCTGATCGAAGGGCTGCCCGGCATCGGCCACGTGGGAAAACTGGTGGCCGAGCATATGATCCGGGAACTGGGGGCAAGGAAGATCGCGGAGATCGAATCGATCTTCTTTCCGCCGCAGGTGATCATCCTGGACGACGGCACCGTCCGGCCGGCCAACAACGAGATCTACTATTATGAAAACGGGACCCGGAACCTGCTCTTCCTTGTGGGAGATTACCAGAGCACCTCTGCGGAGGGGCATTACCTGCTGGCCGATGCATTCCTCGAGATCGCGGCATTCTTCGGAGTATCCCGCATCTACACGCTCGGAGGCTACGGGGTGGGCCACCTGGTGGAGGAGCCGCGTGTCCTCGCGGCGCTCAACCAGGAAGACCTCCGGGAGCCGGTTGAGGCGGCGGGCGGGGTAATCGGAAGGGACGAACCGGGAGGGGGGATCATCGGTGCCGCCGGCCTCCTTCTCGGGCTCGGGAAAGCGAGGGGAATGGAAGGGATCTGCCTGATGGGCGAGACCTCGGGCTACCTGGTGGATCCGAAGAGCGCTGCAAGCGTGCTGACGGTGCTCTGTTCCCTCCTTGACCTGCAGGTGGATGCCACCAAGCTCCAGCACAGGGCGGCAGAGATGGAGGGCATGATCCAGAAACTTGTGGACAGCGAGCGCGTCACCCAGGACGACGAGCTCCGCTATATTGTCTAGCGATCCAAAAAAATGCACCTGTCCTGCGATCTCCACCTTCATTCCTGTTTTTCTATTGCCTCTTCAGGATCGATGCTCCCGGCACCGCTCCTCGCCGCCTGCAGGAGGAAAGGGCTCTCCGTCACAGGAAGCGGGGATGCCCTCCACGCCGGGTGGAGACAGTTATGGGAGGAATGCCCCGTCGAGGAGGGGATCGTAGTGGTCCCGAGCGCGGAGGTGGAGGACTCCCGGAGAGTTCACCACCTCATCCTCATGGAGGAATTCGCCGACTTCGCCGCACTCCAGGCAGTCCTGGAACCGAAGGCCTGCGACCTTGCCGTGACCGGGCGACCAAGAGTCCGTTTATCGGGCGAGACGATCGCAAGGGAGGTGCACGCCCTGGGAGGGCTGGTCGGACCCGCCCACGCCTTTACGCCCTGGACGGCGCTGTATGCCGCCCACGACAGCGTCCGCGAGTGTTACGGGGGCGAGACGATCGACTTTCTCGAACTCGGACTCTCCGCGGACAGTTCCTACGGGGCCGCCATCCCGGACCTCTACGGGATCCCCTTCCTCTCGAACTCCGATGCCCACAGTCCCGGGTCCTGCGGGAGGGAGTACACCGTCGTCTCCTCCAGGGAGAACGGCCCTGCAGGGGTGCTGGACAGCATCTCCCGCGGCGAGGTGGTGCAGAACGCGGGCTTCTTTCCCGAGGAGGGGAAGTACAACAGGACCGCCTGCTCCCGCTGCTACCGGCAGTATTCCCTCGAGGAGGCGGTGTCCCTCTCATGGCGCTGCCCGGACGACGGCGGCCGGATTAAAAAAGGGGTCCTGGACAGGGCCCGCGAACTCTCCCTCGGAGAGGAACGACCCCGCCCCCCCTACCTCCACAGGATCCCGCTCCCCCAGATCCTGCAGCGGGTCCTGTCGGTCTCCTCCCCGCGGACGGGGAAGGTGCTTGCGCTGTACAACAGGTTTCTGGAACAGTTCGGCAGCGAGATCCGGGTGCTCAACGAGGTGCCGGTCGGGGAACTCGCCCTCGTGCACAGCGGGGCTGCGGAAGCGGTGGACGCTCTCCGCCGCGAACGGGTCCGGTTCTGTCCCGGCGGCGGCGGAAAGTACGGATCCTTTTCTTTTTACTGACCGGAAGGGTTCCTTCCAACGCGGGATTCCCCCCTTTTTTCTCCTTCTGGGTTAAGTTTTTGGGGCTGTCTCTCCAATAGTTCCGGGATGTTGCAGGTTCACCGAGATATCTGCGGGTATTGCGGCTGTTGCGTCTCTGTCTGCCCGGAAGGAGCCCTGGAGCTGATCGACGCATACCTTGCCGTGGAGGACGGCTGTACCGGCTGCGGTATCTGCGCCAAGGTATGCCCCCTCGGGGCGCTGGAGGTCGTGGATGAAGGCAAAGTATGACGTGCTCGTCATCGGGGCCGGTCCCGGAGGTTCGCTCGCTGCACGGACTGCGGCGGAACTCGGGCTTTCCGTCGGGATGGTAGAGAAACGCCCGGCCGTAGGAGCACCTGTCCGGTGTGCGGAGGGGATCGGAAAGGAGGGGCTTGCAGAGTTCGTAAAGCCCGATCCCTGCTGGATATCGGCGGATTTGCGAAGGGCGGAGATCATCGCCCCGGACGGGACATCCATGATGCTCGAGTCCGAGATGGCCGGGAGCAAGGTGGGCTACATCCTTGACCGGAAGGTCTTTGACCGCGAACTCGCATGGCAGGCCGCAGAAGCGGGTGCCGACGTGATGGTGAAGACGCGGGCCACCGCCCCGATTCTCGAGGACGGCAGGGTCAGGGGGGCGGTCCTTTCCTCCTGCGGGGAGACCCGGAATGTGGAGGCGGACGTCGTGATCGCCGCCGATGGTGTGGAGTCCAAGTTCTCACGCTGGTGCGGGATCGACACCACTATCCCGGTCCGCGAGATCATGACCTCCGCCCAGTACCTGATGACCGATATCGACATCGATCCCTATACGACGGTCTTTCTGCTGGGAAACGAAGTGGCCCCGGAAGGATACCTCTGGATCTTCCCCAAGGGCGACCGCACGGCCAACGTGGGAATCGGGATCTCCGGGAAGAAGAGCGGGCCGGGTCACCGGGCCAGGGACTACCTGGACCGGTTCGTGGCCTCCCGGTTCCCGAACGGCAAGACCATCGAGCATATCGTCGGGGGAGTCTCGGTCTGCAAGCCGCTTCCCTGCACGGCAGCCGGCGGCCTGGTGATCGTGGGGGATGCAGCAAGGGTGGTCGATCCCCTCACCGGCGGCGGTATTTACAATGCGATGTTCACGGGACGGCTGGCGGCAAAGACTGCCGCGGATGCAATCTCCTGCGGGGACTGCTCGAAGGAGGCCCTCATGCCGTACGATTCCGCCTGGCGGGAGTCCCCGATTGGCAAGACCATCGCCCGCAACTGGCATATCAAGGAGTATCTCATCAGGCTGCCGGATGAGAAACTGAACGATATTATCCATTCCGCGGCATCCCTCAATATGAAGGAGTTCTCCACGCTGAACCTTGTACGGGAGCTGATGAAGCGGAATCCCAAACTTGTGGTGGAACTGGCCGCACTCAGGGCCTTACTCCTCTGATTTCCGGAGCTGGCGGTTGAGCATCGAGAGGCATTCGTCCTCGGCCTCTTTTTTTGTAAACACGGTGATGGTGTCCCCCGGCCTGATTTTCACTGTGCCGCTCGGGATGATCAGCTCCCCCCCCGCCCTCCGGATGGCGATGAAAACAAAATCCTTCACCTTGAGTTCGCGGATCTCGTGGTCGACAATGGGGGCGCCCTTCTCGGCCACAACCTCGAAGATGGTCCCTCCGGGGATCGAGGCCAGCTGCTGCAGCTGGGGATTCTCGGCCCAGTAATAGAGCCTCTGGGCGACGAGTTCGTCCGGGTTCTCGCTGATCTTGACACCGACTTCCTTGAACAGGTCCGAGTGCTCCTTCTGGTTCACGATGGAGACGACGTTCTCTACCTTGAGCCGCTTTGCCAGCCAGCAGGTCATGAGGTTCACCGAGTCGTCGCTCGTGGTGGCCACCATCGCATCCGCCCGATCGATCCCCGCATCCTCGAGGATGGACTTGTCGGTGGCATTCCCGGTGATGGCCAGTACATCATATTGTTCCAGCATCTCGCTGCAGCGCTGCTCGTCCAGGTCGATGATCACCACGTTGTTCCCGCGCTCGACCGCGAGCTGGGTCAGGTTCCTCCCGATGCCGCCGAGCCCCACTATGACGAGATACATACCTTACTGTTGTACCCATCATGGGCCTTGAAATATCTTGCGGGAAGGTACTGTACCACAATATGCTCTGCGGGGTGGACGAAGCAGGAAAAGGTGCGGTCCTCGGACCCCTGGTAGTGGCCGCCGTGGGATGCCGCCGGAAAAAAGACTTGTCCGTGCTGGGTGTGAAGGACTCCAAGGCCCTCACTCCGGCACGCCGGGAGGAGTTGGCGGCAAGGATCCGCGCAGAGGGATTTCCCATCGCCGTACTGGCAATATCCCCCGGAGAGATCGACGCACAGCGCTCGTTCATGACCATGAATGCCCTCATGGCGCTCTCGCATGCAAGGGTGATCGACGATCTCCGGCCCCATATCGCCGTGGTGGACGCCTGCGATGTAGTGGCGGCCCGGTACGGATGCATGGTGTCGGAGCACCTCATGCACTCCTGCAGGGTTGTCCCCCGGCACCATGCCGACGAGACCCACCCCGCGGTCTCTGCCGCGAGCATCATCGCAAAGGTGGAACGCGATCGGCTCGTCTCCGAACTTGCCCGGGAATACGGGGAGATCGGGAGCGGGTACCCCTCCGACCACACGACCGTGGAGTTCCTCTGGGGGTATATCCGCGAGCATGGCAGGCCTCCCCTGATCGCGAGGAGAAGCTGGGAAACGGTCCATGCCCTCATCGAGAGGCGAGAGCAGACACATCTCTCCGACTACCTGTTCTGACAAATATCCCCTCCATTTAGACGTTTTTTCCTCGTAGAACAAGTATATGTGTGTTCCCGTCCACTTTTTATGAATGGACTGGGTGCTCATCCTCCTTCTTCTCGTACTGGCCTACGCAGTGGTGGCAGGTTACCTGTACCTGCGCAAGTCCGCGTACGAGAGGGAGAAAGCCGCGCGATCCGGAGAGCCCGGCCACGATGAGACTGCCAAAAAGAGCTTGTATGAGAATATCGTGTTCTACGGGCCCATCCTCGCGATAAAAACCTCACGAGTGGGATTCTTCGACAGGTTCATCCCCTACTCCGCTATCCTTCGCCTCTATGCCACCTTCGGTGTGGTGATGGTCGCGGTCATCTCCGTGGGGATCGCGCTGATGCTCCTCGTATCCCTGCAGTTCACGCTCATCTTCAGGCCCGAGCCGATCGGGATCTATGCTCCCCAGAACCTCCTTCTCATTCCCGGGCTCAACGAATACGTCCCCTCCACCTTCGCGGTATGGTTCGCGTTCGTGGTTACCATCGCAATCCACGAGTTCGGCCACGGCATCCTCTGCCGGGTGGAGAAGATCGCGGTTCGCGGAATGGGAGCGCTCGTCGCAGTCATCCCCATCGGGTTCTTTGTCGAGCCCGATGAGGAGCAGCTGGAAAAGACGAGGGGAATGTCGAAGATCCGGATGTTCGGGGCCGGCATCACCAACAATATCGTGGTCGGGGTGATCTGCTTCGTGGTCATGATCCTCCTCGTCGGCATGGCGGTTCCTGCCGGGGAACCGGTGATCGCGGGGGTCTACCAGAATTACTCCGCATGGCAGGCGGATGTCCCCACGCCTTCGGTGATCTCTTCCGTGAACGGGATCGCGGTCCAGGACCGCGACGATGTCTCGTCCCTCCTGAATGCAACCAGGCCCGGGGATACTGTAGCCCTGGGCATCCTCCACCAGGGGACCGCAGAGACCTACCACCTGAACCTGTCTTCGTGGCCGGAAGAACTCGGACCCCGCGAGTCGGGATTCATGGGAGTTTACTACTATGACGGGGGCGCTGTGGTGGACGCGGTGAAAAACAGCTTTTCCTTCACAGGGTTCATCCGCCTGATCACCGTGCCCTTCGATCCCACCATGAACGGGCAGATGATGAGGATCCTTGCCTTCGAAACTCCCGAGTCCCAGTATTACCAGGTGCCGTTCCCCCTCTTCTGGGGCGTGATCCACCTCCTGTTCTGGTGCGGCTGGATCAACATCAACGTCGGGATCTTCAATGCGATTCCCATGGTCCCCCTGGACGGGGGATACATCCTGAAAGAAGGGGTGGAACGACTCTTCGAGCGCCGCGGAATCCAGAAATACGCCCTCCCGGTGGTCTCCTTTATATCTTCGCTGATGCTCGTGATTCTGTTCTCTCTGATCGTCCTTCCCTATATCTTCCATTTCTGAACGTTCGGCGACCGGACGGTCGCCAGGGGGTCGAGGGGGCGAAGCCCCTCGCCCTAAGTCGCTGATCGTCCTTCCCTATATCTTCCATTTCTGAACGTTCGGCCACCGAAGGTGGCCAGGGGGTCGAGGGAGATCTCTATTCGCAATGAGATTTCGACCCAGAATATTCCACTGCAGCAGGTTGATCCCGCCGCGGGGCGGCGGGGTGAATCATGAGTGGGGAGTGGAGAGGCGATCCGCCCCCACATTTTCTGGGAAACCTGGTGAAATCGTTCCGGGCCGGGACCTGAGGACCGCGGTATTATCAAACAGGAGGGGTTATTCCCGCGAAGGGCTCCGCCCTTCGCAACCTGGGGCCACCTGCGGTGGCCTAACTTCCAAATCCGGGCATGCTATAATCTCAAGAGTTGAGACCCCTCCTTGCACCACCCCGGTTTGCGATAGGGCCGGCCCTGAGATGTTTCCAGTAAATCCCCATCCATCAGGTTGAACCCGCCGCCGGGGCGCCCCGTCCAGGGCGGCGGGGTTCATCGTATAGGGGTGTGGAGATGCCATATCAGCCTCAATATACCAATGACGTTACCGCACAGAGACGTACCGCACAGAGCGTCGGATGAGTTCTTGGGGGTAAAAGTCTCGCACGCTTGCGCATCCTAACATGCGCTGAGTCCGTTTGCTGGGGACTTTCTTGTTAATTATTAACAAAAAAATTTGGGGGTATTCTCTCTATCTTTAGATCTCATTTCGATGAGAATCCGGGGGCAAGGACCGACCTCATCCGCTGCAACACACGGCCTGGCGATACAGTTGTCCGATCAATAGATGGAACGAGAGAGATCGATGAAACGCCTTCCCCGATGTTATAGGTGTTACCCGTTGTGCCGTCCCCGACGATCAGGTAAAAGCCATCTTCGATGTACTCCTGGGGAACCCATTCAAAGAGCCCCTCGATCATCTCCGGAGTCAGATCCGTAGCAATGAATTGTCCCTCCGTATCAACTACAGCAATAGCAACGGTTGCCTTATCCAACAAGGTTCCCTCCGGAATACTCTCACAAAATACAGGATTCCCGTTTGCTGCACATACTCCAGTGATAAAGAGCAGGCTGAATATGCATAACATGATTACGATTTTTCGGAGTTTCATATTCTCAACTCTAATTCGATTTTTGAATGCCTAATCCTATAATAATTATTAGGATAGTATAAGCTAAATATATTTATCCAATCAACTATTAAATTATATAAAAAGAAAATTTTTAAAAGTTTTAACATTTTTAATCTATCCTCACAATAGTATATGTATCCACATGGTAGCTTTCGCCCCATGGATACGATCCTTGATGACATCCTTGAATTAAATAAAACCCTGGAGTTGAAGCTATCCAATAACTACTGGCTCTTACTGATGGAGTATTCGTACGTGTTACAATAGTTTGTTTTAACGGTGATCCCCAATTGATTTGGTCGCTAGAGTAATAGATGGCAGATTGTACACCCATATAAGGCATAATTGTTAGGGGCGTTGTTGTACTTTCAGAATAATATGAAATCCTATCACCAAAAACTGATGTTACTCTTGATCGATGTGTGAGTGTAAAGGTTGAAAGAAGTGATCCGAATTTTGATGTAAAATCGGACCCCTGTGAAATCTGATTTTTCAAATCGATCTCTTTACAAAAACTTGGTTGATTGAAATCATCTGACTGTTTATCTCCCACGACAATGCTAATGACTACAGTGTTCATCAAAACAATAATGAAAAACACCGCAATCGCAGTAAATTTGTTTTTTCTTACCATGTTATCCTCCCTTTAAATCTTTCCCTCAAGGCATGGTAAAAGGCTTAAACTATTAAACGCAAATTACACTTGCCTTCGGGCCGCGTTGGGTTCATCTGCATGTCAAGTGAGGCGAACCCAAGCGACATCTTTTATAGTATATATGCAGTTAAATAATTTGTGAATTGTTTGGATTTAAAAATTGACGAATTATTAATCGATATGATGAATGTTAATCGGTGCGATGAATATTAATCGGTGCGATTAACGCATTGAGTACTATTATAATAGATATCCCAATGGAAAGATGAACAATTAATCTTAAAACACATCCGTTTGCCACTTCTAATCGCGAAATTTGGTTTCGAAGATGATCCTCTGACCAGGTCTCACTCCCGGAGCATCGCGATCTTGACCCCCCGGGGGACCCCGACGTCCTCTGCAACCGGGTCGCACTTGACCGCCATGAGATACGCGACCGGAGGAAGATCCCGATAGGTCGACAGGGACTCGTAGTTGGCCATCCCCTTGGAGAGGATGAGGGTGCACTCCTTCATCGCGGTCTCCAGTTCCGGCGGCATGCAGTCGAGCCGGACCCCGATCTCGCACCCGCAGCCGGTCGTGGTCATCGTATCGACGTACTTCTCCAGGTGCAGCTCCCGGGCTTCCGCGAGGGTCGCATCGTTCAGGACAGGGGCGTCCCGCAACGCGAGGGTGATGTGGGATCCTCTCCCGTGCAGGTATTCGAGCAGAAGCCGGTCGAAAACGATCTCCCCGCAGTTGTCGGTGAAATAGACGACCCGAGAGGTGAGAGGGAGGATGCGGTCGCAGTCGTCGATATAGAGCCCGGAGGCGAATTCTTTCTCGAAATACCGGTTGAAATCGGGATTGACGGCGTGGTTCCGCACCCCATAGTCAAAGGTGTTTCCGATGATGCTGGCAAGGATAAAGTCGCGGAAATCCTCCAGGTGCGGGCGGACCGACCTGCAGACCTCCAGCGCCTGCCGGGTGCTCTCCCCCTTCAGTTCCCGGAACGGGTCGTCGTTCCCGAGCATGGAATATGCCCGGCGGTGGATGGCGCTCGCAATTTCCGGGTGCGAGAGAGGTTTGGCCCGCAGTTCTCCGAGAAGCCGGGCGCATTCCGCCCGGATCACCGAGGTGATCCCTGGAGATGCATTGCAGAGCCCGCATTCCAGAACGACACGGGAGAGGAGACAGTCATAACAGCGCTCGTCCAGCTTCACGAAAAACACCGTTCCTGGAAAAAGGTTACCTCAATGGGGCCACTGCGATTTGAACGCNNGCCAGGCTACCCTATGGCCCCGCTCGTATTTTATTCGTCAATATCCCTTATCTACCTTACCTTCGGCATTTCCCCCCTCCGATGAATGCGGTCCGGATTCCCTCCGCGTGGGATCGATCCTGCAGGCATATGTATAGAAAGAATGAATATCTGATGTACTCCTCTGGCAATAAGGAGTGTTCTAGGTGGGTGATACGGCATGTTGAAAGAGAAGATACAGGGATTTATTGAAAAAGTGATGGAGGTGGAGGGCGTCGCAGGGTGTGCCATTGTCTCCCGCGACGGGATCATGCTCGGGAAATCCCTCTCCGGAGAGTTCAACGAACCCTGGCTGGCGGCCATGAGCGCAACGCTCTTTGCCTCGGCGGAATCGGCCTCCTCCATCCTGAAACTGCCTCTTCCCGAGGGAGTGACAATTTCGGCGCACGATACCACCATCCGGGTGCTGGGTGCGGGTGAAAAACTCCTCGTAGTGACGGTGATACGGGAAGGGGAGGAAAAATCGCCGGTTTCGGAACATCTCCAGGCATTGGTGAGGGAGATCGGAGGGACATTCTGATGTATACCGTGATGGTCGTCGACGACAGTCCTTTCATCGTGGACATCTTCGTCACCATGCTTGAGCGTGGGGGGTATCAGACTCTGGCGGCCTACGGCGGGGAAGAATGCCTGGATATTTTAAATTCGGTAAAGCCCGACCTGATCCTTCTCGATATCATGATGGAACCGATGGACGGCTGGGAAACCCTGATGCATATCAAGGGCAACCCCGAGCTCCGGGGTATCCCTGTCATGATGCTCACTGCAAAACAGCTCACCCCCAGCGAGGCCCAGGAATACGGGATCTACATCGAGGATTATATCATGAAGCCCATCACCCACAAAGAGCTTTATGAAGCCATCGAGGGGCAGCTGAACCGGCGGAGGATCATCGAGATGGATATCGCGATGGCGAAGGACGCCGGTGTCGACCTGGCCGTCGTGGAAGAATACATCCGCCTGAGGAAGAGCATCGATATCAACAAACGCCTCCTCAAACTCCTTGAGAATACCTACAAGATCTCGGACGAAAAGACAACCGTGGGAGACGAGATGGGACTTGCCATCCGGAGCATGGGCATGAACCTCCGTTTCCAGGAAGAACGGCTTGAAGAGATCCGCCAGGAATTCATCCGGAATCTCACCCCGGCGTGAGAAGAGATCGGTCCTTTTTCTGATTCTGATCCCTGCGCGAAGGATGCCAACGGGGCGTCGGGGCCGGTAAGCGTGGCAACCCGGGGTAAATATATCTGTAATTCTCCCGAACTCTTTATACTGAACTTTGAGACGCTTTCGGGAGACTCATCCATGATCCTGCAGTCCTGTAAGAAGTCCTACGATAACGAGACCCAGCGAACCGTATCCCCGGAAGTAACCCTCTCAAGGGTTGAAAAAGCCCTTCCTGCCGCCGGAATCACCCGTGTCGCCGACATCACCCGCCTCGACCGGATCGGGATCCCGGTCTTCTCCAGCATCCGCCCCACCGCAGGGAAAGGGGCCGTATCTGTATACAATGGAAAGGGAGCCACCCCGATCGAAGCCCGGGTTTCTGCCATTATGGAGGGGATCGAGAGATTTTCCGGGGAACTGGGGGAGCGGCCCCTCATAGTTGCCCGTTACCGTGAGCTCGCGGCGACCGGAAACGTCCTGGACCCCCGGGAACTGATCCTCCCGGAAAAGGCGGATCCGGAGATGCCCCTCCCCTGGGTGGAAGGGTATGACATCGTCCGCGACGAGGAGATCCTGGTCCCGGCCAGTGCCGTCTTCCATCCTCTTCCCATGGACTACCCGCAACTGTTCCGTACCACTACGAATGGCCTTGCTTCTGGAAATACACGCGAGGAAGCGGTCTTTCACGCCCTGATGGAACTCGTCGAGCGGGACGCATGGTCCCTTGTGGAGGCAACCCGGATTACCGGGCCGAGGGTGACAGAGATCCACGATCCCCTCGGAAAAGACCTCCTGTCCAGGTTCTCCGCCGCGGATGTCGCGGTGCATGTCAAGGACATCACCAGCGGGATGGGAATCCCGACCTTCGCCGCTGTCTCCGACGATGTGATGTTGAAAGATCCCTCTCTCCTCACCATCGGCATGGGGACCCATACCAGTTCCCGCATCGCTCTCCTCCGGGCGCTGACCGAGGTGGCACAGAGCCGTCTTACGCAGATCCACGGGGCCAGGGAGGACGCCCCCACCGCGGATTTCCGCAAGCAGATCGGGTACGAAAGAACCAAGCGCCTGAACAAGTACTGGTTCGATGCCGTGTCCGAAGAGGCCTTTTCGGACGTCGCTTCGTTCGATTCCGACGATTTCCTCACGGATATCCGGTTCACCATCGACCGCCTGAAGAAATGCGGCCTTACCCGGGTGATCGTGACCGATCTGACCCGCCCGGAGGTGGAGGTGCCGGTGGTGCGGGTGATCGTCCCGGGCCTGGAAGTCTATGCCATGGATCAGGAACGGATGGGAAAGCGGTGCCAGGATGCACGACGTCGTCATATTTCTCGGCCCAAGCCTTGAGAGGGTGGAGGCGGATGCCATCTTCCGCGCCGAATACCGTCCGCCGGCGGCCCGCGGGGACATCACGGCGGCGTTGAACGAAGGCGCCAGGGTAATTGTCCTGATCGACGGAGTCTTCTTCCAGGACTGCTCCGTCGGCCACAGGGAGATCCTTGCGGCCTTAGAACGCGGAACCCGGGTGATCGGTGCTTCGAGCATGGGCGCCCTCAGGGCGGCAGAACTTGATACCCTTGGAATGGAAGGTGTAGGCCTCATATACCGCCTCTACCGGGACGGGGCGCTCATTGCCGACGATGAAGTTGCCCTCATCTACGACCCTGATACCTTCGCCCACCTGTCCGAGCCACTGATCAACATCCGCTGCACCATCCGGAAAGCAAAGAGCGAAGGGATTCTTACCGAAGCGGAAACTGCCACACTCGTCGCTGCGGCCCGGGCCCTCTATTTCCCGGACCGGACCTACGAGGGGATTTGCGATCGTGCCCGGGACAGCCTCTCCATGGAGACCGTTTCCCGTTTCCTCGAGTTCTGCCGGACCGGGGCGGTCGACCAGAAGAGGGCCGATGCCAGGGAAGCCCTCCTCCGCGCCCGTGATCTGGCGGGGGAGCTGGGGATTCCAGATTCCTGATGGGGGGGAAATTTCGAAAAAAGAGCTTACACAGGATTCACAATCATCGGCATCATCGCAATAATCATCGCACCGAATCTACCGCGAGGGGCTCCGCCCCTTCGCAACCCCGGCGCCACCAACGGTGGCCAGGTTACACAGGATTCACAATCATCGGCATCATTGCAACAATCATCGCACCGAACAAAACCAATATAAGAAATCCTGCGATCAGGATGGCCAGGATCACCGCAAGGGCGGACTTCGTGTCGGGAAGGTCGTGCAGCTCTTTCAATCCGATGACCGCGACGAGGACCGACCAGATCCCGCCGACCAGGGGTCCGATCATCGGGATCCAGCCCATGATCAGGGTGGGAGTGAGGGAATAGAATACCGTCTTCTCCGTCTGCCATACCCCTTTCCTCCCGCCGAGGAGGTAGACCCAGAGATGGAGCCAGAGCCCGAAGATCACCGCGATCACGAGGGTAATGACTGAGATCGAAACGATACCGGCCAGGAACAGGAATGGATCCGCGACCGGGTCCGGGCCGAGATGGAGACTGCCGAACAGCGGGTGGACGAAGAGGGTGAGGATCGCCATGATCGCGGACATGATGGCGTAAAAAGCCGCCAGGACCAGCAGGTATCGGATAGAGTCCCACTTTTCTTCGTCCCTAACCTTCCGGAACGCAAAGGAAGGATTGAAGAGAAAATTCCTGACTTTATCGGGTAGGGACAGGACCATTAGATCAGATTTGCGGGAGGAAAATTTTAACCTGCCGGATTTGCGCGAGATCCTACCGTAAAAAGATCCTTCCACTCCCCCAAATCCGGAAAAAAGCGGAACGGTTTCCGGAACCGGCGAGCCCTTTTTCTTATCAGCAGTCCACCTCTAATCATGGTCGAACTGGTGGGCCTGTCCTTTGGATGGCTGCTGGTGGTGATCGGGACCATCTTCCTGGTCATCGAGGCGATCAATCCCGGCTTCTTCATCGCAGTGCCGGGCACGGTGCTGATCATCCTCGGAGTCCTGCTGCTCCTCGGAGTGGATATCTTCGGAAGTTCCATCGGGGTCGTGGCCGGCGTGGCGATCGCGATTGTCGTCTCGCTGTTCACCATCTGGTTCTACCGGAGGATCAACCCGGACGAGAAGTCTCCGGTGACGATCAGCCGGGATTCGCTGGTAGGTCTGGAAGGGAAAGTAGTAAAAAAGGTAATCCCCGACTCTCTTTCAGGGAAGGTCCTCCTTGCCGGACAGGAATGGAGCGCCCGGAGCAACGAGGGCGATATCCCGGCCGGGAGCCGGGTCCGGGTGGTGGATTCCATGGGGGTCCACATCGTAGTCGAAGAGGTGAAATAACGTTATGCCGATACTAGACACATTAATCACGATCTTTTTGATCCTCGCAGTCGTGATCATCTTCGCCCGCGGGGTGGTGATCGTTCAGCCCTTCGAACAGGGGCTCAATATCAGGCTCGGCCGGTACATCGGCCGGATGAACCCGGGGTTCCGGTGGGTATTTCCCCTCATCACCCAGGTGGTGAAACTGGACCTTCGCACCCAGGTGATGGACGTCCCCTCCCAGGAGGTGATCACCAAGGATAACTCCCCGACCAACGTGGACGCCATCGTGTATATACGGGTGATCGACCCGGAAAAGTCCTATTTCGAGGTGGCGAACTACCGCATAGCCACCATTGCACTCGCCCAGACCAGCCTGCGAGGGATCATCGGGGACATGGAGCTCGACGAGATCCTCTACAACCGGGACGTGATCAACACCAAGCTCCGGGACATCCTGGACCGGGAGACCGATCAATGGGGCGTCAAGGTGGAGCGGGTGGAGATCAAGGAGGTCGACCCGGTGGGGGCGGTCAAGCAGGCCATGACGGAGCAGACCGCTGCCGAGCGGGCCCGCCGTGCAGCCATTCTCCGTGCGGACGGAGACAAGCGGTCCGCGATCCTGAAGGCCGAGGGGACCAAGCGGAGCATGATCCTGGAGGCAGAGGGTGAACGGCAGAGCAAGGTGCTCAGGGCGGAGGGGGAGCGGATCTCCCGCATCCTCCAGGCCCAGGGAGAGGCGCAGGGCCTGCGGATCCTCTCCGTCGGGTCCCAGCCTCTTGACCGCCGGGCGATCACGGTCCTCTCCCTCGACGCACTCAAGCAGATGGCCAACGGGCAGGCTACCAAGATCATCTTCCCGTTCGAGGTCTCGACCCTGATGAAGCAGGCCGCAAAGTTCATCGGCGCGACGGACGAGGCCCCGGAGGAGCCTGCGGTAAAAACGGTCCCCGAGCCCGGGATCCTCGGAAGCATCCCCACCCCCGACGAGGTAAAAGACATCCTGAAGGAGATGGACGAGACCATCAAGGCCGAACTCTCTGCCGAAGAATTGAAGGACATCGGCAAGGGGAAAAAGAGGTCAGGAGTGGAACTGGTAGAGGAGATTGAGGAGGTTATCGATAAAGCGTGAGGGGCGTAAAGCTCCTTTTTTCTATACTTTTGTAAATGACAGGGGGGTTTGCCCGCTGCTGTCGCAGTCACGATTCTGTCGCCCACGCATTTCCGGAAGAGTCGGGGTTGTTTTTCGGCTCTGCAGGGCAATAAGGCCAGGATCTATCCAGATCCTCCTTCAGAGGAAATGGGACGACTCTGCCCGGTTCCCCAAACGAGGACGGGTTGCACCAACAAATACTTTCATTATTCTCCTCCAACGTATGCCATATATCGCGACGGGTGATAAGGCATGGAATCGAAAATCTCCTCCTGGGCAGTTCTTGCCTGTGTATTGTTGCTGGTGGGCGGCGTTGCACCCGCCTCTGCGGTCTTTACCGGGTGGCACAGTGAAGTATTGAAGAACTTCGGGGGCGGGTCTTCCTACTATCTCTCGCCGTCGCTGGCCGTCGACAGCGCCGGGAAGTCCCATGTCAGTTTTTATGATTATGTCAACAAGGACCTGATTTACGGCTGGCAGGACACCTCGG
>DAEV01000121.1:218-13496 GCA_002509495.1 Methanolinea sp. UBA473 | reverse complement strand
GGAAATACTTTCGGGACTGTACAGAGACTGATTGCTCGGTACCAGCAGGATAAGGGGGCCGTGTTTCATCCGTGAAAGCGCCATGCGCCCGGGTAGCTCCTTCCCATCACCCTGGGCCCTGCACCCGCCTTTCCTGGATTGCGATATCGTGCGTACATGGTTGACCCGGGGGATTTAAGGTGTTGGGGTCGGGCCGGCACTTTCACCACGCGCCCTGAAGCCTCATCTGGACTGCCGGAAGATCTCCCCGGTAACCACATGATCCCTTCGATGGCCTTTGAGACCGCCAGCAAGGTCTGGCGGGAGCGGATCGACCGGAATCCCGAGTACACGATTATCAGGAATGACAGGGTAGTCCGGACGAGTTATTCGGATTCGTACGTACTCCAGTCTGATTACGAGGCAATCCTGCGGTTGAAAAGAGACCTCCTTCGAATGTACTCCGGATCCCTCCTGGAAGAGGCCCTGCCCGGTTCGGTGGAAGAGACCCCGGAGGGGGACTGCTACTGTATCACCAGCAAAGAACGCATTTCAGTCCCGGACGAGGAGGCGGATGCGGTGATTCACGACCTTGCCCGCGATTTCACCCTGATCTTCGGAATCGGAAAGAGGAAAGACAGGGAGCTCCGGGAACGGGGATACTGTACAATCGCGGACCTCCAGCAGCATCGCCGGTTCGGGCCGGATGCCAGGAGATGTCTTGAGATCCTGAGGGCGGGAGATCCCTGCCAGATCCAGGGCCTCGTCTCGCGCTGGCACTCGCGATCCCATCCCCTGTCCGTGCGCACTGCAGCGCTCTATGAGCGGGAACAGTTCCTCTTTCTCGATCTGGAAACGCTTGGGATCTATCAGCGTCCCATCATCCTCATCGGCCTTGCAGGTGTGGAAGGAGGTTCCCTTATAATCCGCCAGTACCTCCTGCGCAGCGTGGAGGAGGAGTTACCTGCCCTTCTGGCTGCACTCAGGCACATGGGGCATGGGAAGGTTTTCGTAACCTATAATGGCCGCACGTTCGACATCCCCTACCTTCGTGAACGCTACGCCTATTACGGAGAGCGCGCACGCCTCGAACACCCGCACTTCGACCTCCTCCACCCGGCCAGGAGGCAATGGCGCGACAGGTTCCCTGACTGCCGGCTCATGACCCTCGAGAAAGAGCTCTTCGGAGTGGTGAGGGAACACGATGTTCCGAGCGCCCTTGTGCCGGAGTTCTACGAGACGTTCCTCACCACCGGGAATCCAGGCCCTCTCGTGCCTGTGGTCATGCACAACCGGCAGGACCTGATCACGCTCGCACGGCTCTTCTGCCTGTTCCGGGAGGGCCCGGCATGAGTGTGAACGATCTGCTGCGATCTCTCCGGGAAGACCCCCGCCTTGCCCGGGGGATCGTTCATGTCCGGGAAATCTCCTGCCGGGGGGCCGAGTACGGGCCTGTCGCGGAGTCTTTTCCGCCTGAAATATCCGGATACCTGGAATCCAGGCATATCCGGCTGTATTCGCATCAGCAGGAAGCGGTGGATGCGTTGCGACGCGGAGAGAATATCATCCTCACAACTTCAACGGCATCCGGAAAGACCCTGGCTTTTTCCCTTCCCGTCTTCGAGAGACTCGGCCATGAACCCGGTGCTACCACCCTTGCCCTCTATCCCACAAAGGCCCTCACGAACGACCAGCACAGGGCATTCCTGGCCATGGAGGAGGGGACCGGAATCCGGGTCCATCCCTCCATCTACGACGGGGACACGCCACGCGACAGGCGCCCCCGGATCAGAGAGACTGCCCGCGTGCTCCTGTCCAATCCTCACGAACTCCATCACCTGCTCTCATGGCACCACCAGTGGGGCAGGTTTCTCTCCGGACTGGAGTTCGTAGTCATCGACGAATCTCACCGCTACCGGGGTGTGTTCGGGTCCCATGTAGCGCTTCTCATCCGGAGGCTCCGGCGAATATGCCGCCATTACGGATCGGATCCACGCTTCATCCTCTCGACCGCCACCATCGCCAATCCCCGGGAATTTGCGGAGAAACTCTGCGGGGTCCCCTGCCGGGTAATCGGCAGGGACGGGTCGCCCCACGGTCAGCGGACCTTCGTCCTGTTCAACCCCTTCCACGACAGCTGCGGATCCCGGTCCGTCCACCGTGATACCGCCCTCCTTCTGGCAAGATGTGTCCAGCACCGGCTCCAGACACTCTGCTTCACCGGCTCCAGGAAGACCGCCGAAGTCGTATCAATGTGGGCGAAGGAAGCGCTCTCTTCTGAGAGGTTGGGATCCCCCGCTCAGGTCGCCTCGTACCGGGCAGGGTATCTCCCCGGAGAACGGAGAATAATCGAGGAGGGACTTAAATCCGGAGCTCTCCACGGTGTCGTCTCCACGAATGCCCTGGAACTCGGGATCGATATCGGGTCTCTCGACGGGGTAATCCTCTCAGGATTTCCGGGGACCATGATGTCCACGTGGCAGCAGGTCGGGCGGGCTGGGAGGAATTGCTCCGAGTCCCTGGCGCTCCTTGTAGCCTTTGCAAACCCCCTCGACCAGTATTTCATGCGGCACCCCGATCTCCTCTTCAGCCGGTCCCAGGAGCATGCGATCATCGACCTGGAAAATCCCTATATCCTCTCCGGTCAGGTCCTCTGCGCTGCGGCCGAACTCCCGGTGCACCCGGACCGGGACATGGAGTTTTTTGGCCCTGACCTCCCCGGCCTCATCGCCTCGCAGGAGGACGAGCGACTGCTTGGCCGGACAAGAAGGGGTTTTGTCTATTCCGGGAGCCGCAGGGCGTCCGACCTGGTAAACCTGGAGAGCATCTCACAGGAGACCTACCGTGTGCTCGCAGGCGGCAGGGTCCTTGAAACGATGGACCGGTCGCATGCATTCCGCGAGGCCCACAAAGGCGCAATCCTGCTTCACCAGGGGCAGCAGTACCTTGTTCAATCGCTGGACCTGGAGTCGAGGACCATCCAGGCAGCCCCCGTGGAGGTTGACTACTATACCCGCCCGCTCAAAACCGTGGATATCAGGATCGAACGCACCCGGCTGCAGCGCGATCTCGCCACAGGCCGACTCTTCTTTGGGGATGTTCTCGTCACGGAACGCTACTCGGCCTACAAGCTGCTCCAGCACGAGACCACAATCGGGATCGAACCGCTCGATCTTCCGCCGCTCATGTTTTCCACCCGCGCCCTCTGGCTGCAGGTGCCTGCAGGGATTGCAGGGGAAGTAGGAGCGCACGGAGAGGATTTTGCCGGGGGGCTTCACGGCCTGGAGCACGTGTTCATCGCGGTGATGCCTTTCCACGTACTATGCGACAGGTGGGATATAGGGGGGCTTTCCGTCCCCTGCGGTGGCGATGACGGCGATCCCACCGTCTTTGTCTATGACGGATACGAAGGTGGGATCGGGCTCTCGGAAAAAGCATATGCCCGGTGCGAAGGAATCCTTTCGACTGCGAGGGATCTCGTGCAGGAGTGCGGATGCGAGAGGGGCTGCCCGGCATGCATATTCTCACCCAAGTGCGGGAACGACAACCAGCCGCTCGATAAAGCCGCAACAGGAAGGATTCTTCAGATCCTCGTGCAGGATCAGGCTTCCCCCGGTCCGGAAATCAGCCATTCACCGGGGCAAAAACAGGTTTATGCAAAATAGGGAGGTCCCACGGGCAGGTCATTCACCTCCCCTATAAACTATGGATCTTCCCGATCCGTTTCTCTCATTTCTTCCGGGATCCCCCGGCCTTCTTTTGAACCTTCGATCCCTTGCTCTTCGGCGCTTTCCCCGATGTTTTCATCGAGGCGATCTCGTCCTCGACCTCTTTTGCGCCCTCTGCATAGAACCCTGCCTCGTCCGGAGCCAGCTCCTGCAGCAGGCGCAGGAATTCCCCGGCATGCACCCGCTCCTCGTCGGCGATGTCCATGAGCACCTCGCGGGCAAGCGGATGATCGATGGATTCGGCGAGCTGGACATAGATCTGGATGGCTTCATATTCGGCGGCCACCATCAGCCGGATAGCTCTTACGAGTTCGCTGTGGGTTAGTTTTCGGGTGCTGTTCATCCCGGAGAATGCAGTTGCAAATTCAGGCAAAAGTATACACTCCTTCAGATACGTGGATGGGCATCTCTTACGAAAGAAGCCCTATTAGGCTCCTATTCCGCCATTTTATATTAACATATGGTCAGGGGAAATGAACATCAGGGGATCTTCCCCGGACGCGGGAACACGGTACAGGAATTGCCGCATTGCTACGCCTCCCGGGAGGGATTCCTTGCGAATGAATTAGTCAAATGAGAGGCAAAAAAGTTCAGGACTTCTCAGGATGATCCCCCGTGCGTTCGGGAGATCTGTCATCGCAATGCCTGTCCAGCACCGCACGGACGATCCTTCTCGAACTGCAGAACCGGTCCTCCTCGTAATCCCCGATGCGGACGAGGGTAACGGAAAGCCCCCTCTCCGCGAGAGCGTTACGGATGTGGTCTTCGTCGAAGTGCTGGTTGAACCCGAATGTGATCACCGACGGACGAATCTCCTCGATGGGCCGGAACATGTCATGCAGGTCGCCAAGGATCGCGTGGTCCACGGGCCGAAGAGCGGCAACCATCTTCACCCTCTGCTCCTCGGGGATCACGGGTCTTGGCTTGTGCCGTACGTTCCGGTCCCTGGCCACGATCACGAAAAGCTCGTCGCCCAGGCGTCGTGATTCCTCAAGGTAATAGAGGTGTCCCGGGTGGAGGATATCGAATGTCCCCGTGGCCACCACTCTCTTCAACCGAGCACCTCCAGGGGTAAGGGCGTTCCGTCGACCCTGAAACACCGCCAGTCCATCCGCGTATAGGGATATCCAACAATGATGTGGTACCGGCCTAACCTGGGAAAGAACGAAAGATCCGCATCCGAGGGGGCAAGGACCCCGTTGGGATGGCTGTGGGCGCTTCCGGCAACATGGGTATCCAGGGGCATCCTGTCGTAAAAGAGGTTTGCGCTGTGTTCGTTGCTGGTGGTCCCGGGTAGCAGGTTCAGTTCCGCGATCACACCCCCCTCCTCACGCAGGACCCCCACGAATTCGCAGGGGTGACGGTCGCTTCCCATCTGGAGCAGAAGTTCCAGCAGGTCCCGGCGAATCCCTTTCATTGCCATCTTCCTCCCATAGTTGGTCCGGGGATCAATTAAACGATTGGGACCGGATCCCCGGTCCACATTGATCCTGATTCAGGGATCCTATGGCAATCTTTCAAAAAGGACCGTCCTGCTCGTAACTCCTTCCGAACCGGATGGCAAGTTCGGCCTTGTACAGTTCCTTGCCAAGATATGCGGCATGGTCCAGGAGTGAAACCTCGGCTTCCGACAGAATGGTGTAGAAGATGTCCCCCCATTTCTTCCCCCGGTAAGCACGGTTCCCGAGGACTGCGACGATCTCCTCTCCCTCGATCCCGATGCGGAAATTGCCGCAGGGATCGTATTCGATCTCCCGCGGCATACTCCTGGCCTGGATGATCTGCGTGTATGCCAGTGGGGGTTCTCTCCTCCTTCTCTTTTCCTTGATGACAAGGAGGTCAATTCCCAGATCCTTGGGATAGGGCCTGTCCGCCGCGAGCTGCATCATCTCCGTTGCCCTCCTCATCTCCCGGACCGAACCCAAGGTCTTGTCGGAATGTTCGGATGAGAAGATCACCGCGGCTCCCGTCTCTGCAGCCATGGCTGCGAGAAGCGCGTTGGCACCGGGGGAATCGGCATCGAGAAGCTCCACCACGTTCCCTGCCCCAAAGAAAAGAGGGTAAACGTGACCGGAAAATCCGGACAGGGATGCAACGATCCCGGAACCCGCAGGTACCAGCAGGGGATCCGCGAGCAGGCATTCGATCCCGGCCTTCCTCGCCATCTCCAGGTTCACGGATAGTCCCCTGGCACCAGGTACAACGACTGCTCCGGCACCGGTATCCGCGATCCTGCGACCCACAAGGGGGATATTCTCCTCCTGAAGGCTGAGCACCAGGTCGGCCCTGCCCAGCGCAGCGGTGATAAGGGAGGGATCCTGGGAATCCACTGAGAGGGGGCCCTCGATATCCTCCAGCAGATCAAAACATCTTTTCACCTGCTCCGGCGTGGCATCGAACCCGAATCCCAGGTCCACGATGTCGGCTCCCCGGGAGAAAAAATCACGGACTTTTCCAGGAAGATCAGTCTCCCTGTGGGCATCCATGATCTCCGCAAGCACCTTGATCCTCGATCCACCCCCTATCTTCACCCCGCGGAGGAGATACTCGAAGCCCGCCTCATCCTCAGACCTGGCAATCTTTTTTTCCGCCTCTTCGCGTCGCATCCCATCCAGGAGGTTGTCCGCGGGGATGTCCGCAGAAAGGGTAAGTCCCGGCAGCAGGGGGAGGATGAAAGGCAGGTCGGCAGCATGGCGCGGGCCCCGAACGATGGGAACTCCAAATTCCCGCTCCACTTCCCCAAACGATGCCGTGCACATCCCCGGGACGATGACAAGGTCGTAGGAACCTTTGCAAACCAGGTCTCTCAGCTGACCAGGGGTGAGGAACGAAGCAATTTCGCCGGTGACCACAACGTCTGCATCGAGCCCTGTTGCGGCCGACTGCACCACCGCCAGGGTTGCCGCGCCTGTGGGAAGGAGGATACGCATAAGTCTTCTTAATATCAGGGAGGTCAAAAAAGGTATGATCAGATGCTGAACTGCGATCTGCACATCCATACAAGTTATTCCCGGGATGGGGAGAGCCCGGTGGAGGATGTGATCCGTAGAGCGGAGGAGATCGGGCTGGATGCCATTGCGATCACCGACCATGATACCATCGAAGGAGCGCTATATGCTGCATCCCTTTCGACACGCCTGGTGATCATCCCGGGGATCGAGATATCGACGCGGCAGGGGCATCTCATCGCACTTGGAATCCGCGATCCCGTTCCCCCGGGGCTCGAGGTGATGGAGACGATACGGATTGCCCATAACCGCGGCGCACTCGTGATCCTTCCCCACCCGTTCCATGTCTGGCGCCACGGAGTCGCCCGAAGACTCCATGCCCCGCTCTCCGAAGTGGATGCGATCGAGGTGTTCAACAGCAGGTACATTGTAGGATCTGCAAACCTGAAGGCGGCCAGGATCGCCCGCAGGCTTGGAAAACCCTGCGTAGGGGGTTCCGATGCGCACAACGCAAGGTTCGTGGGGTACGGGAGGACCCTCGTGGATGCAACTCCTGATCCCGACTCAATCCTCTCCGCCATCCGGGCCGGAAAAACCCAGGCCGTAGGGAGGATGACTCCCCTGCGAACCTACACTCGCCAGTCGTTGAGGAACACATGGAAGAAAGTCACCCGCAAGATGTCCCTGCGGTGAGAATAGCCTTCCGCGTGGGTTACCTTGGAGGCGGGTTTTTCGGATCCCAGGTGCAGGCGGAGGACCGGACTGTGGAGGGGGAGTTCATCGCCGCCTGTATCCGGACGGAACTCTTTTCCGATCCCCGCGAAGCAAGGTTTCTCGCTGCAGGAAGGACCGACCGCGGCGTGCATGCCCGCTCCCAGGTCTTCTCTTTCTCGACCCGGAATCCCGACCGGGCATGTTCGGTGCTGGACTGGCAGCTTCCTCCCGACATCTGGATCGGGGGTTACGCGAGGGTCGATCCGGCGTTCCACCCACGATTCGATGCACTGACCAGAACGTACCGCTACTACTTCAGGGAACCTCACCTTGACATGGATGCCATGAACCAGGCAGCCCGGATATTCGAGGGGGTCCATGATTTTTCTCCCTACGCGAGAACATCTGGAAAGGATCCGGTGAGGAATGTGATCTCGGCAAAAGTTTTTTATGAGGAGGGTTTCACCGTTCTCGAAGTGTGTGCGGAGAGCTTCCTCTGGCACATGGTCAGGTTCATGGCTTCCGCTTTGTGCAGGGTGGGGTCAGGCCAGGCCCCCCCGGAAAGCATCGGTGATCGGCTCTCGGACACGCACTGCCCGGCACTCTCCCCGGCCCCCCCCGAGGGTCTCATTCTGTGGGATATAGAATACGGCTTTCCCTTCAACCCCCTCGCCAGGGGACGGCGGTCGGGCATGCACCTTGAATCCGAACGGCAGCATCACCGTCTGATGTGGCGTATCTGCGAGGTCCTGCGATGAAATCCGTTCCCAGCCAGCGCCACCATATAAATAGCCCCTCGCTCCTGCTCCTCAACACGAAGTTAATAGGATCAGGGACGGATTCCTGTGATCAAGGATTCCGTGATCCCGATGGCCACATTCACCTGCACCCGCTGCGGAAAGTGCTGCATCAGCCTTGGACGGCATATCCGGCTGGAGCGGAGCCTCTCGCCTACCTCTCATTCCTGCCGGGTGCAGGTCACCGGTGAACTCCTCCCGGTTCAGGTGCATCCCGAATACAGGGCTCTCTATCTTTCACGGGCCCCGCCTTCGTTCGATTCATCCTGGTGTCCCTTCCTCAGGAGATCGGAAGGGGGGGCCTTTGTCTGCACGATCTACTCTTCCAGGCCGGGGATCTGCCGCACCTTCCGGTGCTGCACCATGCGTGTGATCGATGGCGGGGGAATCGAAGCGGGGAAGGTGAAAGGACGGAGGGACCTCCAGACAGACGATCCTCGCCTCAGGGAGATCTGGAGCCGGGAGATCCTTCCGCTCGGGGGTTTACCGGATGCCGAATTCAGGGAAAAGGCCGTCCACAAGCTTGGGGAACATGGATACCGGCTCATGATCATGGAGTGAACGCAGGCGGCAGGACAGCCCGCCGAACCTTCCGGAAAAAGGAAATTCCTTCCTTTCTACAATCCTCAAATCGGGCGGGCCATGATCCCGTCGGGCAGGATCCGATCGATGAGAATGGATGGGATCTGTCGCGACGTTTTGACGACGAGGTAAAAGTCTGCCCTCTCTCCTACCATCCCCCGATAAGTGGCATCGATCATGTAGTTCGTTTCGGTGATCGGGATTCCCAGTGTCGTGACTTTCGCCGTCCTCTCGGTAATGGTCTTTGTCTGGCCTATCGTGAAGGATTCGGTCCTGTCCCCTACCTTCATCAGGAGCTGATCCCCGGTTGAGAGGATGAGCAGGGGGGTTCCCCCGACCGAAAATGTCTGGCCTTCAGGGATGAGGACGTCATACGTGATCGTATATGGGTAGAGAGCACCGGAAGCAGGTGGCAGGTCTGCGATCACCGTGAGAGTCGCAAATCCTGCCGCTGCAACCACCACGAGGATGACGATGATTATCGCGGCAATTTTAAGGCCGGTCCTTCCGCTTTTGCGGTTTACTTCGTTCTTCTTATCGGACACCATCTCCCTTCCGTTCTCTGCTGACTCCCCTGATGACGACCCTTCTTTTCGATTGCTTTGTTCCATGGATGAGCCTCCAATAGAGTGAGAGAGGCATTCCCCCTATATAACATTCTTCCTCCCAATGTGCGGGAATTTCACGATTGGGATGAAAAATTCCCTGAATATACCCTTATTACCGATGGCCGATATACTTTTTAGGGAAATCCGATGACCGAAATCCCCACGGAAGAGTATATTTTGAAGTGCACCTCGGCATGTGCGGGATGCAGCGATACGCTCACCCTCCGGTATGTCCTGAAGGCAGCGGGACCGGACATGGTCCTGGTGGTGCCTGCGTGCTGCACCAGCGTCATCCAGGGGGCTTACCCGAATACTGCCATGAATGTCCCCGTCTATAACGTGGCCTTTGCCGCGGCCGCCGCGTGCGCCTCCGGGATGAGCGCGGCATTCCAGGCGGCAGGGAGAAAGACCCGTGTGATCGTCTATGCCGGAGACGGCGGGACTGTCGATATCGGTATCCAGTCCCTCTCCGGGGCATTTGAACGGGGGACCGACTTCCTGTACATCTGCTACGATAACGAGGCCTATGGCAACACGGGGATGCAGCGTTCCGGCTCAACCCCGGCAGGTGCCAGGACTACCACGACCCCTGCGGGGAAGGTCCAGACCAAGAAGGACCTTGACGGCATTGTCGCGGCTCACAACCCCCCCTACATGGCAACGGCCTGTGCCGCCTATCCACGCGACCTCTTCAAGAAGGTAGAGAAAGCACTCTCGATCCGGGGACCCAAGTTCATCCATGTCCTGGCCCCCTGCCCGCCGGGCTGGAGGTTCTCGTCGGAAAAGAGCGTGGAGATGGGGAAGCTTGCCGTGAAGACGGGGATGTGGATCCTGTACGAGCGCGAGCAGGGGAAAGTAACCATCAGCGGCCCCTCAAAAGCCGCTATGATCAAGCCCCTGCCCCTCGAGGAATACCTCGCGCCCCAGGGGCGGTTCAAGGGAATCGACGCTGCGTCGGTGGCACTCCTCAAAGCCCAGGCTGAAAAAACAGCAAAACGACTGCTTCGTGAAGAGGAGGGCACATGCTGACGATCGCCACCGGCAACAAGGCCGTTGCGGCCGCAGTCAGGCAGGTCCGCCCCTCGGTGATCGCCGCCTACCCCATAACCCCCCAGACAGAGATCGTCGAACAGATGGCCGAGTACGTGACCAGGGGGGAACTGGACAGCCAGTTCATCCCTGTCGAAAGCGAGCACTCCGCGATGGCAGCCTGTATCGGGGCCAGCATCACCGGTGCCAGGACATTCACTGCCACGAGCTCCCACGGACTTCTCTACATGCACGAGATGGTCAACTGGGCGGCCGGGGCGCGGCTCCCTATCGTCATGGCCAATGTCAACCGGGCTGTGGGACCCGGCTGGAACGTCTGGGCGGAACATACCGATGCATTCCAGGAGCGTGATACCGGGTGGCTCCAGGTATACGTCTCGACCGTGCAGGAGGCGTACGACACCACCCTGATGGCATTCCGCATCGCCGAGAACGAGTCGGTGCTTCTGCCGGTGATGGTCAACCTCGACGGGTTCCTCCTTTCCCACAGCATGCAGTCCCTCGAGACCGTGGAAATTTCGGATTTTATTCCTCCTCTCCGCCTGCCCCATGCCATCGACCCCGAAAACCCCGCCGGGTACGGCACCCTGACCGGCCCTGACGCGTACTTTAAATTCCGCTGGGATATGGAACGGTCAATGCGCGATTCGGCGGGAGTGATCCGGGAGACAGAGGATGAGTTTGCCAGGCGTTTCCACAGGAAATACGGGTTTGTGGACGAGTACCGCTGCGAGGATGCCGACGTGGTGGTGGTGGCCATGGGAACCCTTGGAAAAGAGGCCGAAGTGGCTGCGGATCTTTTACGGGCGGAGGGTGTGAAGGCCGGGGTGATGCGTATCCGCTGGCTGCGGCCCTTCCCCCGGCTCGATCTCGCCGGCCGGGATGTCGTGGTCATCGACCGGGACTACTCGTTCGGGTTCGGGGGGGTGATCGCGAAGAGTCTTGCAGCAACGGCGAGGGCCGAGCCCTTCAGCGTGATCGCCGGATTGGGAGGTCAGGAGGTCACTTACGACGATATCGCGGAGTTCGTCAGGACCAGGAGTCCCGGGACGGAGTACTGGTTCGGGGTGAACGACAATGTTTGAGGTGCGGATTCACTCCAGGGGTGGCCAGGGAGGGGTCACCGCCGCACGGCTCCTCGCCCTTGCAGCATTCCGGGACGGGAAGTACGCCACCGCATGCCCTTTTTATGGCGCAGAGCGGAGAGGCGCGCCGGTCGTCTCCTACGTCCGGATCGATGACCACCCCATACGGGTATACAGCCAGATCAGGAAGCCGGACCTCGTGATCGTGCTGGACCAGAGTGTCATGGATGTCGTCGACGTGCTTCACGGGCTGAAACCCGGAGGGGTAGTCCTGTTGAACGGGATCGGCCCTTATCCCTTGCAGGGGTTCTCAAGTTATACAGTGGACCTGACAGGGATTGCTCTCCGGGCAGACCTCGTGATTGCGGGAAGCCCAATCCTAAATACGCCGGTGCTTGGGGCCCTGGCAAAACTCGGGATTGTGTCGGTGGACTCGGTAAAAAAGGCGATTGCCGAGATGTTTTCCGACCCGCGGAACGTCCAGGCTGCAGAGACCGCCTACCGGGAGCTGGTTGTATGACGACGAGGATGAGGCTGGCCATCAGCAGGCCGACAAAGGGGTCAAGTGGAAAAACCGGTTCCTGGAGGGTATTCCGGCCGGTGGTGGACAAGGAGAAATGCAACGCCTGCGGGATCTGCGCAATGCTCTGCCCGGAAGCCGCGATCGACGAAGAACTCGAAGTGGATCTCGAGTACTGCAAAGGCTGCGGAATCTGCGCCCACGAGTGCCCGAAGAGCGCCATCTCCATGAAGAGAGAAGAGAAATAGAATCTTTTTTATCATGAAAGTCGCCAGGCGATTTTCAAACAGAATTCACTCTATTGCCCTGTCTCTTCAATCGGGCACTGGGCCATGTATTCCAGGTTGAACTTGTAGAAATGGGTGAAGCCGCAGTTCCGGCACCGGACCGTGAAGTGACTGCACCCGATCGAGAGGTCATGAGGGCCGGTCACCCCGCAGTTGCGGCACGTTGCGCCGCTCTCCAGGTTCCAGAGATCGTAGCACCCTATTCTCGTGTAACTCCCGGGTTTACTGACGTCCTCGATCCTGGGGATGAAGATACGGGTGGCGCCGCAATGGGAGCAGGCCACCTGGGCCTGGTAAGGGACGGCCTTGATGACCTGTTCGGCCTCCACGCCACATTTGTAGCAGGTGGTCCGGTAGCCTGTAAAGATGAACCGGTCTTGCATGTGAGTCAATATGCACCCGTGCCGAAAATGATTCCCATCCGGGCGGCTCCCGGGTGCTCCAGATAAACCTGATCTGGCTCATGCCATGCAGGTAAAATGAAAATGCCCGATGGCATTTTCGTAATAAAAATGAGGGGAAAGCAGGTAGAATGGGGTTAGAAGTCCCCGCCCATGCCGCCCATACCGCCCATGCCNNCATGCCGCCCATGTCGCCCATGCCGCCGGGGGGTCCCGGGGGTGCTGCTGACTTGGAGGAGGCGATCACATCGTCGATGCGGAGGATCATGGTCGCGGCTTCTGCAGCGCTCGCGATCGCCTGGGTCTTTACCCTGAGAGGCTCCACGACGCCGGACTTGAACATGTCCTCGGCCTTGCCCTCAAAGACATTGAGACCGAACGTCTTCTTGCCCTTCTCGTGAGCGGCCCGGAGCTCCACCAGCATGTCGATGGGGTCCAGTCCCGCATTCTCGGCCAGCGTCCTCGGGATGATCTCGAGCGCACTGGCGAAGGCTTCGATCGCAAGCTGTGCGCGGCCTCCCACACTGGCTGCGTACTCGCGGAGCCGGAGAGATAGCTCGATCTCGGGGGCACCGCCGC
>DAEV01000121.1:0-213 GCA_002509495.1 Methanolinea sp. UBA473 | reverse complement strand
GCTCGTCGACCACGTGCTCGGTGCCTCCCCGGATCATGATGGAAACGGCCTTCGGGTTCTTGCACTCCTCGACGAAGATCATCTCCTCTCCGGAGATTTTCCGCTCCTCGACGATCCCGGCGTGACCGAGCTCTTCCTTGCTGATCGCGTCGATGCTGGATACCAGCGCTCCGCCGGTCGCACGGGCAAGCTTCTCCATGTCGCTCTTCTTGA
>DAEV01000094.1 GCA_002509495.1 Methanolinea sp. UBA473 | reverse complement strand
CCCTATCAATGCGGAGTTAAGGTTACTAAATCCTCCCGGGGAGGTACTGTTCGATCTGATCGGTAAAGGTCTTCGGGTTGATGGGCTTTTCGATATATCCGGTGCACCCGGCAGCCAGTGCTTTTTCCCGGTCGCCGGCCATGGCGTAGGAGGTAAGGGCAACGATGGGAGTCCCGGGCAGTCCTGGAGCCTTTCGGAGTTCCCCTGCCGTGGCATACCCGTCCATTCCCGGCAACTGGATATCGAGCAGGATGAGATCGAAATGGTTCTTCGTCGCAAGATCGATACCCTCCTGTCCGTCCCTCGCCCTGGTTACTTCATAGCCTCTGCCGGTAAGGATGAAGTTGACCAGGTAGAAGTTCTGATCATTGTCTTCGATGTAGAGAATATTCATTCTGATTGTCCACTCCTGTCAATTGGAAGTTCGACAGAGAAACTACTGCCCCTTCCCGGTTCACTCTCGACCCGGATCGTTCCTCCCATCATATCCACAAGCTTCTTCGAGATCGATAATCCGAGGCCCGTGCCTTCATACTGCCGGGTAAGGCCGGTATCCACCTGGCTGAAAGGTTTGAAGAGCTTGTCCAGATCCTCCTTCCGGATTCCTATTCCCGTATCCTGGACACGGATCAGAAAGCGGTCCTCCTGCCTCGAACACTCGAGCCTGATATGTCCCTTCTCGGTGAACTTGATCGCATTGGAGAGGAGGTTTAAGAGCACCTGCTCAACTCGCCGGGGATCGCCTCTGGCCGACCCTACATCCCTGGAAATCCCGACCTCCAGCGCAAGGTTCTTCTTCTCCGCAAGCGGCCTGACAGTCCGGGCGACCTTTTCGAGAATTGCCTTCATATCAAAAGGACCGTCTGCGAGCGTGAGCTGGCCGGCTTCGATCTTCGAGATATCCAGCACATCGTTGATCAGGGCAAGCAGGTGTTCAGAACTGTCCGAAACCATGCCAAGTTGTTTCCTCTGTTCGTCGTTTAAGGGGCCGGCCAGGCCCTGGAGGAGTATTCCCGAGAAACCGATGATAGAGTTGAGGGGGGTTCTTAATTCATGGGACATCGTGGCAAGGAATGCGGACTTGAGCCTGTCAGCCGACTCGGCCGCCTCTTTCGCCCGGGCAAGCTCACGGGTGCGTTCCGCTACGACCTCTTCCAGGTGGTCACGGTAGTCTGCAAGATCCGCGAGTGCCTGTTTGCGACCCAGTTCTTCCCTGTGGATCTTCTGCACCATCGCTTTAAACGAGCGGGCAAGGATCCCGATCTCTCCCGTGCCCCCCGTCTCGATCTCCTGGTCCAGATCCCCTGTCTCTGCGATCTTCCTGCTCACTTCGGTAAGGCTGGAGAGCGGTCGGATCACAGTTGCGTTCAGGGCAATTATGGTGATCACGGAGAGAAGGATCAGGGCAATCAGTACGAAAATCAGGATCATGACGATAGACTCGTTGATCTCCCGTTCGATGTCGCTGAACGGGACAAAGAGACCGATCTTCCAGCCAAGATCCGGAGAGGTATAGTACATGAGGTAGGAGCCGTTCGTGACCAGCACCCCCTCATTGGAGGAAAGGAACGCAGGGGTCTGGTCCTGCAGAAGATCGCTTATATTGCCGAACAACCGTGAGGAGTCCCTCGCAGCAAGGATCATGCCATTCTTATCCACGAGGATCATTTCCCGCTCGCTTCCCACGTCGAAACGGGTGATGTAGTTTGTCAAACGATCCAGCGTGATATCGGCTCCCACTACACCGTATACTGTGCCGTCTGAGTCCAATAGAGCCGTGACAATCCCGATGTTCACATCGGGCGTAGTGACCGCACGGTAGGGTTCCGTTACCATGACCTGCCCGGGATTTTCTTTTGCCAGGATATACCAGGGACGGTCACGCGGGTCGTATGCGGTGGGTCTTGCCCTTGGATACGATCGAACAAAAGCACCGTTCTCCCGCCCCATGTAGACGGAACCGACATAAGGGTGGGAAATCTGGTAATTTTTCAGGATGTCGATGATCTCCTGTTCCTGGTCGCCGATTGAATACTGGAACGTCTCTTCCGAGGCATTCAGGAAATGGGTGAATGGTTCCTCCTCCCGGGCCCGGACATTCTCGTTGATGGCCAACTCGTAGACGTCATACTTGACTGCTGCAATGAAACTGGAGAGGGCAAAATCGATATGCCTTAACTGATCGATGGAATGTTCCGATACCGTGTTGAGGTTCTGTTTATGCAGTGTGGACGGGAGAACTCCGCCAATAAGGACCAGCACCAGCACTGCAATAAAGAGGTACAGGAGCAGGACCTTTGACTGGAGTTTCATTGATAGGTTGTTACACAATAAATGTTAATAATAATTTTGGATTTATAGAATTCCATATCAAGGAGAGGATCCTCGATCCATTCGGCCGCCAAGTTCCGCAAGGAGTTGCCATCAAAATGCACATCATCGGGACGAAAACGGGGTCATGCCGTTGTTCTATGGGGTGCCAGAGGAGTTATCAACAATTTTAAGTAAGAACAGCACCCATAAAGTTGAGCAGTTTGCTGCTATAGTGTAGTCCGGCCANNTTCGAATCCCCATAGCAGCACTTTTCACTGATGGTTAAATTCCTTTCTAACCCGCGAATGTATCATTATTCGCTCTGTTGAAATGCTTATGAAACCTTGAAGGAGATCTACGCTCTCACTTTTTGTAAAGAGCACATGTCTATATATATTGATTTGAAGAAGGGTTCACCATACCTGATGATCATGAATCTTTTAGAGATACCAGAGAATGCGACGAGAGGGTATATTCTATCTTCTGAATTTGTGGAAGGAGGCAAACAACAATGAGAGAGAAAATATCCACACTGATCTTCATTGTCGTGTTATTGGGTATGATAGACCCGATTTTCCCGGTGGATGCAATACCCCAAGAGGAAGAATTGTTACCAATATATGAGGGTATTTCGAATAACCGTGTAGGCAATATCGCGATTGACCTGGCGAATGCTCATTACGCTGCCTTGGTGAATGTAGGTGAACAAAATCGAAAATTGTATTTTGAGTTGATGGCTCACAATCCATCTGGAGTCCCTGCGACAATAACATGGGGAATGGTACAAGCAAACGGGAAGGGACATCTGAGTTTCAATGGAAAATTTGACTCCAATACTTACGCTTGGATCAGGAATTTCGGTCTTAAAGGAGCGACCTACAGCGTAAGATATATAAAATACTTCTGATTTCAATAGAAATTATTTTTATGATCCATGTTTGATCTTTTTTAAAATAACACGTTTTAACTGTTATTTTAATAGGTAAATCCCCATAGCAGATGTTTTTGAGCCTTTTTTTACACTTCTAAATGATTATTTCATATTGATCATCCGTCTACGGCATCCCATCCTCAATGCAACTCCCTTATTTTCCAACTGTACCGCGCTCCCCGATGAATCAGACCCTCCAACTCCTGTTTCAATGAGCTGAAAAGCAGATCCGATGAACCGGATCCATCAATAAATTGATCCCCTTGGATGTAAAATAAACATTACAATATGTCAAGAATTACGGGATAAATTCGCGGCATACTTCATCCAAACAGGTGAAAAATCTCCGGGCACTACCCCGGTTTCCTGACACAAGGAGACGGTCCGGAGGAATGGAAATAAGGCAGGCCCGGTTGCAGATCCGGCTGTCTCATTTCCTTTCAGCCCAAACAAAATCAGGTAATTTTTTTTCTCCAGGCGCATCTCCCGGTTGAAATGAGGATCCGAAGATATCCAACAACCTTTTTTCCCTGATCTGAATGGATTCCCCATCGATCCTGTCCGATTATATTCCACAATAGCGGAAAAGACGATCTGCTACCGGATCTTACCCCGGGCGTAACTTGCCGCCACACCCGCAACGCTCAGGATCCCGAGCACCAGAAAGATATCCCTGACGCTGATCAGGAACAAGGGGTAAACCTCCGGGGTCACCTGGACGCGTCCCATCACGAGAGAGAAGATCATCATTGCGATCGCGATACTGGTGAGCTGCCCGATCGACCGCATCGTCGCGACCATGCTGGAAGCCGCTCCGTAAAATTCTCGACCCACCGACGACATAATCGCGTTCGTGTTCGGAGAGGAGAAGAAACCGTACCCGAGCCCGAGGAGGATCAGGACTGCTGCGATGAACCAGATAGGAGTATCGGCCGCGAGAAACGCGAAGATGAAAAGGCCTGCTGCGGTCAGCGCCATTCCGATGCTTGCAACAACCCGCGGTTCTATCCGGTCGGAGAGTCGTCCTGCAAGTGGGGAAAAGATGACCTGGACCACCGGCTGGGCCACGAGGATCAAACCGGCTGCCTCGGGACTCATCCCTCGCGTGTATTGGAAATACAGGGAGAGGAGAAACGCGATCGCGTAGGTCGCAGCATAGTTGATCAGGGCTGCAAGGTTTGAGCAGGTGAACGCCAGGTTATGGCGGAATACACGTATGTCGAAGACCGGACTCCGGCTATGCGATTCCCACCAGAAGAATGCCGCGAGCATCGCCCCTCCAAGGCCCATCCAGATCACGGATTCGGGGGATGGAACGAGGGTGAGGCCGTACATAACTCCGAAGAGTGCGACCCCGTACAGCATCGATCCGGGCGCATCGAACTTCGCCCCACCTGCATCCGCCCATTCCTCATGGATTCTCCGGCATGTGAGCAGGAATACCAGGATCCCGAGCGGAACCACGACCAGGAACACGCTCCGCCACCCCAGGAACCCGGTAAGGACCCCCCCGAGGAACGGACCGATGGAAAGCCCTCCGTACACGGATGCAAGGGTGATCCCCAGAGCCCATCCGCGGCGGTCCGGGGGGTAGACCGCCGTGACGATCGCGACCGACGTGGTGAAAATCATCGCTCCCCCCACTCCCTGGATAACCCGGAACGCGATCAGTGATGCCATATCCCAGGCAAACGAGGCGAGTAGCGAAGACACTGTCAGAATGCCAATCCCGGCAAGAAAAAGTCGTTTTCGCCCGTAAATATCGGCAACTCGCCCCAGGGGGACGATGCTGATGGCCGTTGAGAGGACATAACTCGAGACCACCCACCCGAGCGAGACGGCATCGAGCGAGAACTCGCTGCCGATCGCCGGGAGCGCCACGGTGATCGACGAAGTGAGGTACGGTACGAAGAATGATGCAACGGTTGCAACCAGAAGGATCACTCCCTGGTCATTCTTCTCCGACATCCGAGGAAGATCGGTCCTGATCCAAGATAATGGATGACTATCCCTGTTACTGATAAGATGGAGATGAGAGTTCCCGGGTATATAGTCCCCACCCCTGGACGGGGGAGCGATCTCTCGTCCGGACAGGGTCGCTGCCCGAATCTGCGACATGGAAGAAAATGCTTATAGCCTCCCGGTTTGAACGTCACGGGTATGAAATACGACATCCGGTACAAACCCTCCTATTCGCTGCTCGTCGTCACCCTGGATCCGGGTGAGAGTATCGTCGCCGAAGCCGGGTCCATGACGTATATGCAGCCGGCTATCGAGGTGAAAACGAAGAAGAGGGAGAAGAGTTTCTGGGGATCCCTTGGAATGAGCCTCCTCGGAGGCCAGACCTTCTTCGTCAACGAGTTCACCGCGGTCAATGCCAGAGGCGAGGCAGGGTTTTCCGCGGCACCTCTCGGGGATATCGAGACCCTGACCCTTTCTCCCGGCAACGGATACATCATCCAGAAATCCGCATACATCGCATCGCAGGAAGGGGTGAACCTTGATGTCCAGTGGGAAGGATTCACAAAGGGACTCTTCGGCCAGGGCCTCTTCATGATCAAGGTATCGGGCGCAGGTCTCCTGTTCCTGAACACCTTCGGGGCGATCGACAAACATACCCTCAACCCGGGCGAGAAGATGATCGTGGACAACTTCCACCTCGTGGCTTTCAGCGAAACCTGCCAGTACAAGGTTACCAAATTCGGAGGCCTCAAAGAAACGATTCTCGGAGGAGAAGGGTTTGTCACAGAGATTACAGGTCCCGGTGAGATCTATATCCAGACCAAGAATATCCGGGAGCTGGCAGATTGGATCTGGACCCTCATTGAGCCTAGAATCCAGGCAAAGGCCAGATAGAACTCTCCCTTTTCCCCATGAAACTGGTCCCGGGGGGTCTCCCGAGACCCGTATGCCGTTGTGCCCGCAGGCGAAAAGTGACGAAAGATCGATGAAGGATCCGGATATTCGCTCGATCGGGATTTATTCCGATCATCCATCGCTCACGACTGTCCCAAACACAACTACCATCATCCACCGCGTGAAACCTTTCTCCCGATCTCTGAGCTGACATGGAACCGAATGTGCGCAAAAGACGAATCCTTCTCGGGGTGAGGGAGAAGATCCTCGCGGTCCTCCTCATTATCTCGATCACCGCACTCGGCATTACCGGGTTCTTTGCACTCCTTTCCATCCAGGACATGGGGACATATGCGAAGCAGCAGAGCGCAGAACTCGGAGAGAGGGCGGTGCAGGACAGTTCTCTTGCGCTTGAGCAGTCAGCCGAGGAGTCCCTCCTCAGGCTTGCAACCACCAGGCCGACATCAGCGACAGGGTTTTTGAACAGGTCCAGTCCGAGATGCGCATTCTTTCCGGGTACGCAGAAGGGGTTATGAAAAACGCGGATGATTATCCGTCCTATCCTGCCTCGACTCCCCTGGAGGTGCCATCCGACCCCTTATCCACCACGCTTCTCGTGATCCCTCCGGGGGTGGATACTGCCGTGCTGGACAGGGAAGCCATGGCGCTCTCGTCGCTCGATCCGGTCATGAGATCAGTCTATGCCTCCGATCCGCGGCTCTCACTTGTATATGTCGGATCCGCCTCAGGAGTTACCCGGGTATACCCGTGGTCAGGGGGGCTCGATCCGGCATTCGATCCCCGTACCCGGAGCTGGTTCCAGAACGCGGTCTCGCAGGAGAACCTCACATGGTCCGAACCTTACATCGATGTATTGGGGCATGGCCTGACAGTGACCTGCTCGGTTCCTGTCCGAAACTCTCCGGAAAACTGGACATGGGTCATCGGTTCCGATGTGACGATCGAGACGATCAACCGGCAGATCATCCAGACACAGATCGGCGGTCGCGGGTATGCCATGCTCCTGGATTCCGAAGGGAATGTCATCTCCAGGCCAGGGTTAAAAGCCGGTGATCTTCGGTGGGACGAGTCGTTCCAGACTGAAAACCTGTTTTCGGTCAACAATAGTGCATTGCAGGGAGTCGCGGCACGGATGATCGCGGGAGAGCGAGGGATCGCGAAGGTGCCATTCGCGGATGGGGAGAGGTACGTCGCGTATGCCCCCGTCGATCACCTTCATTGGAGTGTCGGGATCGTGATGCCTGTCGAGGACGTCATCGCTCCCGCACTTCGGACAGGGAAGGCCATCTCCTCCTCCGCCACCGAATCCAGCGAACACGTGTCCGGACAGATGGGGACCATCCAGCAGGTCTTCCTGGCAACGCTCCTCGTATTCCTGGTAGCCGTCGGTATCCTGTCCTACCAGTTCAGCCGGATGATTACACGTCCCCTCGAACTGCTCAAATCAGGATCGGAATCCATAGGAAAAGGAAATCTTGACAATCGCGTGGAGATAGAAAGCGGGGATGAATTCGAGGACCTCGCACACTCCTTCAACCAGATGGCCGCAGACTTGAAAGCCCGGATCGCAGACCTGAAAAGGACCACCGCCGAGAAGGAACGAATGGAGAAGGAACTTGAGATTGCCCGGGGAATCCAGCAAAGTTTCCTCCCCGATGCCCCCCCCAGCATTCCCGGGATCGAGATCGCCGCTCGAAACATTCCGGCGATGGAGGTGGGGGGGGACTTTTATGACTTCATCCCGGTGAGCGAACACCACTGGGGGCTTGTCATCGCAGACGTATCGGGAAAAGGCGTCCCGGCAGCTCTCTTCATGGCCCTGTCAAGGACCCTCGTGCGGGCGAGCACTGCCAGTAATCCGGATCCTGCCAGGAGCATAGCCCATGCGAACAGGTTGATCTGTGCAGATTCGAAAACGAGCATGTTCGTAACCCTCTTCTACGCCATCCTCGATCCTTCCGGGATGACAATCTCGTATGTGAATGCCGGACATAATCCCCCGCTCCTCCTGCACCAGGGAGATGCCGGGGTGGTGCTGTTGAAAGCCCGAGGTGTCGCACTCGGGGTGATCGAAGAACTGGAACTTGAATCTGTCACGCTTCCCATCAGGCCCGGGGATCTGCTAGTTCTCTATACGGATGGGGTTACCGAGGCGGTCAACCGCGAGATGGTCGAATTTGGCGAGGCAAGACTGGAAGAGGCGATCAACCGGCACCGGAACGCCACTGCCGGGGGGGTGATTATCGGGATCCTTGATGCGATCACCGCGTTCATAGGGGAGCAGCCCCAGCACGACGATATCACCCTTGTAGTGCTTAAGTCTGCAGACGAGCAGGGAAGGAAAAATCAGGAGCGATGAGAAGCGGGGCTCGAAAATCGACCTTCTCAATCGTCTTCCGGAACCTCCGAGTATTCCGGCAGCCGCACTCTCATTTCCGGCGAAAGCGCCTCATCAGTACATGCACAACCAGTGCAACCAGGAACGGTCCCCAGAGGATCTCGTGGAGCCGGAGGGCGAGCCCCTTCGAAAGCAGATCGAGGGTGGCGGGCCCGATAATCCGCGGATAGGTGATTCCGAGACCTGTGAGCACGAGGAGGAGGGAGAGGACAAGGAGCGTTCCGTTCACCAGTTTCCGGAAAGTTCTATCGGGGTCCGGCATCGAATCCTCCCTACGAATAGAACGGAAGACTAATGCTCCCGTTGTTCGAGAAACCCCTCATTTCCCAGTAGCCGCGGTATCCGGATTCCCGGGCTACCTCGATAGTGGTAACCCATTTGATCCATTTATAGCCCCATTTATCCTCTGCCACAAGCTGGAATGGAAATCCCCGCTCGGCCGGGAGGGTGACGTTGTTCATCGAATAAGCCAGGATTAGGTCCCTGGAAACGACATAGGAGAGCGGAAGTGAAGTTGAGTATCCGTCAGCCGCATGAAAGATCAGGGCATCGGCCGCAGGATCGGGATCCGAGCGGGCGAGGATCTCCCGTACCGGAACACCTTCCCACAGGATTGTTACGTCCCATCCTTCCACGCAGAAGAGAGTGACGACTCTCTTTTCGTGCGGGAATAGCTCCATTATCTCCTTGTATGTGTAGTTCGCCGGTTTCGAGACCAGACCACGTACGGATAGCCTGTACTGGTCCTCTCTTAGGTATTGCGGACCTTTTATGGAATTTTCCCTGAAATCATCGATGGAAGAGAGCATTTCACCCCTGTATTCGCGGACCTCCACTGGTTTCTCTCCCGGAGAGGGAAGTGTATTGTACCATGACGATGCCAGCCCGGCTGCCAGCGCTCCTGCTGCAAGGAACAGGATGAAAATCCCGACGACCTTCCAGGATCCCATAAATCACCGGAATCCCTCTCGGTCTCTCATGAGATTAATCCTCCTGATAACGGTAAAATTTGAAACATAGTCGGGAAATTGCATTCCAAAACACTTTTCTCCTGCAAATTGCAGAAGAGAATAAAGTCCGGAACTACCGCTACCCCGGTTCGCAGTAGTACCCTCATCGCTCTGAAACCAGTTCAGTCCCCATCATCGGGCGGAACCGTTACGTCTGCCTGCCTCATTCGGGATGAAGTGCAGGGAAGGAGAATCTAGATGCTGTTCCTCTCACCTGCTGAGTCGGTCAAATGGCGCAGTCTCGCCCGGCGGATAGAGAATTCGGAGATCACTCCGGCGTCCAGCGAGGGACTTGTCCGCCGGAACCTTCTTCCTGCATTCTTCTTCTATGCAGGCACGCGTCTCGCGGTCTGCGGCCGGATGGGGGAGGCAGTGGAATGGCTCGAAGCGGGAGCCCTTCATGAGGACGAGGAACTTCTCTCGTCTACTTATCTCCTTGGGTTCCTGGAGCGGCAGAAGTCATTCACCATTCCGGCACCCCCGTTCGAAGACCCACGGCCCTTCCTGCACTTCGCCGGGGTCCCGGTCATGAAGGAGGCCCGTGCACGGTTTGTTTCCCAGGCAGTCCGGAGCCTTCCGGAACTGCATCACCCGGTCCGTCTGATGGACATCGGCTGCGGAAACGGAGCGCTCACGGTCGACCTGCTGTCTGCCCTTTTGGAGAGCCGGAGAACAGGGGAGATCGGTGAGGTATTGCTCATCGACTCCTCACCGGCAATGGTCGTTCTCGCGACACGGGCCCTTGAGGAAGCCTTTCCCGGGACTCCTGTCACCGCACTGGAGGGCAGGATACAGGATTTTTCAGGCCGGATACCGGGATCCTACGATATCGCCCTCTCCTCGCTGGCGTTCCACCATATGCCGGCAGAAGAGAAGAGGGTCCACCTGGCGTGTCTGAAACCCCAAATCGACCATTTTCTGCTTTTTGAACTGGATGCAGACAATGATTTCCCGGAACAGTGCTCCCCGGAACTGGCTCTTTCGGTATACCAGTCTTATGGCCGGATCATCGAGTTCGTATTTTCCCACGACGCCCCTGTCGAGGTGGCTGTCCCCTGTATAGACCTCTTCCTGATGAGCGAACTCATCTCGATTTTAACCCGTCCGCGAGGGATCCGTTCAGATTACCACATGAGAAAGATTCAGTGGGACATGCTCTTCCAGGAGATCCTGGGGCCGGAATTCACCCTCCAATGCGATTCTTCCTGTTATGCGGACGAATATATCACGCTTTTCGCCATGCACTACGGGAGAGGAGGATGACGGCCCGGTGGAGTGGATCCTTCGTTTCGGAATTTCCGGTTCTGGAAAATGACCGTCAATCAATCGAAGGATCGATCTGTCCTGAACGATTGAACGATCATTGACGTTCCTCTCATATAGTCAATCCTGTCCGAAACAAAGAGGTAATCAAGCACCGCGATTCGAGCAGTGTGATCATCCAGTCGCTGTTTGGGAATTTCGAACATAAACGAAAAAAAATCGCACATCTCTTCCCTTTTGGATCTCTGGCAGGTCAATGATCAGCAAAAAAAACCGGAATATTGCAACCAGGGATAGAATACTCTTCCCGCAGGACGGCAGGGACTGGCAGATTATACTGTGGGTTTCAGAACTTCTCCACATCTTCCGCTTTTATCGTCTTTCTTCCGTCTGCCGAAGCGGATTTTGCTGCTTCTTTCGCAAGTGTGGCGATATAACGCTCCGTCCTTGCTACGATTGCCCTTGTCCCGCTGCTACTGATACGTTCGGCCCCCGAATTTTTGGCGATTCTGACTACCGGTGCAATAGGAAGGTCGAAACCGCCCTTGCTGACTGATTTGGCAGGTTTCTTTTCAGTGGCCTTTTTTCGTGGTTTTGTCATTTATGCGCCTCAAACATGGATAGAAGGACAAGTATATAAATATTATTGATAATTCCGGTTCTCTTTATCCCGTTTGGCAAGGGAATGGTATAGAGTGGCGGATGGGAGATTTCGCGGCGGAAAAGACGCGGAAAAAACTTGAAATCCCGGGGGTTAGCGGGCAGTCGTAAAAAAAAAAGATCATTATTGATCGGGTATTTTCTCTTCTGCCCTTTGAGCAAGTGCCTTGAGAAGGACAGGATCTTCATGGGGGCCGGCCATGATGATCTGCTCAAATATCTCTCCCTTATAGAGGAGCACCATGGAGAGAGACTGGGAGGGGTTTTCCCTGGGAGTAAGGCGATAGGCCTTGTGGCTGTCATCCTGGATAAATCCTGGGAGCGGTTCGAGCGTGAACTGCCGGGCCAGACCCTCTTCGAGCTGGGTAAGCACCGTTCCCATGCTCTCTTCAGGATACCGCGATAAAGACTGCCGGACGAACGTATCCTCGGAAGCATTTGCTGCCGGCAGGAAGAAAGTGATGCTGTATCCGTCGGTCCACCCAAGCGCGAGTTCGCCGCTATCGATCTCCTCCGGCGAACGGGCTATCTGCTCCAGCACCCGGTACTCCGAAGTAAGATCCGCAGGCTGGAGTGTCATTGCGGTAAGGCATAGAGCGGGGCCCTCGGGCCCGGCAGGGGTGATGCCGGTGCATCCTGCCATCCACACCAAACCCACTGCAACCGGGATGAGGAAAATTAATCCTGATATTGTCTTCTGCATGCGATATCTCCTATACAGTTACTGTGTGGGAGAGATAAGGTTTCACCCGCAGCCAATCCGATCTGAATTCTCTGTTCAAAAAAAACCTGCCCGGACAATGGGAATACTCCGATACTAGTGTATTCTTGCCGGAATGGGAATGAATTTTTTTATCCGTAGGCCTGCAGCCTCGCATTCCCGGCAGGCCTGTCCTCGTCAGACCACCTTATACTCCCTGTCCACCGTAAAGGAGTTTACCATCTCCTGGGCAGGCTGTTTATTCCTCGAGTAGACGGTTTCTCCGGTGGAATAAGTACCGCTGTAGGTGAGGATATAGACCTTCTTATCCAGAATGACAAAATACTGAAGGTAGTTTTTGGTCGGGTTTCCTCGTCCATCCCGGCTATAGTATTCGATAGAGTATGCCTTGGACCCGGAGAGTGTGGTGGGAGCGCTCTTGCTGGTGGCAGTAATGCCATAGTTGTGCTGCAGATCGGACACGTACTGGTTGAAATAGTCCTCGAGGACGACCGTATATGGATTGGTATCGATATCTACGGATAGGACAGCAATATACTTGTAGCACTCGGTGGTTTCATCGCTGCACCTTTCTTCCTCTCCAGGCGCAGTGAATGTGACCGCAGGACGGGATTGGGACCCGGCCGATCTGGTCACGACCCAGTCGGGAGGGTATTCCAGGGAGAACCGGAACGGGTCATTTTTATAGGTCATCCACTTTCCCGGATCGACAACCGGAAGAGGTGTGGCCGCCACGGTCACCGTTAAAGTGGGTTCCGGGGTCACGGGGGTGGGAGGGGGGGTCGGGGGTTGGGTTGCGGGAGTCGTGCTTCTCACATCCTGGACAAGACCCGGATTTCCCGGGGGAATTTGTGAAAAATCTCCAGTAGCGGTTGAATTCGAGCTGTTCCCGACAGGCGGGAACGCAGAATTGTATCCATACTCGAGGGTCCCCACGACCCTCTCTGCGATGGGAGGATGATCGATCTGGAAGAGGAGGAATACATTCACGAATAGGGACAGCAAAAAGGCGATCAGGAATACTCTAACCCAGTTCATAAAAAACCACGCATATGTTTTGCCTTATTCCACTCGATCTTTCTTCTCGAACCCGGAAAGCGGGTTTCTGCCTCGACTTATGGGATGGATCTGCAGTTATCTACTAATAGTTGGTGCTTTTCCTCTTTATAATTTGACATTTTGGCAGAAGACTCCATAGCAGACGAAAATCCATGGAATGCAAGGGCAGTCAAGGTAGTTTTAAAAAATGGATTAATCCTTTATCAGGATTGCTCCGAAGATCAAAAGAAAAATCCCAATGACAATTCCCAGAATTCCAATAACACCTTTTAAAAAGGAGATTACCTCCGGGAGGAACACCCACACACCGTAAGCGCCCAGCACCAGAAGAATGATCCCTCCTATCAGACTCGCGACACCTGTTTTATCCATCGAAATCCATCCTTTTCTTCAGTTTTTATCATTTTTCATCTCAAAGCAGATAAGATTATTGCTCCCTTGTCGGGATTTCCCAAAAAGAAGAAGGATTTTAAAATGAAAAGCGCAACAGCGGGTATCTCAACCGGTATCCGGCAACTCCTCCTTCAGGGCCTCGTGAAGTTGGCGGAAGATCTCCCGCGTCTCAAGACCCTCTTCCCTGGAAAGTTTCTGGATCGCAAATCCCACGTGCACAAGCACGAATTCCCCCACCTTGACCTCAACCAGATCAAGCCTTACCTCCTGCTTGAGCTCCCCATAATCCACCACACCGATATTTCCCTCCTTTATCTCAAGAACCTCTGCGGGAACGGCAATGCACATTGATCTCACCGGGTGATCAATAGTTGATCTTACCGGAGTATAAAATGCACCGAAGAGAATCATTTCAACCATTGTGAGGTGCCAGAGACAACGAACGCAAGGAAAGTACAGTTTCCGGCAATCGTGAAGAAAATGGAGCTTGTGGGGAGAGATCCTCAGTCGCCAGGATTTTCTTCGTTTTTTCATTGTTCGATCCCTTTCCTTTTTGAGACCGTGCACCAAGATCAGGTAAGCATGCATGACCTCCATTCAAAGAACCCGGAACGTTCTCCTGCTATGAAGAACAAACCTGCCATCGACCTGAACGCCATCGCATGGGATGTGATGAGGAAATACGGGTTCGAACCCCAGTTCTCAAAGGCCGTTCTCCGGGAGGTCAATGCCATCGATGAAAACCGTGCCCGGAGGAACCAGAAGGAGGAAAAAGACCTTCGGATGCTCCTATGGTCGTCCATCGATAATTTCGATTCCATGGACCTCGACCAGCTGGAGTTCTGCGAACGCGGCGAGGGAGGGGAGATACGCATCAGAGTGGCTATCGCCGACGTCGACCTTTACGTGACCCTCGATTCGGAAACGGACCGGTTCGCTGGCCATAATGGAACCTCGGTCTATCTGGGCATCCGGACCTTTCCAATGCTTCCGGAGCGTCTCTCCCATGATATCTCTTCCCTGCTTCCCGGAAAAGACAGGAATGCGATTGTCATCGAATATACCGTCCAACCGGACGGAGATGTCGTCCATGGAGACATTTACAGGGCGTTTGTCCGGAATAAAGCAAAACTTGTGTATGAAGAGGTGGGGGATTGGTTGGAGGGGACCCGTCCGATTCCTGATACGATAGCAGGGGTCCCCGGCCTTGAAGAACAGGTCCGGCTGCAGGACGAGGCTGCCCGCCGCCTGCGGAAATTCCGGATGGAGCATGGAGCCCTCGACCTGGATACCCTGGAAGCTCAGGCGATCGTGCAGGATGGTGCGGTCAGGGACCTCGCGGTCCAGGTAGAGAATCGGGCCAGGTCCCTGATCGAGGAATTCATGGTGGCCGCGAACGGCACGATGGTGAACCGCCTTTCCGATGCGGTTGTCCCGATGATCCAGAGAATTGTCCGTATTCCAAAACACTGGGACGGGATCGTGGAGACTGCCGCGGCCTATGGGGAAACCCTACCTTCCGATCCGGATTCAAAGGCTCTTGCCCGGTTCCTGGACATGAGGAAGGAAGCGGATCCCGATCGGTTCCCGGACCTGTCCCTGACTGTCGTAAAACTGATGGGGCCGGGCGAATATGTCCCCTTTGTACCGGGCGACGTTCCGATCGGTCATTTCGCCCTTGCGGTCCTTGATTACACACATTCGACCGCACCGAACCGGCGATATGTCGACGTTGTCAACCAGAGACAGATAAAAGCGGTCCTGGACGGGAGAAACTCTCCCTACTCCCCCCACAAACTAACCGCGATCTCCTCCTGGCTCACCGACAGGGAGAAGGCGTCCCAGAAAGCCGAGAGGTTCATGCGGAAAGCTGCAGCTGCGCAACTTCTCAGGGACAGGATCGGCGATCTCTTTGATGCCCTTGTCACGGGTGCGGCAGAGAAGGGGACCTATGTACGGCTCGTTTCCCCGCCTGCGGAAGGCCGGGTCATCCGGGGCGAACGCGGTCTCAGGGTAGGCCAAAAAGTCCGTGTACGGCTGCTCCGGACCGATCCCTACAAGGGGTTCATCGATTTCGAGCGCGTGGGTAAGAAGATGGAGTACAATTGATAAATTGGAACATTCGTAAACGAAACCACTAAAAAATCATATGATTCTCATCAAGAACACAAGCATACAAAATGAAAANNTGAAAATGGCGGAGCCATTTTCATAGAAAAAAGGGTGTCAGGAGAACCCTTCAGGTTCGACCAATGGGGGAAAATGCGGTGATCATGGTATTCACCAGTCTTTCCTCATTGCTTCCTTTTTTTTCTCGTGGTCCATCAGTTCGATCGCATACCGCAGCGCGGTTCGCGGCATTGACCTCTTCCGCTGCAGGACATAGGAAAAGATCTCTTCCCGATGAAGACGGCTTGCTTCTTTAAGGAGCCACCCGTATCCCTTCTGGACCATATCATCCTTGTCGGTCAGGAGGATGTCGGCGATCTCCAGGACATCGGACAAGAAGTATCCCCTTTTTGCAGGGACGATTAGCGACACTGCTGAAGCACGCCGCATCCACCTGTTCCCGGACCGAGCCCAGAGTTTCAGTTCCCCGATGCATTCCGGATATTTTACGATGAAGTCCCCCACCGAATGATTGCAGAATCCGTCGCATGCAGCCCAGTTGGTGATATACTTCCCGATCCAGGAACGGAACATGGCAAGGTCTTGCCGCTCGTAACGATCCGCGAGATTCGGAACCCAGGTCGAGACGACAAACGCCTCCTCAAGATATCCTGACCTGTAAAGGTCCTCGCAGAGGGAGAAGATGTCCCCTCGATCCCGGGATTTGACCTCTTTCCAGTATTTTTTCGCAATTGCAGTCACTGTCGCGGTCTTCATCCCGTAACACCGGATCTCTTCCTTGAAAAATCTCCGGGAAGCCTTCTCAATTTCCGGGTCCGCGTGGTCTTTCAATTCGTTCCTGATCCTCTGGATGACCGGATCCATGCAATAAGTATCCCCTGCCGTGAAAATTTAGTAATCGGAAATGAGTTGCCGGATCCAATGGATCCTCTTGCATGGGTTCCCCCCATCACCGCAGGAGCGCATGCTGCAAGGGTGTCTAAAAAAGGGATGGGCATTCCGGTTGCCCGGATTAGCCACACGACATCTGGATTCGCTGAAACACCGGGTTTTTAGTAGTTCTCATACCAAATCTCGAAGTAACTCCTCGCGTGGTCGCACACGGGACATCTCATCGGGGCTTCCTTGCCGTCGTGGACATATCCGCAGTTGCGGCATTTCCACTTCACCGGGACATCTTTTCTGAATACTTCAACGCGCTCGAGGTTCGAATATAGTTTCATGTACCGCCGTTCGTGGTACGCCTCTACCCTGGCAACCTGGCGGAAAGTATGCGCGATCTCATCGAATCCTTCCTCCAGTGCAATCTTTGCGGATTCGGGGTAGAGTGTCCCCCACTCCAGTTTCTCCCCCTCGGCCGCCGCCATGAGATTTTCGAGGGTGGATCGGATCATCCCTGCAGGATACGACGCGGTGATCTCCAGATCTCCTCCCGCCAGGTGCTGGAAAAACAACTTGGCATGCTCCCTCTCGTTCTCCGCGGTCTCTTCAAAGATCGCTGCTATCTGCTCGTATCCTTCCTTCCCTGCGACACCTGCAAAGAAACTATACCTTGTCCGTGCCTGTGATTCGCCGGCAAAAGCCGCCAGCAGGTTCTTCTCGGTCCGGCTCCCTTTCAATTCCATTTTTAAACCTCTTTCGTTAAGATCTTATCAATTCATACGAAACAAACCCGTTGGCACGCAGGAGTTTTCTCTCCATTCCGGATAAGACCATTTATCCATATACCCTGGAATGTCCTCGAAACACACGAAAAAATCCCCGGACCTGAACGCCAGGGCACTTTCTTTGATTCACATTTCCCCGGTTAGAGGCCAATGAGGTTTCTTCCGGAGAGCCGGAAAGGGTAAAAAAATAGATGATGGATTACGCGTTTTTCATTTTGGCTTTGCCAACAAATCCATCCTTTCCAAGATAGTAAAAATACCCTTTCTCTCTTGGTATCTTCTCGGTACCAACCTTCCTTTTCTTTCCGGTCTTGTTGCTTTTCATCGGTGCTGCCCAGACAAAGCCGTCCTTACCCAGGTAATAGAGGTACCCAGCTTCGCGCTTGATCTTTTCTTTGCCGATTTTAATTCCCATAAAAATACCTTGATTTCTCCTTACTTATAATCGTTTCCCCTCTCTAAGGTCGTACCCCCTCCTGATCGAGCACTTTTCCCTTGCAACTTTTTTTATTTGAATAAAAGAATAAATGTCCCCCGCTATAAGAGTTTTTTGATTTTATCTGTGGTCACCACCGGTTGTCCTGTCCCGTTCCAGAGATTTGGTTGAAAAAATCCTGCTCAAATTTTCCTTAATTTCTAAAAAAAAAAGATTATTCCGGATTTCACGTACGGACCACCGTTCCGTTCTTTACCAAGAGAATAGAGATCTTGCCTCCCGCCTCCGGCTCGATCATCCCGGCCAGGTGCCCGAACGGCGATGCCAACTATTCACCGCTCCGGTCCATGCCCCGCGCAGTGGCGCCCTCCCGGAGAGTGTACCTGGAAGGGACGGTTTTTCACTGGAATGCAGAGGGGGCAGAAAGGTGAGAACACGGACCGGCGGTCAAGTTCCGAACGCCGGGGAAGAGATTTGAACTCNNCACCGCCTTTCCGGACTAGACTACCCCGGCCAAGATAAAATTGTTGGTTTTTACCAATAAAAAAGGTATCCGGAGGAGAAGATCCCGGAAAAATGGAAACACAATTATTTATACGCTTTTTTAATTCCAAGTGCGAGGAGGGCCATGATAACAAGGGCTACCGGGATGGGGGACTTCTGAGTTGGAGTTGCGGTGCTCGCAAACGCCTCCGGCACCCCCGTTGCCAGCTGGATGGAGTCAGCTCCCTCGGCGGTGAGAGTGACCTCCCCCTCGTCTGAAAGCCTGTATGGATATACTTTAAGAGTGATGATCCCCCCACTTCCCTCGACGCTTACCTGTTCCGGGTCGATCTTGCCCTTATTATTTACTTTCCGGATGACGCCATTTGCATCCGGATACTCGATCACCCAGTCCGTACCCGCGGACGTTGAGATCGCGATCGGGCCGCTTCCGGTCACAATGAAATAAGCGGGATGGTCGTTACTGGCCATACCTGCTGCCGAATTCAAAGGACGCGCGGTGGGGAGAGTTGTTGGTATCGTGGCAAGTACCGGGACTTCATTTACAGTAAACACAATCGTCCCGATATAGCCATTACTGTCCGTGAAACTGACCTCATACTGCCCGACTTCCGTGATCGGGATATTCTTCGAGAAGGTGCCTTCCACGTTCGTCGCAATAAACGCGGGACCAAAAAGTACCTCGTCGTCAGGACCTTCCACTTCAATCTGGACACCGGCATTTTTCAGGTTCTTGATTGCGCCATTAAGGCGCAGGAAACCGTCCATCTGCTGGACTTTCTGGGATGTGATTGTAATCTCATCCGTGCGGTCGATGATGGTAACGACGCGAAGGCTCACAGAACTTCCCAGGAAAGAATAACCGGCAATGGCCGGAACCTCCACTTTATACTGCCCTTTAGACAGATCCTTGGTATCAAAGGTGATCGTGAAATCTTTACTTCCCTGAAGGGTGACAGTCTCCCTGGCAACCTCTTCGGTGGAATATTCGGATCTGGAGAGCACCACATCCACGCTGATACCCGCAGGGAGATTGCTGGTGCCGTTCACCACAAGGGGCATCCCCCGTTGCAACTGGAGAGGGGTATCGATACTAAGTTCGTAGGCGGAGGTCACCCCCGTAATCAGGGAGAACAGCAACGCCAAAAGGACGAATGTTCGAATTCCCGGTATTGTTTTCGGTCGGTTTGGATGCATACGGCTCATTCCAGGCAGCTCCTCCTGAATAGGGATACAACGCTCAATAATTTTCCTTTCCATAAGATGAACAGTGATCATAAAATATCGCCGTTATTTATTGAATAGGCTTCTGGTGCAGTCTATCCAGCCTGTCATCCAAACGTCTGGAAAGAGAAAATACGGGAAGATGCGCAGGATTCTCAGACTAACCCGGAACCCTGATGCAGCCTGTAGAATTCTACGATAGAATGATCGATTCTCCGCCCGGTTAAACGTGAGACTCCGTGATCGAGTAGGAACCTGACCCATAATCTGACTTGACCAGCACGTAATATCTCCCCGACGCCGGATTGGCAAGAGAGCAGCTCTCGTCGGCCCTTGAAGAGGTTGACTTGTAATCGCAGGTGCTGGTCGTAGGAGCGGACCCCTTCCGGATATACAGGTCGAAGTCTGTGCCGCTGGGCCCGTCCAGTGTCACTGCGCAGTTCGTCACTCCGCCCGGCAGGTCGAAATAATACGATGCAGCACCCCCCGAACCAAGAGATCCCCGAACGGTTCTGCCTGTAATGTCACCGGTATTCGTGACCTGGGTCATGGTGGGAGCAACACCGGTCACGTGCATTTCCCTGATCGTGAACGATCCCGACCCGGAATACGCCTTCACAAGCACATAGTAAGTCCCGGAGGAGGGGTCGGTGATGGTAATGGCCTCGTCGGCAGAACTGGTGAATGCCTTATAGTCATAGGTGCTGGTCGTCGGCGCGGACCCCTTCCGGATATACAGGTCGAAGTCTGCACCGCCGGGCCCGTCCATCGTCACCGTGCAGCTCGACACTCCAACCGGAAGAACAAAAGAATACGTTGCTGTCCCGCCGGAACCCAGCGATCCCGAGACAGTTTTCCCCGTGATATCCCCGCCGTTGACCACCGGGATCGTGGAAGTCG
>DAEV01000009.1 GCA_002509495.1 Methanolinea sp. UBA473 | reverse complement strand
GGACCGGGATCAGCCAGAGCGGATCCGAAAGGAGAAGATACAGCAGAGGTGCAGTGAGGAATACCAGCCCGGACACGATCATCAGCCTCTTCCTGCCGATCTGATCGGAGAGGACTCCCACCGGGAACGAGAAGAGGATCCCGGCAAGCGGGGAGACGGCGGCGATCATCCCGATGACGGTATCATCCGCCCCCAGGGCCTGGGAAAAGAGAGGCAGCACCGGATTTTTAGAGATCGTCGTGGAAAAAATGGCAAAAAAACCGAGCAGGAATAGGGAATAGAGAATACGGCGATCGGGCAGATGGGGGGTGGAGGGGGACGGGGGCATGATCGGCGATCTTTTCAGGGAAGGACTCGGATCATCCCTCCTTTTCATCACTCCAGTATGTGCGAAACTATGATATAGGTCGTTCCCTATCGTAGTGTTGGTGGAAATGAATGAAACAAGCAGACGAACCGTCCGTGGTAAAGTCATCGAGTTGATCGGGAGTTCCAGGAAAGGATGGCAGGACGCAGCCAATAATGCCGTACAGGATGCATCCAAAACCCTCCGGAACATCAAGGGGATCGACATGGTGAAATGTACCGCAAAAGTGAAAAACGGTAAGATTGTGGAATACCGTTCCGTCGTGAAACTCGCCTTTATCGTGGATCGGGATCTCTGATCCCCGTTTTTTTGCTGTCGGAACCCGGTTTCGATCGAACGATCGCTCCTCCGGATGGCCGGTGTCCCGTCCCGGGCAGTTCGTTCCGCTCCGAAAGATTGGCCGGGAGACGAACGGGGGGATTCGTGATCGTATGGATCGGAAGAGTTCAAAAAGGGGCGGAAAAATAGGAGATTAAGGACTCAACATGCGAATATGAACTGCGATTAATTCATACTCATAATCGGGTCCGGATTCCTGTTCACACATTGCATCGTTGTTCTGCCAGCCTATCCCGGATCCAATCGCGTGAACATCGAAATCCTCGGTCCTGAGCTGGAAATCCGTGTCCACTGCGGGATTGCCGGCGATCGTCACGTTACTGTCCATGTACGAGTGATAGACATCACCACTGTAATCGGATTCGGTCAACCCGATCCCGGACTCCAGTGTTCCTCCATTCGAAAACGAAGAATGGATCGATGTGAAGTCCCTGGGGTTCTGGGAATCGAGGCTAAGGCTCCCTGTTTCCCCGGCGATGGTGAGATCCGTGTAGGCTGCCAGGGCCCCTGATACTCCCCCGAGATCTCCCGCACCGGCCAGGATCCCCATGGGAATCAGGCCTCCCTCTCCTGCTTCCAGGTTCCCTGAAGTAACATACGTGTTCAGCACTGCAGAATTCCCATCGGCATCCGACGCGCTGCCGCCTGCAGAGCCCGATCCCACGTTCTCCATGCTGACATCCTGCCCTGCGATCGCGGCATTCAGGTCCCCATAGGCGATGCTTCCTGCAAACTGGGTCGTCCCGACCGATCTCGATCCCTGGGCCGGGGGTTGTGCGGTTGCATTCACCTGCACGTGGGAGTTGCCGGCAGTATCCGAATAGGATCCCGCGGCAAACGAAGAGAACTCATCCGACTCCACGGACTGGAGGGCGAGGACCCCGGACAGGTCCGACGCCGACGGGCTCACAAGGTTACCTAGGTAATCCCTGCACTCAGCTGGCTAAAGTCCATGGTTCCTTCGGTGAACTCTGCATAATTCCCTGAATGGGTCCCGTTCACTTCGACCTCTGTGGAAGCGGACCCGGAGGACCCGCCCATTTTACCGGCCTGCGCGGCGAAGATCCCGCTCGCGGACAATCCCAGCTGCTCTTCCTCAGACCCGGCAGAAGTGAACGCGAGCCCGAGATCGACATCGCCCGCCCCGGCCACCTGGGTTGTGTACATATTCCCGGAACTCACGGATGCATTCGCCAGTGCGTAATTCCCGTTCGCATCCCTGGCACTCGTCAGAGCGGATGCCGAACCGCTGTCTTTTGCGTAGAAATCCTGGCCGGCGATCACTCCGTCGACACCCAGGGATACGTCAATTTCGTCCCCGAAGAGATAATCCGGCAACAGGAGGGATGCATCGCCTGCTGCCCCCGCCTGGATTGTGCCCATCTTCCCGTCGGTGAACGATGCTGTGCTCTGGGCAGACGCCCCGTTTTCGTGCGTGACAGTAGTCGTGGCAGATCCAGAGGCGCCTTCCACTACATTCAGGTCCTGACCGACGATCACTCCTCCCATCGAGAGTTCGATCGGTTCTGCCGAGGTGTAATACGGGGATGTAATGAATACATCGCCCGCTGCGCCCGCCTGGATCAAACCGTAGATTTCCGCGTTCGTAAACGAGGTAACGGTGGTACCGGACGCCCCGTTCCCGTCCGATACTGTGGTCGACGCGGATCCCGAGCTGCCTCCCATGTACACCGACTGCCCGGCAACCGCCCCCCCAAGGGAGAGGCTCCCCGGCACAACAGGCGCAGGGATTTCATATCCTGTGAAAGGATACAGGTCTTCGATGGACACGCTGCCTGCCCCGCCCGCCTGGATCAGGTCCATTCCGCCATTGGAAAATGTCGCGAGGCTCTGGCCGGAAGCACCGTTCCCGTCCGAAACCGTGGTCGATGCCGATCCCGAGCTTCCCCAGATATACGCCCCCTGGCCGGCAACCGCTCCCTCGACCGTAAAGTCCGGGATCGCGATGGATGTCGAGAAAATACCCTGATAGTACGGGATTTCGAGGGATGCTCCCCCTACTGCCCCGCCCTGGATCGCATCCATTCCGCCGTTCGTGAAGGATGCACCGGTCTGTGCGGATGCCCCGTTCGCGTTCGCGACCAGTGTTCCGGCATACCCGGAGCTCCCTTCCATCTCCACAAACTGGTCCGAGATCAGTCCGCTTGCGGTAAATACTGGCTCGATGAAACCGTATTGACCTTCAGACTGATAGCCGCCGGACGAGATCTGACCTCCGAAAGTCTCCTGGTCCATTGCCATCGATCCGCCGGTGACGGAGGCAAAATTCCCGCCGGAATTGCCGTTCCCGTCCGCGGCCAGGGTGCCGGCAAACCCGTAGTCCCCCTGGATCTCCCCGGACTGCGAGACCGAGACGGATCCATCCCCCTGGGATGCACTCTGCTCGACATTGACATCCCCGTTGGTCGCCCCTGCGATCACTGCACCGTTCACGATCCCGTTCTCATCGAACGTAACCTGGCCTGTCGCGTAGGTGTCCCCGTAGGAATCCGTAAACTCGTACACGTCCCCGCTCGCAAAGCCGACCAGTGCAAGCATCACGCAGAGAATTCCGATGATAATAGATCTTCTCATTCTGGTGTCCCCCTATGCAAAAAAACGATGGGAATCTCCCTTCACCCCGGAAAATTCTCCGCGGGATCCGGGAACGGATTCCTTCAGGCGATCCTCCTTACCCCGGATTCGTACCGCATATCCTTGCCGAAGTAGAAGATCTCCCCGGATGCCGTGGTCTCTTCCGAATAGGAGAGATCGAGGGCCTTCCCTTCCCCGAACTGCTCCACCGAGAACCCGCCGGGCCCATAAATCCCGGCCAGGAATGTCATCCTCCCTTCCATGAGGTGCGACTGCATGTAGGCGCTGGCACTTCCGGATGCGGCCGAATCCCCGGATCCCGTGAGTTCGATCATATATCCCGCTTCCACCGGCACGTCCGCAGATGCGGCCACGGTCCTTTCGCCGGCCGACGTGTGGAGGACGCCGTCCGTGATATCCACGGTCGACCCCATCTCCACGATATTGCAGTAGGCGGGGACGACGCTCTGGCCCCCGGATGCGAACGGGCAGATGAACAACCCGACGGTCCGTTCGAACTCGGAGGCACCGTCCACCAGGAGATCCTCGGACGAGGTCATTCTCCCCGTCGCGGATCCCTCGAAGGAGACCACCTTGTCGGTATCGAGGTTTTCCTGGTTCGAAGCCTGGTTGCGGGTGTCCAGGGAGTTCTGTTTCCCGTACTGGATGGTTCCCTGGTCTGCGATGGTGTTTTCGGAGTAGCTCATGGTGTACTGCGCCTCGCCGGTGCCCCCTGCCGTGGTAGTGAGGCCGGGGATATGAAAGACCACCACGCCGTACAGGGTCTTGAACGACAAGAACGGGATCGCGAGAGTATTGTCGCTCAAATCCTGGCTCGACATCTGCCAGACCATCTCTTCGTTCTCGGTGGCAAGGCCCATCACCTCGACAGAGGTGAAGGTGTTCAACCCCTGGGTCTCGGGATCCTGGAATAATGCATGATCCGCCAGCACGGGATAACCAAGGGTAAGCGCCAGCAGGAGAAGGCTATAGAGTTTTTTAAAGTGGAGAATGGATGTAGCCTCCTGTCTCCATATACTTCTCCGTGCTGGTATAAAAATTCTAATAATTTGAATCCTGAAAAACGGACGATAATTTATGCATTTTTAAAATAACACCGAAATATCCTTGTTCATGCAGGATCCCGGATCCCGGGTGCCTCCGCATACGGCAGGAGCGTTTCCCTTCTTTTTCCCGGGCAAGGATCCGGATCCGGGAACAGGAACCGATGGTTCGATTCCGGAAAGTTTTTTTCCTTCCCTCGACATTCGAAGTGTACACGGGGGTAGGAGAATGGTTCCTGGGAGGCACTTCTGTGACGGATGCCCGGTCGTCCGGGTGCCGTCGGGCGTTGCGGACGAACTGGAACCTCCGGCAGGGATTGGACCCGGGGGGCCCGGAGCATGAGGTGGCGAACGGAACGTCGGAGCACCAATATCGAGGACCGGAGGTCCTCGGGCTACACCGGAGGGGGAGTTTCAAGAATTCCCGGAGGCAGGGCAACCGGAATCGGCGGGATCGGGCTCATCATAGTCCTTGTCGTCGTCCTGGCCCTGGGGGGCGATCCCGGAGCGATCATCGGGAGCACGGAGTATTCCCCGGGATCCTATACCTACCAATCCCAGCTTTCGCAGGAGCAGCAGGACGAACTCGCCGACCACGTAGCGCTGGTGCTCGGCGATACGGAAACGACGTGGGCCCTGGTCTTCGAGGACCAGCTCGGGAAGACCTACGAAGAACCAAGACTCGTCCTCTTCACCGGTACGTGGATTCGGCCTGCGGAGAGGCCAGTGCAGCAGTGGGGCCGTTCTACTGTCCTGCCGACCAGAAGGTGTACATCGACCTTGACTTCTTCTACGAGCTGCAGCAGGAGTACCAGGCCCCCGGCGACTTTGCCCAGGCCTACGTGATCTCCCACGAAATCGGCCACCACGTCCAGAACCTCCTCGGGACCATGGAGTACGTAGACAGGCAGAACCGCTATCTCTCCAGGGAGGACCAGAACGAGCTCTCGGTGGCGCTCGAACTCCAGGCCGACTGTTACGCAGGCGTCTGGGCCAAACAGGCCATGTACGACGACCTGATCCTCGAATCCGGGGACCTGGAGGAAGCCCTCAATGCAGCCACCGCGATCGGGGACGACACCCTCCAGATGCAGTACCAGGGATACGTCGTGCCGGACAGCTTCACCCACGGAACATCCGCCCAGCGTGTGGCATGGTTCAGGAAGGGGATGGACGCCGGCCTGGTGAGCGACTGCAACTGCCCCGAACTCCCGAACGTCGGGTGAGGGGGCGGATACCCCTTTCTTTTCCGCAACAGGGTCGACCGGGATCGCCCGGGGATCGATCCGGTTTATCTCTTTTCAGCCCGAACCAGGAAAAGTATGAACGCAATCCTGTATGCAGGCATTCTTCTTATCCTTGCGGTATTGCTGGCCGGGTGCACGAATCAGGCTCCCCCCGCAGAGCCGGGAACCGTGGGGGGGCCTGGAACCCAACCGATGATGATCCCGAGCCTCACTGGAAACTGGTCAGGCACAATGACCGGATACGTGGACGGCGTCGGGTTTACCGACTATGGCGATGCCCGGATGGACATGAGGATCACCGAACAGGACGACCGGATCTTTGCGGGTGAGTATCACTTCATCAATTCGTCGGGAGCGATCAGGACGGTCGCGTTTGCAGGGGTGATCGGCCGCGACGGCAGGTCCCTGACCCTCGTCGAGCGAGACGGCGGATACACGTTCGGCGAGCTGATCGGCCAGGACGAGATCGAACTCACCTACGTGGACATCGCCGAGCCCTTCGAGGTCGCGATCGACTCGCTGAAAAGGAGTTGAAGACGAAGGCTCCCTTTTTTGGATTGTCCGGCCGGAGGCCAGGACTGGCGAACATCCCGGTGCAGGAACTCCCTGCAACCGGAGGATACGGTGGCCGGACCTGCCATCGGGTACCGGAAAATGACGAGATTGAAAGAGCCCGGGAATGCCGGTGCGGGCAAGGGCAAGGATTCCTTCGGGGGCCGCAAGATAATGGGCCTCGTCATGTTCTGCTGGATAAGCCGCCCAGACTTTTCCGCGCCCTGCTCCCTGAACGTCATCCGGGACTTCTGTGCGTGGAACCAAGGGGAGAACTCGAATCCGTAGCCCGGGCGCCAGGGTGCTCAACACCGGTCAGCCCGGCCCGCAGTCACCTCGCCATGTGCGAGGTATGCCGGGGAGAACGGTAAGAGGCCCACTCCAAAACATTGAAAGAATTCCCTAGCAATGATCTTCTATGGCATCCGCAGAGGAGTTCTGGGACGGGGCGGCCGGCGTATACGACGGGGGGATCGACTACGTGTTCGGAAATTCCATGCGGGAGATCCTCCTGGACGCGATGCAGAAAGAACAGAAACTCGGACGGACCGTTGAATTCGGCTGCGGGACCGGGTACTATACGCCCTTTCTTGCGGAGCGATCCGAGAGCGTGGTCGCGACCGATTTCTCCGGGCAGATGGTCGCCCGCACCCGGGAGCGTACGAAGGACCTTCCCACGGTGACGGTGCAGAAGGAGAACTGCGAGAAGACGACGTTTGCTCCCGGTTCCTTCGATTGCGCCTTCCTGGGACTCACTCTCAACATGGTGGACGGCCCGGCGACGATCGCCGAGATGCACCGGATCCTGAAACCCGGGGGGAGGCTTCTTGTCACCGTGCCCACGAACGAAGGGATCGGGATCAGGGGGCTGCTCCGGGTCGTCTTCCGGAACATGAGGGTGTTCGGGAAGTTAAAACAGCCGGGAACGGTCCTCTACACGCAGTCGTCGCTCCGGGACCTGATCTCCCGCGGAGGATTCGAGGTCCGGGAGATGGAACTGCTCCGGGACCCGGACCATCCCGGGGGATTCGCGGGGATTTATGTCCGGGCAGTGAAGGCATCATGATCCGGGGCGGTGTCCGGCCGCGTTCTCCTCCGTTTCCCGGTGCAAGTCCGGTGGCGGTTCAATGGCCGACCAACTTTCCTTCGCCGACACAGGTTAGGGAGCCTTAATCCCCCTTTACGGATCATTCTCTTTTCTGCAAAGGTGGTCTGGCATGAAAGTTCAGCGAATCATGATACTCTGCATACTGGCAGCCTTGGTGGCCGTGGGTGTTGCGGCCGCCACGGAGCTTGGGACGAACGTGGGCGGAGACGAACGGACAGTAGACCAGGATACAACCGGGAAGGGATATTCGAGGGTAGTGACCATAGAGAAACCCACGGCGACGGTCCTGCCTGTCGGAGGTTCCGGGAACTACAATACCCGGCTCGTGCTCCTCGGGACGACGGGCGGGGTGGCCTGGTGGCCGGGCACGGAGCGTGCGAGTTCCTCCTCGGTGCTCGTGGTCGGGGAGACCCTCTATATCATCGACCTCGGCCAGGGCTCCGCCTGGCGGCTCTCGGAAGCGTTCAACCCGGAGACTCCCAATACCGGTAAGAAGGTGCAATCCCCTTCGACCTTCCTCGAGGATGCAAGGGCTCTCTTTTTCACCCACCTCCACCAGGACCATGTCGCGGATTACCCTGCACTCCTGCTGATCGGCCCCGGGTCGGGTCTTGGGACAAAGACCGACGCTTCCGGAAAGACGATCGTCGTTCCCATGATCGTGATCGGGCCTGCCGACCGGGGAGCCCTCGAGATCGATAAATCCAACTACACCGATCGCCACGGGACGATCCTCTATACCGACAGTGCCAATCCCGCCAATATCACCCCCACACCGGGGACCCGCCAGATGACAAACCTGATCTGGCAGGCCTATGCCCAGACCATCAACGACATGACGCTGGACAACGCGTACCGCGATTTCACAAAGCTGGTCGAGATCCGGGAGATCGGCGGTCCCCTGGCAGGGGATATCGAGTTCCCGGTCCCCGACACGCTGGACCTCCCCAACTCGACCTGCCCTGCGATGGATCCGTTCGAAGTCTACAGGGACGAAAATGTCTGCGTGACGGCAGTCCTCGTGGACCACCACCAGGTATACCCTTCGTTCGCGTATCGGTTCACTACAAAAGACGGGTCGGTAGTCTTCTCGGGCGATACGGGCCCTGATACGAGCGGCAACCTGGAGAACCTCTCGGCCGGTGCCGACGTACTGGTCCACGAGGTCATCGACCAGGACTGGATCGACGAGCGGATGGGATTCCCGAATGAAAGCTCGCCGGCGTTTGCGTTGAAGACGCACCTGATGACGGCCCTCACGACGATCGACGTGGTCGGGTCCGTCGCGACGAACTGCAGCGTCAACACGCTTGTCCTCAACCACTTCGTGCCGGGAACCATGGAGACCTCGAAACTGCTGAGGGTGAAGCGGAACTTCACCGGGCAGCTGATCCTCGGCGAGGACTTAATGCAGATCGGGATCGGAAAGGCGTCGTCCAGGTACCCGCGGTTCCGGTAGAGCGTTTAATGCGAATAAGGGAAGAGGGGCATAAGGCATCGATTTTTTTTTAATTACGCAGTTGACTGTTAATAAATGTAAGAATTTAAGTGAATATCATCATGCCAATTTATTAATGATTTTTTAATTGCTTCTATACACATCCGTTAATTTATTTATTTTATCATCAAGAAATATTGAATATCTGTCTCTCATTTTTATAAAATAATTTTTCATATAAGATATCCGTTTACTATTTAATGAAGAGTAATTATTTTCTTTTTCTATAAGTTCTAATAAATTGATAATTTCATCTAATTGAGGAATATCTTTTGGTATTTCTTGTTTAATTTGATGTTCAATACACCCTAATCCACCTCCAACAATACCAATCTCTCCTTTTTTAATTGAGATATACATAATTTGAAGAACAATACGAGTAAAATGTAAATCTAATCCTGGATGCTTTAATCCAAATCTCTGAATAAGATTCTCTGGACGCATCATGGCAAGCATCAACCAATAATATGGAAATAGTGATAAAATTGAAAAAATACTAAAAATAAAGAAAAATTCAAAGAATGGCAAGCTTTTGGCTAAAACAAGTAAATCAAAAAAAATTGCTAAAGAAAAAATAGCAAAAGTGACCCAAATTTCTTCTAAACCTTTAAAAAATTCAACCATATCAAAGGAATATTTTTCGATATTTAATTGTATGGATATGATAGTCAAAGTAATCACTATAGAAAGAATGGTCGCATGTATTGCGATAAAAGAATTAAAAATATCCGAATAAATGTTCCAAGAAATACAATTAAATCGGATTATCATTGACAGTAGCAACGCGAAATCATACGTAAATATAAATAAAAATGCTATTAGCCATTTGGTATGTTTAATATGTATTTTACGTAATTTTTCTCTTGTATCTTTATTAAATATACAATAGTAAAGAATTACAATCCAAGGGATGGCGATTAGTAACAATAGGGGGATACTTATCCAAATTGGAAAACAAGAAAACTTCTCCATCTCAATCGTTATGAATAAAAAAGCATATACGCCAAGGAGGATTGATGCACCGAGAAAATATTTTGAAGGATCGATTGTTTCCCTATTAGTATCCATAATATCCTATTGTAATATATTGAATAAAAAGAATTGTTATTATAATCTAACGTCCGAATGGCAACCAATCCGGAATTAAAAGCCTCTCCCACATTTTATCCCGAATTCGTTCTTGTATAGTGATCCCCAAATTCCGATTCTCCTGTATACTACCAGATAGAGCTATCTTTATCCAAATCCCATTTCATTATTTGTTGCAGTTTACAAGAAGGTTGAAAGGTTCTAAAACCGTTTTTCCAAATAATGGCAATAAATACAAGTTATTCCATTGTCCAAGTAAAAAAAAAGTGAACCCCCCCTTCACCACTTCTGCAGCGTATCGATCGCGATGTCGGAGGGCTCGGAGTCATCTGTATGGGTCAGCTCGATCTCGTCCGGAGCGATGAGGGTACCGAAACTGTACCCCCCATTCCGTTCGACGATAGTGAGGGTCCTCCCGTCGCGGCCGATCGCACCGCCGAACCCGAAGGTCCTCACATCTCCGTACCTCCTCTATAAATTATGATACCCCTATAGGTAACTATAATCTCCTTCGAATTTTTATATACGATATCCGGTTCGTCTCTTATTCAGACCACCATGGTTCCTTACAAGAAACAATTCAGAGTGATCGCCCTTGCGATGGCAGGAATCCTCGTCCTGACGCTTATCGCCGCCGGGTGCACCGAGAGCGGGTCAGGCCCGTCCTCATCACAGGAACGAACATCGATCAAAGTCACCGGTTCCACCACCGTCCTTCCCATTGCCCAGAAGGCTGCGGATGTGTACATGGGAACGCACCCGAATGCGGATATCCAGGTGACCGGAGGGGGCTCCAGCGTCGGGGTCCAGGCAGCAGGAGAAAAGACGGCGGACATCGGGATGTCGTCCCGTGATGTCAAACCGGACGAACTGAAGAAGTACCCCGGCATGGTGATCACGCCCATCGGGAAAGACGGCGTCGCGATCATCGTCCACCCGGCAAATACTGTCCCGGGTCTTACCACCGCCCAGGTCAAAGCCATCTACAACGGGAATTACACCAACTGGAGAGAGGTCGGCGGCCCGGACCTGACCATTGTCGTGGTAGGCAGGGATAGTGCGTCGGGAACCCGGGAATTCTTCACCAGCAGCATCATGGGCGGCCAGAACACCGTCCCGACCATGCTCGAAAAGAACTCGAACGGTGCCGTGAAACAGACGATCACCCAGACGCCGGGTGCGATCGGATACGTCGGACTCGGATTCATCGACAATGCGGTCAAAGCGGTCAGGATCACGACCGACACGGGAGCAATCGAGCCGACAGTGGACAACGTGCTCAGTGGTAAGTATCCTCTGTCGCGGTCCCTGTACCTGCTCACCAGCGGCCAGCCCACCGGCCTCGCCAGGGACTACATTGACTTCATCCTCTCCTCGGAAGGACAGAGTCTGCTCGCAGAGGAAGGCTTCGTACCGGTGAAGTGAGACCTCTCCCCATTTTTCAACCTCTTTATTCCCCAGACGAAAAAAACCACAGGATTCCTGACCAGGACACAAGCAAACCACAGGAACACCATCATGATGCAGTTCGCAACAGGCCCGACGCATGAAAATGCCGGAGGCATTCTGGCATGAACACCGCATCCGAGGTTTTCATCAGGAGGGCTTGTGACCTTTCGGTATCATAGGCGTTCCATAGGAATGGCGCAGCCATTTTCATAGTAAATGGTAAACAGCATGCTGTACCGTGTCCGAAAAAGAAATCCAGGCAGATCGATGGCAGGAATTCCGCAAAAAGGGTCCACAAAAAAACAGACGATCCTTTTCCTCTGCGTCTACAATTCCGTCCGGTCCCAGATCGCGGAAGGATTCATGCGAGCCATGTACCAGGATCGCTTCGAGGCCTATTCTGCAGGGATCGCCCCGGCAGGCGTTCATCCGTATGCAACCAGGAGCATGCAGGAGATCGGGATCGATATCACCGGCCAGCGATCGAAGTCGGTCCGCGAATTGCCCCTCAGGCGGTTTGAGTATGTCGTGACCTTCAGCAGCGAGATCCAGGGAATCCTCGGCCCCCGGATGCCCCATGGGAAGATCTCCATCCACTGCCCGGTAAAGGGCCCGTCCGATGTCTATGAGGATGAGAACGAGGCTCTTATGGATTTCAGGAAATTACGGAACAGAATCCAGGCAGTGCTCCGGCAGACATTCGGGGAAGTTCTTTCATCGGAGGCGNNGCGGAGACAGGAAAGGATCCGAGTCCCATCGGTTTTTAAGCCGGACCTCCCATATACAGTCAACGGTGTGATGCGTATGGCCTTGCCGGAGATCAGAATGGCAACACCTGCGTTCCGGAAAATCCAGGAACGGGTGATCGGGTCCCTCTGGTTCTTTTGTGCCATCTTCGCGGTCCTTGCTGTTTGTTTCATCCTGGTGTACCTCTTCTACAACGGCTATCCGGCATTCGTCCAGGTCGGCCTTCCGGATTTCCTCTTCGGCTCCCAGTGGAATCCCACAGGAACCCCGGAACAGTATGGGATTTTTCCGCTGGTTGTCGGGACAATCCTCGTGATGATCGGGGCCATGGCCCTGGCAGTCCCGCTCGGGATTGCGAGCGCCATCTTCATCTCGGAATTGGCCGGTCCCCGGCTCCGGACGATCATCAAACCGGCTGTGGAACTTCTTGCAGGAATACCCTCCGTTGTCTACGGGTTCTTCGGGCTTGTGGTCCTGACGAACTGGATCCGCATCTCGTTCGATATCCCGACGGGGGAGACCTGGCTTGCCGGATCGATCCTCCTCGGGATCATGGCGCTTCCCACGATTGTCAGCGTATCCGAGGATGCGATCAACTCCGTTCCCCGGGAATTCAAGGAAGGTTCCCTTGCCATCGGCGCCACCGGCTGGCAGACGATCAGCCGGGTGATCCTGCCCTCCGCCCTGTCCGGCATCACAGCCGCCGTGATCCTGGGCATCGGCCGGGCAATCGGGGAGACGATGGCCGTCCTGATGGTCACGGGGAATGCCGCGGTTGTCCCGTCCCCCCTCTGGAATATCCTGTCGCCCATCCGCACCCTGACGGCCACGCTCGGGATCGAGACCGGGGAAGTCCCGATCGGGAGTCTCCATTACAACGCACTGTTCGGGATTGCCGTCGTCCTGCTGATCATCACTCTCGCGATCAACCTGTCCGCCACGATCAACCTCGGTCGTATCCGATCCGCACAGACGGGAGGAGTCGTGAAAAAACGACCGTTCTCTCAGGCCACGGGTGCAAAACTGCGCAATCTTCTCTTCTATGGGTTCCTTGGAATGATCCTGTTGCTGGTCGCCGTTTCTGCCGGGATCCTGACCTGCCTGTTCGTTCTTGTGGCGTTGATCGCGATCTCTGTGCTCTGGAAGCGGGTATCCCAAAAGACTGTGCAAAAAATCGCGTATGCGGGTATGTTTGCGGCGGTGGCGATCGTCCTCGGGGTCCTTGCGATCCTTCTTCTCGACATTATTGCGAAAGGAGTCCCGGCCCTTTCATGGGAGTTCATCTTCGGGTTCCCTTCCGACCTGGGGCGATCCGGCGGGATCTTCCCCGCCATCGTGGGGACGATCTACCTGGTCATGGGTGCGATCCTGGTCGCTCTCCCGATCGGGATCGGGGCGACCATCTATCTTTCGGAGTACACGAGGGAGGGGTGGGTGACAAAAATGATCCGGACCGGGGTGGATCTCCTGAACGGCACCCCTTCCATCGTATTCGGCCTCTTCGGGTTCGCATTCCTCGTCATTTTCGCTGGACTTGGAGTATCGCTCCTCACCGGCTGGATCGTGCTCGCCCTCATGATCCTCCCGACCATCATCCGGACCAGCGAGGAGGCGTTAAAGAGTGTTCCTAACGCGGTACGCGAGGGAAGCCTGGCTCTCGGCGCCTCGAAATGGCAGACGATCCGGAAAGTGGTCCTGCCGGCTGCGGTCCCCGGGATCATCACGGGCACCATCCTCTCGATCGGCCGTTCTGCGGGCGAGACTGCACCGATCCTGTTCACTGCGGTGGTATTCTCCACCCGGTTCCTCCCGAACTCGATCCTCGAACCCGTCATGGCCCTCCCCTATTACCTCTACATCCTCTCCACCAGTGTCCCTGGCGCAGAGCAGAATGCATACGGAACAGCCCTTGTGCTCCTGATCCTCGTTACCATGTTCTACGGGGCTGCCGTCGTGATCCGCACACACTTTCAGAAATCCATCCGTTGGTGATTCCCCATGAATCTCGCAATTCTTCAAAATCCGAAACCAGGACCAAAAAAACCAGGAGTCCTCATCCGGGGTGACGCAACCGGTGATGAAGGAGACCCGCTTCCCCGGGACATATCCACTCCCATCCTGGAAGCCCGCAATCTCAACCTCTGGTTTGGGGACGCCCATATTCTGGAGGAGGTCAGCATGTCGATCCGCAGGAACAGGGTAACGGCCCTGATCGGCCCGTCGGGATGCGGGAAATCCACGCTCCTCCGGTGTTTCAACCGGATGAACGATCTCATCGACCGCACGAAGATCACCGGGGATGTCACCTTTGAGGCCGGGAACATCTATGCCCCGGGGACCGACGTGGTCCTGCTCCGCAAGAGAATCGGGATGGTGTTCCAGAAGCCGAACCCCTTCCCGAAGACCGTGTACGAGAACGTCGCGTACGGCCCACGCGTCCACGGGATCAAAGACCGGAAGGAACTGGACCGTATCGTGGAGAAGAGCCTGAAGGATGCCGCGCTCTGGGAGGAAGTGAGAGACCGGCTGAATAATTTCGCGCTCGGTCTTTCCGGCGGGCAGCAGCAGCGGTTGTGCATTGCCCGGACGCTGGCGGTCGGCCCCGAGGTGATCCTGATGGACGAGCNNCACCCACAACATGCAGCAGGCGGCCAGGGCGAGCGACGACACCGGGTTCATGTACCTCGGCAAACTTGTCGAATTCGGGCCGACGAAACAGATATTCGAACACCCAGAGGAAGACCTCACCGAGAATTACATCACCGGACGCTTCGGGTAGGAAAACGACATGTCGGAAAAATTTCATGCGGAACTGGACCTCCTGAAACAGGATACGATTGGAATGGCACGGTTTGCACGGAACATGCTTGCGGATGCGGTGCAGACCTTAATCGCCGAGGACGTTTCCCACGCCTCGGAAGTACTATCACGAAAAGTCGGGATCCAGGACAGGACCATCCGCCTCGAGGACCGTGCGTACCAGCTGATTGCCCTGTACCAGCCCATGGCCAAGGACATGCGGGTGATCGTCTGTATCCTTAAGGTGATCGCAGGAGCCGAACGGATAGGGAGGTACGGGAAAGATATCGCGACGATGGTGCAATACATCAAAGATCAGCCTTCCTATCCCCAGCCGCCTCCCCTTCCCCACATGGCAACCCTCGTCACTGCCATGATCGACGACGTAACCCTGGCCTTTGAGAAGGAGAACCTGGAGCTGATCAGGGATCTGTCCTCGCGGGATGACGTCGTGGACGCAATCTGGCATTCGATCTTCCGGCAGACCCTCACGATCATGATGGAGGACCCAAAAACCATCTCCCGCTACACGTCGTATATCATGGCCGCCCGGTACCTGGAGCGATCCGCGGATCATGCCTGCAAGATGGCGGAAAACATCCACTATGCGGTGACCGGCGAACGGATCGAGATCAAGTGAGGGTTCGGGCGAATCTTTTTCGGATCGTTCGGACCTCGGAAAATCAAAAACGGGTGACAAACGATGGATTCAAAGCAGCGGGTCCTTTTTATCTGCACGCATAATTCGGCCCGGTCCCAGATGGCGGAAGGGTACATGAACGCCCGCTTCGGGGATCGGTTCGAAGCATTCAGCGCCGGGACGGAAACGACGAGGGTTCACCCGCTGGCGATCGAGGTGATGGCGGAGATAGGCATCGACATATCGGGGCAGCGTTCAAAGGCGCTCGAGGAGTTCCCCGGACAACCGTTTGATACCGTGGTGACCGTTTGCGATTCAAAAAAAGGGTCCTGTCCGTTTTTCCCCGGGGCAGAACGCATAATCCACAGGAGTTTTCCCGATCCTACCCGGGCGAATGGTCCAGGGGAAGAGATGCGGGACGAGTTCCGCCGAGTGAGGGACGAGATCACCCGCTGGATCGAGGGGGAATTTGGGATCTGACAGGGGACGAAACCAAAAAACAACGTTCACGAAAAAGAGAATTTGTTGTTACCCGGTCGAATGCCGGATTGCGATGTCGGAAAGGACATCGGCAACATCCTCGCAATAATCGGTTGCCATTTCGAGATAATCGTAGACGTCTTTTAATTTGATGATGGTGATGGTATTTTCGGTCTGGAACAGTTCGATCATCGCCTTTGAAAGCTCGTCATCCGCAAGGTTTTCCAGGCGGTTCACTTCGATGCACCGTTCCTCGATAAACCTTGGATCCTTCATGGATCGCAGGGATTTTACGGCCGCCTCGATCTCAACGGTCGACAGGTGGATGAGCTTGGCAAGTTCGATCATATGCATGTCCGAAGACTGGATGCCGTAGTACAGCATCCGTTCGATCGTTCCGTCGATGTAGTCAAGCACCTCGTCGAGGGCCGAGGCCAGTTTGGAGATCTCATCCGTGTCGAAGGGCGGTCGATACTTCTTATTGAGCCGTTCGTGAATTTCGTGAGTGATCTGGTCACCCTTCTGTTCAAGTACTTCGATCTCCTGACGCTTATCCTTGATATTCGTGAAATTTTTGGTCAGGTCGAGGAGCTGGTGGGCTGCCTCGGTGGCGATCGCTGCCTGCCGTTCGAGAAGGTCGAAGTAGACCGGATCGGGAGGCATAATCAAGTGCTTGAGGCTCATAGAGACCACATGTGTATTGCCATGACAGAATAAAAGAATGATGGTGGAATGCCTACAATTTTCAAAGAAGCCAGCGACCGGGTCCCGGGAGGAGGGATGCGGGGATCACCTGCACGGGCAGTCTCGCGTTCAAACTTATTCAAGAATGGGCATTCTTCCCAGGTTTGCCCTGGTTCCGGGAATCGCGGGAGGACATTGCAGTGTAACCCAGTCTGGAGGTCCATCCATTCACCGATTCGTTCTTGCCCTTGGGTGACTGCAGAAATGAAAGATGAGGGGCCGGCAGTCCGGATGCAGCATAATGGGATCTTACTGAATCCTTATCCCTGCCTGCCATTGATTACGATTTGCCATTAAATCTCCTCCTCTTACAAATGTTTATTTCCTGACACGAGAGATCATCTGCGAAGAAAAATGAATCCGCCCATTCCCCAGTTTCCGGATCACTGGTAAGAACGGAGTGGCAGATCGAGGGTATCAAATGACCGTGGAAAACGAACTATCTCGAATTGGAATCTCACTCCCCAAGAACCTGCTCGATAAATTTGAAGAAATTATCAACTATCGGGGCTATTCTTCCCGGTCGGAAGGGATCAGGGACGCGATTCGGAGTTACATCACCTACTACAAATGGATGTCCGATGTAAAAGGGGATCGCCAGGGTGTGATCACGATGATCTATGATCATGAGCAGAGAGGACTGCTCGTGACTCTTACCGATATCCAGCACGAGTTCATGGGGATCATCCAGGCATCCCTCCATTCGCACGTAACGCATAACCGCTGCCTGGAGGTCATTCTTGTTCACGGGGACGGGTCTCAATTAAAAAGCCTGGCCGAACGGCTGATGTCCCAGAAAGGGGTTGAATCCGTCAAACTGACAACCATACCATTGAGTGATTAGCCTCCTCCTCCGCAACTCTTGTCGGCGGGCATGAAGGATTCCTTTATCCTTTTTTAAGGGATTCTCCCTCATTCAACCAATCACCTCACCGGGCATTTCGTCAGGACCAGAATGCAGAATGACCCCCTCCCTTGGAAAAGGTGTGAGATCGGGAGGGGTGGCTTGAACGGCTATTTAGACGGTTTTTCTGGGTTTTTCTTTGAAGGAAGTTTGGACACTTCGGCGGCCTTCACTGAGTACAACGATTAATAAACTTAATATTAATAAGTAATAAAAAACAAAAATATTTATTAATTTAAAAAGACTCCATATCTGTAGGGTATTCTCCCCTCCAGGAGGTGGGGGAGTTGCCCGACGAATCGCCTCAACAATCGACTGAACATGTCCCGGAAAAAGTCTCCGGAGAGCATCAAGGAGAAGGAATGACCGTATGAAACATGCTCTGCTGATAGATGGAAAGAAGCACGTCCTCAACACAGACCTCGACAACTGCCTTTACGCTGCGCCGAGGGACACCAATGTGGACAGCACCGCGTTCCGAAGGGGAAAAGATATCTATCTTCACCGCCCCGACGGCCGAACCAGTTACTTCTATGTCCACAGATGGACCCTCAACCCCCACGAAGTGGAATCGATCACCCTGCTCCCCACACGGCAGGCAGAACGGTTCCTCGGGGAACGCGGACTGGAATGCGCAGACATACCCGGCATCCGGGCCTACATGACCCTCCGTAACTGGGGGTACGGGATACTGGAAGAATTCTGAACTGACACCGAGTTTTAAAAAACCTGATGGAAGGGGGGGAAAAACTCCAATTCTTCACCCCCATTTTCTCAAGCTACTCCCCAGGAGAGGACCAAAAAAACTCACAACCCAGTCACCCGAACCGGACGATGTCCCAGTTCTCGGGAAGACTGTTCCCCCGTGGAGTGGCCTCGTCGAAGAACGTGGCGAACTCGCGGGCCCCTCCCCACAGGTCTGCCATAGTGGCGCCCGGACGCAGGGACGCGTCGATCGCACAGGTCTCGTTGATGGCCCCCATCACCTCAAAGGAACGATACTCGTGCGGGTATCCCTCGGCCCCGAGGAACATCGGGGTACCTTCGACGACCTGGAAGTGGAGGTGCGGGAGATCGGAGTTCCCGCTGTTGCCCATCAGGCCGAGCAGATCGCCTTCCTTCACGGAATCGCCCTTTTTCACCCTGACGGAGCCCTGGACCATGCGGGCATAGCATGCGTACTTTCCGTTTCCCATGTCCAGGATCACGTAATTGCCTGCGGCGGTCGCGAACGTGGCAGGCGGGGCAGAGTAGATGGTCTCGATATCCGGCAGACCGTCAAGGGCATCCGCGACCGTCCCATTGGCAACCGCGTAGATCTCCTTCCCGAACCCGAAGTAGTTCCTCGCGAGGCTCGCGTTCCCCGACACCATATCCCCTGTCCCGGGGTCCACGTAGATCCAGTCCTGTGCGTACCTCTGGGGGACGCGGGTCACACCGTCCAGCGTGATCTGGGCGCTGAAGTGGTGGGTGAAGGGCGAGGTGGTCTCCATGGCAACCCAGCCTGGACCATGGAACGGCGGGCCGATCACGACCGGTTCCTGGTCCTTCCGGACAGCGACCTCGCCGCCGGTCACGGTGAGGGGGGGAAGGCCGCTCTCCGTCCGGCTCAGGGTGACACGGTGGACGAGCCGGTCCGGAACGGCATCCCTGTTCACCGTGAACCAGAGGGAGATCCGCGGGTGAGCGAGTTTTGAGGTTCCGTTCCGGAGCTCTTCTGCCGTGGGCGGCGGGACCGTGGCCGGATGGTAGAGGGCGGCAAGGACTGCACCCTCGGCAGAATAGAGAACTGTTCCTGTTGCCGGGTCGAGTACTTCGACCCTCTCAGGCACCAGAGTCCCGTTCCCGGCCGGGAAGAGCTCGAGCTCGTAGGCAATATTCTCGCCCCCCTGGCTGGTCACCGGGATGGGGGCGAACGGGACGTGCATGCTCATCGCCCAGGAGGACGCGGGAACAGGCGTTGCGGTCGGGGAACCCTCTGTGGCTGGCTGCGTGCAGCCGGCACACAGGAGCGCTCCGATGAGGAGGACGATCACTAGTAGAGGACGGATGGACAGCATGGATGGATCGTTCCGATCGTTGGAGGCTCCAGGCAAAAAAGGGTGGCTTTTGGGATCGGGAAGCCCTCGTCCAGATACCCGCGGTTCCGGTAGAGCGTGGGTTTTGGACAGGAAAGGGGGCAAAAGGCCGGATCTTTCTTTTTATATCTGTTGACTGTTTTGGCAAACAACATAGGATAGAGCGGAAGCACGGTGGTAAGCACTATCCCGAGAATTTCCGTTTCCATAATGGGCCTTAGAAATGGCAAGAGTACCAAAATAGAGAGTGATCGGGGCGGCGTCATCTCTCCCAACTGGGCAATCGTGTTGAACGTCGCAATGGCCACAATGGGTTAGGCAAGGGTGCGGGTTGCATTCTTGACTTTTGCACTCTGTAACGAGATCTACCATTCTTCATTCCAGCCCTGGATCCTTGGGCTGAATATCCTCTCTAAGAGATGGGGGCTTAGCCTTTGCTGAAGGAAGGGGGGAATGGAATTATTAAAATATTACAAAACGGACAAAGGTAGATTTTCGACAATTCGCAAACTACTTAAAAAATTATATCTTGTATAATTCATAATAACAAATTAAGTGGGAATCTATGACAGAATCCTCAAAACAGATTTTTTCCAATGATTTAGTAAAATATATTATTGCAAGAACTGCGGGTACGCACA
>DAEV01000028.1 GCA_002509495.1 Methanolinea sp. UBA473 | reverse complement strand
TGCTGGTTATTCGCTATTCTCTATATATAATTATTCAACCCGCGTTTCTGAAATTATTTCCATCGACCCGGAAATGTGCCACCGCAGGTAGCCCCGGGATTCGAACGGTCGATCACCCCGCCCCCTTACCTCGCCTCGCCCTCGTGCGTCCGGAGGTACATCATCCGCCGGACCTCCCGCATGCAGGGGTTCATGGAGTCGAGGCATTGCCGCGACGATTCCACGAATGCCTCCGCATCGGCTGCGTCGAAGGGGCGGACGGGGAAGGGGACTGACCTGACATACCGGATGAACCTGTCGTCCAGGTCCCAGAGGTCGAGGATCGGGACGTAGCGTTCGTAGGACCCGGTGCAGGTCACCCGGAACAGGGTGCCGGGCCGGGCGTCAACGATGAAAAAGGACGGTTCAGGGCTCGTCTTCCGGAATCCCAGCCCCCGATCGCCGGGGTAAGGATCGACATGAAGCCCCCCCAGAAGTATGTCTTCCGGGATTCCTTCAGGAAACGCGTCGCAGGCCGGTAGCTCCTCCCCGCGATGGAGGTGGGCACAGACCCTGCAGAGGGGAGGGACCGGGTCCGGGCCGGGATCTTCGTTCATGCTGCTCAGGAAATTGGTAACGGCGATAGAGTGAAAAAGGTTGGCATCGGGGAGAGTCGCTGCATTCCAGGAGGGGTTCATGCCCGGGAAAAAAAGTGGGAATCCCCCGTGTTCTACCTCCGGATTATCGGGCAACCGGGGTTTTCTGCTTCATGCCCGGAGGACGATCGGACCCGGTTCGATGTATCGTCCGGCTCCGAGCATCCAGCTCCCGTCTACGTCCACCACGTAACTGATCTTGAGTTCGGTCTTATTGGTAATCGGGTTCGTCGAGTAGTAGTCGACCATTCCCCCTCCGCTTCCTGCAACAGCGAGGAACTCCTGCACGTGGTGTGAGCCCACCGGATCGATCGCGTCGAACCGGTTCACGCCCACCTGGTCCGGGCGGAAAGGCCAGGAGAGCACGGCCCCGTTGTAGTCGTACGAGAAGATGTAGAGATCCCCGATGACAAACGGGCCGGTGACATTGTTGAACGCGGCAAGTGCCTTCTCTTTGCCGTTCGCCAGGGCATAGGCCTTTGCCTCCGCGACGAACTGCCGGAGTTCAGGACCGATCAGCCGCTCTTCGCTCGTGTAGATTCCGGCCCCTATCCAGTAGGTGTCGTCCACGGGGCGGACGTAACTGATCTTGAGTGCGCTCGTCGAGTTGTCGGCAGGGACCGGGTAATGGTACAGGATATACCCGCCCCCGCTTTTTGCGAGCTCGATCTCGACTTTGGTGTATAATTTGCCGGAAGCGTCCTTCACGGGCAGGAAGTCCGTGCCGACCTTGCCGGGCTGGAAGGGCAGGGCGAGCGCGATCCCCGAATAATCGAGGGCGTAGACGTACACGTCGCCGGTGACGAACGGGCCGGACGCGTTGTTGAACGCCGCGATCGCGGCATCCTTGCCGTTCTTTTGCGCGAACGATGCCGCATTATCAACGTAATCCTTGATCTCGAGCGAGGTGGAAGGAACTGCTGCGCCGACGGCGACCGGAGTCCCCGTCGTTGCGGGAGAGGGCGGTCCCGCCTGGGGTGCAGTCTGCATGCAGCCGGCTGCAATTGCGAGGAGGATGAGGAGGGTGATGACAGGCAATCCATATCTCATATGCGCCAGTACATCCCTGATTCCTATTAAACGGGACGGTTTCACACGGGCCGGGGCGAGGGATCCGGAGAATGGGAATCAGGACCAGGGCCTGCGCTCCGGGACCATGAATGTTTATGCATTATTATATCGGGAATATAACAATCGCAAAATGATATCGGTTCTCTACGTGGACGACGAAGCGGTACTCCTGGATATCGTAAAAATCCACCTTGAGAGAGCCGGGATTTTTCGAGTTGAGACGGTGGAATCGGCAAAAGATGCCCTGCAGAAACTGAAGGAAAAAGAGTACGATGCGATCGTATCCGATTTCCAGATGCCGGAGATGGACGGGATCGAATCTCTCAAAGTGGTGCGGAAGGAATACCCCCGTCTTCCGTTCATCATCTTCACCGGACGCGGCCGGGAAGCAGTGGCCATCGAAGCCTTGAGCCAGGGGCCGATTTCAAAAAGATCGGCGCGATCGAGACGGTCCGGGATATTACCGCGATCAGGCAGTCCGGATAATTCGGGTCATCGCAGTACAACGGGACATTGGGAACAAAAAGGCCTGGGGCTTCCGAATCGTCCCGTTCAATCGTTCCGCGTCAGGCGCCGTACCGTGGTATTCCAGACCGGGCGGAGTTCGTGAATTTCCATCCCCTGCATGGCATAGATCAGGAGCCCCTGGAAGAGGGCGTTTAACGTGGTGGCCAGGACACGGAGATCGGCGTCCTCCCGGATCTCCCCGGTTTTCTGCCGTTCTGCAAGGAAACCCATGATGATCTTTAAGAACTCCTCCCGGTCGGAGATGATGATGGCTTTCAAGCCCTCGTCCCTCGTGATGATGGCAACACTTTCGGGCCCGATGTGGCCCAGGAATCCTTCCATGACGGTATCGAAAAAGACCTCCGCCCCGGAGAGAAAATCCCTGCCCGCGAAGGTCCCGAGGATCAGCTCTTCGAGCTGCTTCCGCTCGAACTCGGCCACGGCGATAAAAAGGTCCTCTTTCGTATCGAAGTAGTTGTAGAGGGTGGGTTTGGTCACGCCCAGTGCGATCGCAATATCCGACATTTTGGTATTCGTAAATCCCTTCTCGTGGAAGATTTCGTGGGCTGCCGCGACGATCTTCTTCCGGACCTCATCCTTATATTCGGGATACAAACGGGTCAATGAGTCCTTTCTCCCCTGCTCTATAGGAACTATACCTGAAGTAATAATAATTTTACTCTGGGTAACTTTCATATGCTTAAAGTATCAACCTCAACTAGTACCTTACAGGCCCCCGAAGCGGGGCGGGACCTCCCGCACCCGGATGAACGTCCAGGCCGGCGTCCCGGAAAAAGAGTTAAACGTCATGAAAAAAGCCCGAATCGAATCCACCCGCATCCTCCTGGTAACAGGTGTGGCGCTCCTCCTCCTGCTGGGATCCTGCGCGAGTCCCGTGTCCGCCACGGATCCCACCGTGATCATCTCGCATTATACGGTCAACCCACCGGTCCTCGCCCCGGAGGGCTACGGGACGATCCAGGTAACGCTCACCAACACTGCCGGCACGGCAATGATCCGGGAATCCTCAGGGATCTCCACGGGAGGCGAGTTCCAGACCACGCGGAGCACCGACATCCCGGCCGTGATCGACAGCGTACAGCTGATGGGGGGCGAGATCCGCGTGATCGACGGGAATTTCAAGAGTTTCGGTGCCATCGGGCCCGGGCAATCGGTCAATGTCACCTTCTCCATCCAGGCCCCTGCGGCCGAAGGGCTCTACTTCCCCGAGGTGTGGGTAGGGATCAACGGAGGGAAGAACGTCCGCTATCCTGTACCGGTGAACGTGAACAGCGCCAGTTACGTGATGCAGAGCCCGATCCTCGTCGTCCACAAGCAGCTTCCCGAGACCGTCAACCCAGGTGGGAGTTTCCCGGTGACGCTCACCATCTCCAACGCGGGCGCGATCCGGGCAAGCGATATCATCCTCTCCACCTCGACCTCCACCACCTCGCTTGGTTCCAGGGGACCGAATACGATCTCTCTCGATCCGCTGGCAGGAGGGGAGATGCAGGCGGTGACTCTCGAGTTCATCACCGACCGGTTTGTGGCGGTGGGCCTCCAGAAGATCATGCTCGGCATCGACTACAAGCTCCCGGACGGCACCCAGAAACACCAGGACGAAGTGATCGAGGTCCCGATCATGGGCGAGGCGGAACTCGGGTTCGTGTCGGTGGATACCACCCCCCGCAGGGTGACCTCCGGGACACCGTTCGACATCACCATCCGGATCGAGAATACCGGCACGGGCGAGGCAAAACAGGTGGCCGCGACCATCGACCTCCCCATGACCGGGAACCGGCAGTCGTTCATCGGCAAGATCAAGCCGAATAACGATGCACCCGCGGTGTTCATGCTCGACGGAGGGTCCGGCGGGACCTATGAATATAACGTGACGATCCACTACACCGACGACCTCGGGACCCATACCGCGGCCTTTCCGATGACCCTCCGGGTGACTCCCGAGGATTACACAGGGACAATCCTGATCGTCCTCATCCTCGTCATCGTCGGGGGATTCCTTGCCTACAGGTACTGGTACCTGCCGCGCAAGAACGGGAACGGAGCCCTTCCATGGGTAAAAAAGAACTCAAAGTAGCGCTGTTCCTTGCCTGGCGCTCGCTGCGGAGGGGAAGCCGTTCCAGCGCAATCCTGACGATCGTAATCATCGGGATGTGCTTCACCAACATGATCTTCCTCCCGTCCCTGTTCGCCGGGATCGGCCAGACCATCAAGACGCAGATCGTCGACTACGAGGTAGGGAACGTGCTCGTCAGCCCCCAGTCTGGGGACCAGTATGTCACCGATCTCGATGCAACGCTCGACCTGATCAACGGCATGCCGGGGGTGGAACGGGCCACCCCCCACTATTCCAAGGGAGCCACGCTCAAATATCGCCAGCGTATCCTCGGCTCCTCAATCAGGGCAATACGGCCTATTGACGAGAAATCCGTCTCTCCTCTGTATACCAAGATGATCGCGGGCAGTTACCTCGGGGAAGGGGATACGGGGGAAATTATCATCGGAAAAACGATCGCGGGCGATTCTTCGATCCGGGAAGAGGATGAATTCTATCCCTCGCTCGGCGGCGTGCGGGTCGGGGATTCGATCACGGTCGAGTACGGGAACGGATACACGAAGGACTACCGGGTGAAGGGCATCTTCTCAACCGGCTGGACTTCCACGGATAACGCGGCCTTCATCACGTGGTCCGACATGGAACTGGTAGAGGGCGAATCCCTCGACAAGGCGGAATACATCACCGTCAAGACCAAGCCCGGGTACACGGAGAAATCCGTAAAGGACGTGCTCATGAGCTACGGGGTCTCGCCGAAAGTCCAGACCACGGACGACCTCCTCTCGAAGGCTATCGGGAGCGTGCTCCAGAGCTTCGACATTATCAACATGGTCTCCCTGATCGTGAGCATCATCATCACGACCGTCGTCCTGTTCATCGTCATCACCATCAAGACGATCAACAGCCGCAAGCAGATCGGGATCCTTCGGGCGATCGGCGTGCACAAGGAAGTCATCATGCACAATTACGGGTTCCAGGTCATCATCCTGGCAGTGTTCGGGATCACCCTCGGCATCGTGATCGCGTCGCTGCTTGCGTTATACCTCTCCATCTATCCCATCGTGACCCCCGAATGGTCTGCCTACATGCACCTGACACCCATTGACCTTGTCTGGAACTCGCTGATCCTCTTTGCCGCCGCCGTGTTCGCCGGGTATGTTCCGGCCTACCAGGTCTCGCGCGAGGAGATCCAGTCCGCCATGAGGGTCTGATATTATGATCCGGACTACGAACCTCCGCAAAATTTACCGGATGGGGAACGTCGAGGTAAAAGCGCTTGATGGTGTCGACCTGACCATCGGAAAAGGGGAGTTCGTCGGGATCATGGGACCCTCCGGCAGCGGCAAGTCGACCCTCCTCCACCTTCTCGGGCTCCTGGATCTCCAGACGACCGGGGATATCTGGCTTGATTCGATCGACGTGGACAGGCTGACCGATTACGAAAAGACGATGTTCCGGCTCTACAAGCTCGGGTACGTCTTCCAGGACTATGCCCTCGTCCCGGAACTGACGGTGGCCGAGAACGTCTGCCTCCCCGCGATGCTCCGGAGCGATCGGAAGGAGGAAGAATACAGGGCGGATACGGTTAAGATCCTCAAACAGATCGGGCTTTCGGACCGGAGTTCCCACCTCCCCCGCGAACTCTCGGGGGGGGAGCAGCAGAGGGTGGCGATCGCCCGCGCGATCGTGAACAAGCCCGATATCCTCTTTGCCGACGAACCGTGTGCAAACCTCGATACCGAGAACTCTTCCGTGGTGCTCGACCTGTTCGACGAGATCAACCACGAATTGAAGCAGACGATCATCATGGTCTCCCACGAGGACTGGCACAGTAAATATTTCCACCGGATCATCAGGCTCCGGGACGGAAAGATCGTGGAAGATTCGGGATAATTTTTTTTAATCATTGGAAAAGGCTTCCACCGGTTCCGTATGCCCTGTATTGGTATCGAAACGTGGATCCGGTAATGAGAGTGAAACAGGAATGGCCCGGATACGCCAGGAGGTCCGTGAATGTCAGGAGGGGCGTCACCGATCCGGAGATCGCCGGCAGGCAAGCAATTTAATCCTGTTCTGCCCCAACCGATCTATCGGAGTTCCGGGGACCGTTCGCGATGGTTTTTTCCTTCAACCCTCTTGTCGTTGCAGGGCTCGTAGTTACGGCTATTTCCTTCCTCGCCATGGCCCTCACCTGGAAGTTCCGGTCCGCGATGATCGGCCGGATCGCACTGGTGATCCTGGGCTGCGCATCCCTGTATTCCTTGTTGTTTTCGGTCTCCCTCGGGATTACCGACCCTGCACTGGCTTTATTCCTCAACCTCCTCGAGCTGCCGCTGCGGTTGACGCTCCCGGTCCTGTCGTTCCTGTTCATCCTGCTCTACATCGGTGAGATCGAGAGCATCACCCCCCGCATTGTGATCTTTACGTTTCTCATCCCCATGAGCGTCCTCGTGGCAGCGCTGACGTCTCCCCTGCATCCTCTCTTTGTGAGCGACCTTGCCCCTGTGGTGGCCGACGGCAGCGTATACATTACCATGACGCCCGGACCGTTCTTCTGGCTCAGTTTCCTGTATTCCTTCGTCCTGCTCATCGCGGGACTCACGCTTGCCTTGAGCCGGTTCCGGCATTCGCCCCCCATCTACAGGGTCCAGATCAAGGCGATCGTGGCTGCATTCGTGGTCCCGTTCTTCCTGCACATGGGCCTCGTACTGATGCCCGGAGCCTGGGCCGGGAAGGTACTCAGTCTCCTGGGCTTTGTCCTTACTGCGGTCGCAATCTACATCGCGACTTCCCGCTACCAGTTCCTGACCCTGACTCCGGTGGCATTCCCCGTCCTCCTCAATCGGATGACCGACGGGGTCATGATCGTCAATGTCCAGGACTTCGTAGTCGAGGCGAACCCGGCCGCGGCCCGGATCCTGGGAAAAGACAGGAGAGAGCTGATCGGGAAGCCCGCGGGACCGCTGCTCCCCGTCCCGGGAGAGGAATCATCGGCGGATTCCGGCTCCTCCCGGATGATCACCCTGCCCCTCGACGGATCTCCGCATTACTACACTCTGCGTACCATCCCTCTTTCAGGGTACGACCGGATCCCGGGCGGGAAGATCCTCCTGCTCCACGACAGCCATACCCGGTTTTTAACGGAGAGGGGTTTGCTCCGGTCGAACGAAAAACTCCAGCTCCTCACCTCCATGACCCGGCACGATATCCTGAATACCCTGACAGCCCTGCTGGGATCGCTCGAGCTCGCCCGGGCAGGCGATCTCCCGGAGAAAACCGACCGTTACCTGGCAGATGCCGAGCATTACGCGGACCAGCTCCAGAGCCAGGTCGAGTTCACCCGCGATTACCAGACGCTCGGCCTGCAGTCCGCACAGTGGCAGAATGTCCGGGAAGCCCTCACCCCGCACCTCCCCGGGGAAGAGAATATGCCGGTCATCGTCGACCCAATCCTTTCAGAGGTGGTCGTCTTTGCCGACCCCATGTTCGGGCGTGTCTTCTACAACCTGATCGAAAATTCGCTCCGGCATGGGGAACACACGAGCCGGATCAGGATCGGGGGAGAGGTCTCCGGAAACGAATTCGTGATCATCTACGAAGATGACGGGGTCGGGATCCCGCAGCACGAGAAGGAGAGGATCTTTGAGAAGGGCTATGGCAGGAACACCGGTCTTGGACTCTTCCTCACGCGGGAGATCCTCTCATTAACCGGGATCCGGATCCTCGAATCGGGAACGCCAGGGCAGGGTGCCCGGTTCGAAATTCACGTCTCCCCGGGTGAATACAGGCTGGTTTCCGAAGGGGAAGCTATGGGACAATAGGGGCCGGGCGGTCGGAAAAAGGTTTTTGGACCTGGATCCAGTAACATCCGGCCGACATGCCAGGCGAGGCGGGATTGCTCCCGATTTCCAGGATGGTCCCAAACCGATCAGACGTTCTGCGCCGGTACCACGCCGCTTCCTGTGTGCAGCAGGACGGTCCGGGGCAGTTCGAGGTCCAGCGCCTCGCGTATGACCTCTTCGACGGTTTCCACCAGCACGAACGACAGTTCGCTCCTGGCATCTTCCGGCACGTCCTGCAGGTCCCGTTCGTTCTCCTTCGGCAGGATCACCTTCCTGATCCCCGCCCGGTGTGCCGCAAGGACCTTCTCCTTGATGCCCCCGACCGGCAGCACTGTGCCCGAGAGGGTGATCTCGCCGGTCATGGCAAGGTTCGGGTCGGCGGGCCTCCCGGTGATCAGGGAGGCGAGCGCCGAGAAGATCGCGACACCCGCCGAAGGACCGTCCTTCGGGGTCGCCCCCGAGGGCACGTGGATGTGGACGTCGCTCGTCGTGAAGGAGAACCCGCTCTCCGCACCCGCGAGGCGCGACCGGATGAGGGAGAGCGAGATCGTCGCGGATTCCTTCATCACGTCGCCGAGCTNNAGCTGGCCGGTGAGGGTGAGCTTCCCGGTCCCGGGCATGAAGGTCCCCTCGATGAACAGGATCTCTCCCCCGACAGGGGTCCATGCAAGGCCGGTGATCACGCCGGGTATGGATTCTTTCCTGGCCACTTCCTGGCGGATCAGCTCTTTTCCGAGAATCTCGGCGAGATTGCCTGTCGTCACCACAAACGGCAGCTCGGCGGTCCCGGAGACGATCTTCTCGGACACGTACCGGGCGATCTTCGCCAGCTGTTTCTTGAGCCACCGGACCCCCGCCTCCCGGGTGTACTTCCCGATGATCACGTTCAGGGCCTCGTCCTCGACCCGGAGTTTCCCTGCATCGAGGCCGTGTTCCTGCAGAACTTCGGGAATGAGGTGGTCCTTTGCGATCGCGAACTTCTCGTTCT
>DAEV01000106.1 GCA_002509495.1 Methanolinea sp. UBA473 | reverse complement strand
TGAGTTCGGGATACTCGGTGGTGACCCGGCTGTGGGGACGGATTTGCGAGACCTCCGTGATGGGTTCGTCCCGGTGAACCGCCACGACGATCTTCACGGTCCCTTCGCCGGTCTTGCTGTAGTTGAGACGGGCGACCTCCCTCACCTTCGCACCGGTCTCCTTCACCCAGTCCATACCCGAGATACCGACGTCGAAATATCCCATCTCCACGTACTTCGGGATCTCCTGCGGCCGGAGAATCTTCACCTTCCCGATGCGGTGGTCCGCAATGACCGGGTTGTAATCCCGCTCTGAGCGCCGCACCTCCAGATCGGCTTCCCTGAACAGGAGAAGCGTCTGCTCCTCGAGGCTTCCTTTGGGCAGTGCGATATTAATCATGGGGGATCCATGCGACGGGCAGGGAAAAAAAAGCTCCCACTGCAACCCGGTTGGTCCTACGGATGGAAGAAGAATGCGACCCGGTTCTAGTCGAGAGTGTGAACGACCATACCGGACAGGAGCTTGGGTTCGAACCACGTCGATTTGGGCGGCATGATACCGCCGGCATCCGCGATCCGAAGGACTGTCTCGATCTTCACCGGTTGCATCGAGAACGCCACCGCATACCCCTCCCGGTCCACCATAGCCTCCAGGTCTGCGAGGGGCCGGGCCCCGCCCAGGTATTGGAGCCGGGAATCTCCGCGTGGATCGGTAATCCCCAGGATGCCGGTGAGCACTTCCTTCTGAAGCACCGATACGTCGAGGGCTCCGATAGGATCCGTACCCGGGACCCTCTTCCTGGTACATTCGTACCAGATTCCACCGAGATACATGTGCAGGACGTGATCATCCGGGGATGGGGCCCTGGGGGTGATCTGGAACGCCTGGGGATCTACCGCGCCATATAACTCCACCGAGAAGACCGTTTTCAGGCGATTCATGAACTCGCCGGGCGTCATGCCGGAAAGGTCGGTCACCATCCTGCTGTAACCGTGGATCCGGACCCTGTCATGGGAGAAGAGGACCGAGAGGAACCGGGTCGATTCGGGGGTGAGCCTTCCCTCGGCCTCCCTTTTCTGCGCGACGTTCACCGCAGACTTCGCACGATGGTGACCGTCTGCGATGTAGAGGCGGTCGACGCCTGCAAAGAGGTCTTCGATGCGTCCGAGGTCTCCCTCTCCGGTGATGCAGAAGATCTGGTGAACCGAGCCGTCCTCCAAAACCACCGCGGCGTCAGGCACTTCGAGCCTTGAGGCAAGGGATTCCAGTTCGCGATGGATCCCGCCCGGGTCCCGGAACAGGAGCACCACCGGGCCGCTGTGAGCATTCACCACATCGATATGCCTGGTCCGGTCCTCCTCCTTGTCGTACCGTGTCAGCTCGTGGCGCCGGATGTTGTCCTCCTCGTAATCGCTGACCGGGACGCAGGCTGCCAGGCCGAGGAACGTGCCGTTCTTCCCGGAAACTCGGTAGAGGTACATACCGGGAGAAGGATCCCTCTTCAGGCACCCCCGGTCCAGGAACTCCTGGAATGTCTCCCTTGCTTTCCGGTATACCCTTTCATCGCGGGGAGAGAGTAGAGGGAGCTCGGCATCCGCCCGGCTCACCCGCAGGAAACTGAAAGGGTTTTGCCGGATGCAGGCTGCCGCCTCTTCTGCGGTGACCACATCGTAGGGGACCGCTGCGATGCGGGGCGCTGCCCGGGCATCAGGTCGGACCGCGGAAAAACGGTGAATTCGGACCATTTTCAAACAGGCTCTCTTCACTATCATTCTCGCTGACAGTATATTATAGCAGTGAAACACCATGGTACTGGAATCGAACCATGGACCACGAGATCCTCATTCGGAGGGCCCGGCCGGCGGATATCGACCGGTTGGCAGGCATCGAGCAGGAGTCGTTCAAGGACCCATGGTCAGCTGCCGTCCTGGCGGACACTCTCGTGTATTTTCCGAGCACCTTCTTTGTCGCCATGGTGAAGGGCGAGCTTGCGGGCTTTATCATCGGCGGCCTTGAGGATACCGGAGAGGAGGTGTACGGGCACATCTGCAACCTGGCGGTTCCCGCGGCCTTCAGGATGCATGGGATAGGAAGAAGGCTCGTGGAACGGGAGGAACACCAGTTCGCGGTCGAACTGGCATCGGGAATCCAGCTCGAGGTGCGAGCCTCCAATATCCCCGCCCAGAGGTTCTACCGCCGCCTTGGGTATCGCCAGGTATTCCGGATTGCCGGCTACTATGCCAACGGGGAGGATGCCCTGGTGCTGATGAAATGGTTCCGGTTCTAGGAGATCAGCGCCCCAGTTGTTTATGAGCACGGGCAAGATGCTGGGCGGCCTGAGCCCCGATGAGAGAGAGTTCTCCTGCCAGGACGCCGGCTGCCACGATCTCCGCGAATTTTCGTGCATTGGAACCAGGAGGATCGCCGCCTCCTGCCACACCCAGAAGGTCTAAGCATTCGCGTTGGGTTTCGATCCCGGTCCCCCCGCCGACAGTTCCCACTGGGAGATCCAGGAGGGTTACGGAGACGTATATACCCCCGTCGCGGGGATCGACGGTGGTGATTGCCATGCTCCCCTCGGTGACGTGGGCAGGATCCTGTCCGCAGGCGATGAATAAGGCTGCGATTACGTTTCCTGCATGCGCATTGAACCCCAGGGATCCAGCGACTGCCGATCCGACCAGGTTCTTCCGGGTGTTTACCTCAGTAAAGGTCCTGGCATCGGTCTTGAACACCTCCGCGATCAGGGAATCCTCAAGCCACACTCCTGCCGAAACGCTCCTCCCCCGGCCCCGGACAAGGTTGACCGCGGCCGGTTTCTTATCCGTGCAGAGGTTCCCGGAGAGGGCGACAAGCCGCGCACCGGTCGCATCCGAGATAGCTTCGGCCGCCCTCTCGCTTGCGATCGTGACCATGTTCATGCCCATGGCATCCTTGGTATCGAACTCTAGGCGCACGAAGACAGAAGTCCCTACCACCGTGACGGCGGCATCCAGGAACTTGCCATGCGATGTGGTAGCCTCTGCGGCAGCCGCGATCTCCCGCGGGTGGGACATCACCCAGTCTGAGATCTCTCTGGCATGGGCCACGTCCCGGGCGGAAAAAACCGGGGCCCGGGTCATCCCGTCCCGGAAAATACGCACATCCGCACCCCCTGCACGGGTGATTGCACCGCAACCCCGGTTCACCGAGGCCACCAGGGCTCCCTCCGTCGTGGCCAGCGGGAGGTAGAATTCCCCTTTTGCATACTCGCCGGAGACCTTCAGGGGACCGGCCACGCCAAGCGGCACCTGCACGGTTCCTATCATGTTCTCGCAGTTCTTCCTTGCCGCGCGTTCGATATCAATGGAAAATGAGCCTATCTTGGGGAGAGAAACCCCCGTTTCTCCCTCGATATACCTGCGGCGGACCGCAACCGCCTCACGTGGGGGGAGCTCCTGCTCCAGGGCGTAGAGCTTGAGAGTCCCCTTCTTCAGGCGCTCCAGGTACTCGTCCATGGTCATCTATGGGGGGCCGGGAGAATAGGACTTTTCTGTCATCCCCCGGGGGATGGGATCAGTCCAGCATCTTGAACACGCCGTGCTTGGACTTGTAGATATGACATTCGGGACACTGCCAGGTTCCGGGCAGATCCTCGAAGGGGGTACCGGGATCGATCCCGTTCTTGGGGTCTCCTTTTGAAGGATCGTAGATATAGTTGCATTCCAGGCAGACATACCGGCAGGAACTGGATGTCATATCCGACAGGTGACACCTTTCTCCCTATAATATTGAGGTATCAGGCATGGTGTGGATCGATTCCACCAGCGGGATGACCTATATCGTTTCGATGCAAAAACTGGATGGCAAGATGGTGCAGAGCAGATCCCAGTGGTGCGTGCGTGTCCCCCGGAAGGAAGGCGAGGCGAAACGGAGGGATCTCCGGGAACAGGGACTCCTGGACCGGACCCTCCGTCCGCGTACCGAAGGAGAATGCATTCTCCTCCCAGTCTCCGAGCCTCTTCCTGGTGCGGAGAGGGGGCAATTCCGGCCTGTGCCGGGGATCCCTGTCCTTCCCCGGCACGAACTGATCGGGGGCATCGCCGTGATGCAGGACGAAGATGAGGCCGGCGCGGCCACCCTGCTCGCCACGCGTCCCTCCCTCCACACGGTCCTCTATCCGGAAAGCGATGTGGAAGGGGAGTTCCGGACGAGGCGGTTCAGAGTCCTGGCAGGCAGGAAGACGACCCGGACCATGTACGTAGAGCACGGACTGCGACTCGCGATCGATCTTTCAGCAGCGTATTTCTCACCAAGACTCTCCACAGAACGACAGCGTATCCTCTCGATGATGAATGATCAGGAACAGGTCCTGGACATGTTCGCGGGGGTGGGGCCGTTTGCGCTCACCCTCTCCAGGAAGGCGGGATTCGTAGCCGCGGCAGACATCAATCCCGGTGCTGTTCACCTCCTGATTGAGAATATCGCCCGTTCCCGGGCGGGAAATGTCCTCCCTCTCTTCTTTGATGCGAGCCGCCTCTGCGAGGTCCTTCCCTGGAAGTTCGACCGGATCGTGATGAACCTCCCGCTCGGGGCGGCAGGCTACCTGTCCGGGGCAATTCCTCTCTGTCGCGGCGGGGGGACCCTTCACTGCTATGCGCTTCAGGAGAAAAAGGGAGAAATTTTGCCGGATATCATGAAGTTCCCGGTGCGGGAAGTGCGGGAGCGATATGTGAGATCCTATTCACCGGGACGCTGGCATGCAGTGTACGATATCACACTTGAATAGTCCGAAACGCGCACCTGTCCGGTCCTTGTGAACGAGTAAAATGGGAAATTGGGATTTAATTTACCGGGACGTATTTCGTGCCGTAATGGATGACCCCGGATTCCCCGTCCGCAGAGATACGGCGGAAGACGGGCCGCACTTTCATGCCGATCCGGGCTTCCTCCGGGTTGCAGACCACCTGGGCGGTCAGCCGGGGACCTTCGTCCAGCTTCACGATTGCCAGAACGTACGGGGTCATCTGCTGGAACTGTTCGCTCGCCGACCGTACCACCGTGAAGGTCACGACCTCCCCGGTGCCCAGGAACTTGTGCTCCTCGATCTTCCCTGTCCTCCTGCAGTCCGGGCAGAAGGATCGCGGCGGGAAGAAGTACCTTCCACAATTGGTGCAGCGGCTTCCTATCAGGTTATAACGCTGGGGGATCTTCCTCCAGAACCTTGCGACGGAGGACATCTCACACCCCCAGGATGTGCACGGCCACGGTAGCCCCCGTTCCGCCTACGTTATGGGTCATTCCCACCTCTGCTCCTTCGACCTGCCGCCTTCCGGCCTCGCCCCGGAGCTGGAGTACCACCTCGCAGACCTGTTTGATCCCCGTGGCTCCCACGGGATGCCCACAGGCCTTCAGGCCGCCGCTCGTGTTCACCGGCAGGTCTCCGTTGAGCGCGGTCACCCCTTCCTCCGTGAGTTTCCCGGCCTCTCCCTTCCGGCAGAAGCCGAGATCCTCGATCGCGCAGATCTCGGCGATGGTAAAGCAGTCGTGCACCTCTACGAGGTCGATATCCCGCAACGCAAGCCCGGACATCTGGAACGCCCGTTTCCCTGCGACTACTGACGCATCCAGCGTGCTGATGTCGCGGCGGTCGTGGAGAGCGATGGTGTCGCTGGCCTGGGTACTGGCAAGGACCCGAACGGGAGTGTCGCAGAACTCCCGGGCCCGCTCAAGGGGAGCGAGGATCACTGCCGCCGCTCCATCGGTGATAGGGGAGCAGTCGAAGAGGCGGAGTGGATCTGACACCAGGGAAGACCGAAGCACCGTATCGACCGTGATTTCCTGCTGGAATTGGGCGATGGGATTCCGGGCCCCGTTGTAATGGTTCTTTACCGCAACCTTCGCAAGCTGCTCCCTGGTGAGGGGATAGCGGTGCATGTAATCGGTCGCGATCATCGCGTAGAGCCCGGGGAAGGTCGCGCCGACGAACCCCTCCCACTCGCGGTCCGCGGCGGCCGCGAGGGCGTCAACCGAGGTCGAGGTCTCGACGTCGGTCATCTTCTCGACCCCGGCCGCCACCACGATCTCCTCGAGCCCCGACGCGACCGCGATCACGGCCTGTCGGAAGGCGAGCGAGCCCGAGCAGCACGCCGACTCGACCCGTGTCGAGGGGATGTGGCGCGAGGCCAGGCCCGCGTAGTCGGCGATCAGGGCGCCGACGTGCTCCTGCTCGACAAAGCGCCCTGCCGACATGTTGCCGACATAGAGCGCGTCGATCCGTTCGCCCGAGAGCTGTGCGTCCTCGAGCGCCAGGGCGCCCGCCTCCAGGAAGAGGTCGCGGAACGAGGTCTCCCACTTCTCCCCGAAGGTCGTGCATCCGATTCCGATTACGGCGACGTCTCTCATCACTGCATCACGATCTTTCCCTTGTGTCTGGCATACTGTGCATACCCGATATACACCGGGTTCTCCAGGAGCTTCTCCACTCCCGGGGCGGCATCGCGGTGGAACGCACCGGCCTCGATGGCATCCGTGACCTCGATGTCGAACGCATCACTCCCGGCCCCCGAACCGAAGGACGCCATGAAAATACGGTCTCCCGGGCGTGCCACGTCCAGGGTGGCGGCAAGGCCGATAAGAGATGACCCGCTGTAGGTGTTGCCGAGCCTCGGAACCACGAGTCCCGGTTTGATCTGATCTGCCGAGAATCCAAGGATCTTCGCCACCCGCTGGGGGAACTTGGCATTCGGCTGATGGAAGACAGCGTAGGTGTAATCTTTCGGATTCTTGCCCGTCTGTTCGAACATGAGCCGCACTGCACCCTCCACGTGCTTGAAGTACCCGGGCTCGCCGGTGAACCTGCCCCCGTGGCGGGGGTAGTCCTGCCCCTCCCTTCTCCAGAAATCGGGAGTGTCGGTGGTGAAGGAACAGGTCCGGTGGAGTATGGCGATCGGGTCGTCGTTCCCGATGAGGTAGGCAGCGCCTCCAGCAGCAGCGGTATATTCGAGCGCATCGCTCGGCGCGCCCTGAGCGACATCCGAACCGATCGCAAGGCCGTAGCGGATCATGCCGCTGGCGACCATTCCCATGCAGGTCTGGATTCCTGCAGTGCCGGCTTTGCATGCGAATTCGAAGTCGGCGGCGGTCATGGTGGGCGTTGCCCCGATGGCCTCCCCCACCGTGCATGCCGTAGGCTTCACGGCGTACGGGTGGGATTCGCTTCCCACGTACACTGCCTCGATGTCCCGGGGATCGATCTCCCGGCGACGGAGCGCGTTCCTCGCTGCCTCGACGGCAATGGTGGCAGTATCTTCATCCAGGTCCGGGACGGACTTGGAGAACACTCCGAGCCCCCCGGTGACATCCTCGGCGTTGCCTCCCCAGACCCGGGCGATCTCCTCGACTTTTATCCGGAATTTCGGTATATATACACCGTACGTGACAATTCCTACCATGGTTCCTCCCGCAATACCTGGATCAGGCGATCGACTTCCATTCCTGTGCAGAGCACGGTGATATGGTCCATCTCCGCCAGTTTGGGCACAAGAGGGTGCACAAGCGCCGGCTCGATCCCCTGCAGGACGACGCACCGGGGTTTGAACGGCGTGACCCGGATGGCGACCATGGGCGACTTGCCCGAGGTCACATCGGTAAAAATGAGAGCCCGCTCTGTGCTCCAGCCATAAATCCGGTTGAACTCGTTGGACGAGAGCTGGGTGATCGCGTTCAGGCTGTTGATCACAGTATATCCATAGATATCCTGGGAAAGCGATCCACAGACCGTCTTGCATCCGATCAACTCCGTGAATTTCCCCAGGGGGACCGGGGCAGCATAATCATGGATGTCGTAGATCACGTCAGAATCAACGTCGGAATACAGAATCTTGGCAAATTTGTTGATGTACTTCCCCCCGCTCGCCTCATCGATGGAGAGGATCGTATCGACGATCTTGCCCACGACGGCAGTCCCGGGGCTCTTCCGTCTCCCGCTTTCATAGTCACTGATCACCGAGGGAGAGACTTCCAGGTGCTCTGAGAGCACCGCCTGAGGGATGTTGAAACTCATCCGCCATTTCTTCAGGGCTTTGCCCGGTGAGTCTGAAAGCGTAATCTCTCCTGCCATTTTTTCGGCAAGCCGATTGCGCAAATCAGATTTCATGTCCCATCATGGGGCCCGGACAATGATATAATTAACGAATAGGGATTCGACATTTCACGAAAGTGGGAAGGTACCTGTTCCCAGGAGGATAAGCATTTGTCATTTAGGGCAAAATCACGCCCTCGATATTCACGTGCGATCCAAATTCTATAGAACACCTCCAATACCACGAAAAAGATAAATATTATGGTTGCTGTCATCCGACTATGAAAATCAAACTGACAAGTGTATTTGTGGACAACCAGGGTAAGGCGCTCAAGTTTTATACGGAAGTCCTGGGCTTTGTCAGGAAATCGGATATTACTGCAGGGGGATACAGATGGTTAACAGTTGTTTCTCCTGAAGAGCAGGACGGAACCCAGTTGCTTCTTCCGCCCAACGATAATCCTGCAGCGAAATCCTACCAGGAATCTATTTTCAAACAGGGTATCCCTGCAGCTATGTTCTTTGTGGATGACATTCAGAACGAGTATCAGAGACTCAAGAAACTTGGCGTAAGATTCACCATGGAGCCGACAAAAACACCCGGCTCGACGATTATTGTATTCGATGATACGTGCGGAAACCTGATACAGGTAACTCAGCTAGGCTAAATCCCAAAGGATAACGTCCCTGTGCTTTCGATCATTATGAATCTTAATTTCTCCTGCTCTCGCTTTTTTATTCTCCACCAAATCACGCGGCGCATCATGCCACGATTTGCGCCACGAAGTCACGAAGACGCGCCGGAACCAGGGGAGAGATACTCATAAATAAGAAGCAACCCAATTTTGGTTAGCATGATTCCTGCAGAAGATCTCCAGTGCCTGAAGGCCATCGCACTCCGGGGCGGGTGCAGGGGCCCGGTCTTTGTCTCGACCCAGAGTATCGGGACAATGCTCGCGATCAGCCAGCAGACGGCATCGCGCCGGCTTAAAGGACTCGAGACGCAGGGGCTTATCACCCGGGCCATAGCGACGGATGGTCAGCAGGTCACCGTCACAAAGCTCGGCGAGGAGGAACTCCGGCGGGAGTTCCAGGAATATACACGGATCTTTTCTGAAGGCGGCAGGACGTACGCGCTCCATGGAACTGTGGTATCAGGGATCGGCGAAGGCAAGTACTACATGAGCCTGCCTGCCTACAAGGAGCAGTTCAAAGACCACCTCGGGTTCGAGCCCTATCCGGGCACCCTCAATATCCGCCTGAGCCATGCGAGCATCCCGATCCGGAAAAAAATAGATGCGCTCGAATGGACCCGCATCAAGGGATTCTCGACGGACGGCCGTACGTTCGGCGATGCCAGGTGCATCCCATGCCGGATCGGAACCATTTCCTGTGGAATCGTCGTCCCCGGCAGAACCCATTACCCCGACGACATCATCGAAGTGATCGCACCGGTCGCGCTCCGCAGGAAACTCGGTGTGGAGGACAATGATACCATATCAGTCGAGGTGGGTCAGTGATCGGGAAGGCGCTGGCGGCGCTGCGGGAGGGGAAGTTCATCCTGTTGTATGATTTTGAAGACCGGGAACGGGAAACGGACTTTGCAATCCGATCCGATGCCGTAACGCCCCGGCACATCCTCCAGATGCGAAAAGACGGGGGCGGCCTGATCTGCACGGCAGTCCACCCGGTTGCCGCGCAGCGCCTCGGACTCCCATTTGCCAGCGACGCCCTCCGGGCAATGGCGGTCGCCGAGAGGGAGGGGGACATCCCGTACGACCGGAAGAATCACTCCTCCTTCTCGCTCTGGGTAAACCACAGGGACACATTCACCGGGATTACCGACAGGGACCGGGCATTGACAGTCAATGCGATCGCCGAGCAGGTGAAGTGCGCGCTCAATGGCGGAGGCGTCAGATTCCACGAAACGTTCCGGACTCCGGGCCACATGGCGCTTCTCCGGGCAGCGGATGGACTCCTCGATGTCCGTAAAGGCCAGACCGAGCTCTCGATCGCGCTGGCGGAGATGGCGGACATCACGCCCGCCGTCACGATATGCGAGATGCTGGACGACGACAGCGGTTATGCCCTCTCAAAGGAGGATGCCATGACCTACGCAAAAAAGCACGGCCTCGTGTTTGTCGAGGGGAACGAGGTCCTCTCGGCATGGGACGGATACTGCCAGAGCAGAAAGCCCTGATCGTGACAGCCGGCAGGGTCCCTATGGGGAACTGATTCCGGTCCGGGGACGCGGACGCGACTATTTTGTCCCGGCCAGGGAGCGAAGGACCTCGTCAGGCAGCATTTTCGCGATAGACGCCTTGGTGGGGCACCTTCCCGGTTTTACCCCGGCTTTTTTTGCGGCCTCCTTGAGGACCTTGAGGTCCATGGTCCTGATCAGCTCGGAACGCTCCTTGTCGTTCATATGCCGATCTCCCGGGCGGGAAAAAATAAATGTTGTGGCGAAACGCCGTTCTCTAGATCTTCAACTGTGCGAGAGCATCGAAGACCATCCTGCGGAACATGGCCGGCTCCCCCGCATACTCTTTCCTGGCCCGCTCTCCGTCGGGCGTCCCCGGAGAATGATCGATCCGGTCCAGGGTCGCGCGGGCCGTATCCAGGACCCAGTGGTCCCGCACGTCCTTGTCCGACAGGGTGATGGACTCGCAGCGGACCGAGATGAGGGGAGCACCGTCCGGGGGCTCGTATACACTGGGTTTCCCGACCACCGAAACGAACGCGGGCGGTTCAAGCCTGGCCATCTGCTGCATGGCCTCAGGCTGATAACTCCCCGCCATAACGAAGAAGGTGCCTGTCGGGTCCACCACCCTGGCGCGGTAGAACAGGTTCTGTTCTCCCTGTTTCCGCTTCTCTGTCAGGGTTCCCACCAGGAAGATACGGTTGCATCGTTCCCCGGTGGGGAGGAGGATATATGTTGGGCTTTTTTCATCCTGGCCTTCCTTGAAATGGACCCTGCTCTCCCTGAGTTCTCCGGCAAATACCCTGCGGGCGGGCTCCCTCTCGAAGGTTCCCTCCCTCCGGGCCTGCGCGGGTCTCCCGTTCCCCATCATCAGAGGGCACCCCCTGAGCGGTTCAGGAGACCGGCAAGTTCATCGGGCTGGTAGTGGAGGAATTCGCAGCAGGATACCAGCAGCCGCCTCTCTATCTCCCTGCCCGTGCAGGAAAGGTATCGCCCCAGGAGCTTCTCCCTGACCGAAAGAAAGACCTCGTCCATCCCCAGCGGGTTGTTCTCGGCCATCTCCCTGGCGGCTTCAAGGGTCATCCCGGTGATCTCTTCGGTCTCCTTCCGCTGCATCAGGACTTCCCTGGTCTCATCTCCGTTGTCAAGCCAGCCCTTGATGCGCAGGTCGTACTGGAACCCGGGCTGGATTTCATGCACCGGGCAGTAGTTCTGGCGGGAGAGGACACGGTTGCATCCCTCAACGGGACATCGCTTCACCAGTCCTGAACCGGGACTCAGGTGCACGAAGGCACCTGAAAAGGAGGCGTCCCCGGTCCGGACCTGGATGTCCCCTTCTTCCGGCAGGAGAGTCGCAGTGTTAAGGTTGAGGGAAAGCCTGCCATTATAGTCGTCCACCTGGGCATAATAGATTGAATACAGTCCCGACGGGTTCAGGCGTTCCTTTCCCTCTTCCTTCCACAAAACGAAACGGACCGATCCGGTCTCGTCTGCGAGCATACCCGACTGGAGGATGCGGTCATGGGTGGATTCCCACTCCTGAACGACCTTCGCCCGCACGCTCCCGACACCGGGGGATAGTTTGTCAATGGGAGTGACCTCCGGGGCGAGTGCACTCTCCCGTGTGATCTCCGTAACCTTTGTGCCCGAGTGGATCTTCAGGTTAAGGACTCCTTTGAACTGATCCACGACCGCGGAATCCAGTCGGTACCATCGTCCGATCTGCAGGGTGGCGGCATTCGCCTTGGCCCAGACGACAAACCGCATCCCGCCCGATTCGTCGGCCAGGATTCCCGTCTGGGCAATAGCGGGGGACGGCGAGGCTGTGAGGGCTACGACCTTTCCCTCGACTGTAACCCATTCTCCGGATATGACCTGATTCAGGCTCTTCTGCTCACCGGGCCCGCTGCTGCGGAGGCCGGAGAGCGAGAATTCTCTGGCGAACTCGTTCATGACCGTCCTCTCCGCTTCTGCGGGCGGCACCCCGAATTCTTCCACAAGGCGTTTCAACTTGACCTCGATCCCGGCTTTCTCAACCGGATGTCCCTGGGAGGTTATTTTCTGGGAGATTCTTTCGGCAGTTTCGGAAAAATCCATTTTCTACATCTCCGGGAAAGTGTCATCCGATCCCCCACATAAAAGGTGCGGGTGAGCGGTGAAACTAAGGACCATTTCCTGAAGGTTTATATTACGGCACCCTCAAATAGTACCTTCATGGGAATTACCGCAGATAGCACGATTTACGAGCTTATGAAGGAAAAGCCGGAATCCGCGGAGGTACTGTTCAAATTCGGGATGGGGTGCGTGGGATGCGCAATCGCCCGCGGCGAGACCATCAAGGAGGCCGCCATGGCCCACGGCATCCCCCTGGACGAGTTGCTCTCGGCCCTGGGCATCAGCAATGCGTAACCCTATTTTTTCATCCTGATTTTTGCTTTCAGCTCTTCCAGCGATGCCTCCGGATGGTCCGCGAGGTACTTTGCCACCACCGGCTGGTGGAGAAGGGTGCAGGAACTGCAGTTCCAGACAGACCCGTTCCGGGAAGAACTCTTCACCCATTGCCCAAGGGTCTCGTCGGAACAGGGGTAGAATGGGCAGTAACAGTAATCACAGGCCTGGCCGGCAAAATGGCAGGGATAATAAGGGCACTGGTCCGGCAGCCATTCGACCCAGTGGTCACCCTGGAACCGGCTGTAGATGAAGAACGAAGGACGCTCACGGCTCACCGTGCCTTCGTGCCTGTGGAGGGCTTCCGGCACACCGAACCGGACGGCTGCAGAAATCCGGTCTCCTGCGTCTGAACGGGTCCCCGCGGATTCATGCCTGGACTTCCCCTCGCATGCTACGATCACTGCATCGCCCGGAGTCCCGCTGAAAAGATACCCCATCGATCCGAGCGCTGATGTTTTTGCCTCCGTCGCAGTGAGGATTGATTCGAGAAGCGCGGCATCAGTCATCCCCTCGCGACTGTAAATGATGAGGCTGATGGAATCCCCCGAAGCGGTCCCGGAAGGAATTCCGGCAGTGATGAAAACCGTGATAAAATCGTACTGCAGGATGCAAAGGTGGTTCATGTCCACCGAGGTCACGAGCCCGAAAAAATCAGGGGGAAGACCCTCGCACGCGAGAATTCCCTGCAGTTCCCGTTCGGGATCCCGTCGGATCCCGCCCGGCTCCATCGAATGGTTCAGGATAGTGGATACCCTTGAAAGGCCGCCCGATATGCCCGTACTGGCTGCCCGGAACGAACCGCGCAGGATGAGGGTACCCCTGCGGAGGTAATACCTCATGCCACGGTGTAGCGCATGCGGTCCTTCAATTCCTGCTGCTTCCCGGCGTTCCAGCCCGAGACTTCCTGGAGGTAGCCGGTCACCCTGCTGATCTGAACCACATCATGGCTCCCGCAGTCCGGGCATACCGCTTCGCCGCAGAGGGGGCAGTATTCGATCCCCGAGATGATCTCGTGGGAACAGTGGCAATGGTCAAGCGGGCACATGATCTGGAGGTGAGAGTCTCCGCAACGGGGGCAGGGGGTCTCGTCCACGATCAGGTGGCATGTGTGGCACTTGTACTGCCGCTCGGTGGGTGGGATATCATCGAGGCGGCGGTACTTCTTTGCCAGCGCTTTCTGCTCGTTACTCCAGTGCATACATTTACATGGATATTTTTGACTTTTAAACCTTTAGCTCCTTCCATCCGCCTCAGTCGACTCATAGGGGTCATCATCTGTTCAGACTTTGTTCTCATCATCGGCGGAATGCGGAGAGCTTTGCGGCCTCCCTCCCCGGGTCATCGGCTTCGTAGATCTGGCGTCCCACGATGATTCCATCGACGATCGAGGCGATGGAGGCCGGATCGCCTCCCTGAGCACCCACACCCGGGGAGTAGATGATCCTTTTGCCCACGATCTCCCGGAGCGCCCGGATCCGTTCGGGGCGGGTTGCCGGGGCGATAATCCCGTCCGCGTGGCACTCCACCGCCATGCGGGCGATCTTTTCGGCAATACCGCCGTGGAAGAACTCCACCGCGCCGGGATGGCTCATCTCCGCCACGACAAGGCATTCCCCTCCATGGTCGTGGGCTGCCTCCACGCAGGCAGCCACGGCATCCATTCCCACGAATCCGTGGCAGATGATGGCATGGAAGCCGGACGAGAAGACCCGCTCGGCGATGAGCCGGTTGGTGTTGGGGATGTCTGCAACCTTGAAATCGGCGATCAGGGGGAGACCGGAGGCAGCGAGGTCTCCTGCGATGGAGAGGCCTTCCGAGAGGACGAGGGGATACCCGACCTTGATGGCATCGAGGTATGGGGCGCAGGCTGCCGTGGTCCGCAGCGCAGCAGCCCTGTCCTGCACATCGAGCGCCAGGATGAGCTCCGTCATCGTCCCAGCCTCTCGAGTACGGCGGCGACGAGCAGCGGGAATGTGATGGTGGCATCCCCGTATACCGTCACTGCCCGGGCATCCCCGGTAATCTTTCCCCAGGAGCGGGCTTCGTCCAGGGTGGCTCCCGAAAGCCCGCCGAGGTCCGGGCGGTCCCCGGTCAGCTGGACCGCGTAGTCAAATCCCCGCGGGGTCATCAGCATGCTCTGGAGGATAAAGTTCTTGGGCACCCCTCCGCCGATAAGAAGTGCTCCGGCCCGCTTGGCATCGAAGCATGTCGAGAGCAGGGCCTGCATGTCGCGGAATGCATCCACCGTAACCCTGTTCGTCTGGGAGAAGAGCCAGAACTGGAGGCCGATCATGGAGTCCGCGATGGCAGGACAGTAAACCGGGATATTCCCCCGGGTGGCGGATGCAAGGATCCCCGAATCCAGCTTCGATCCGATCACGGCCAGCAGCCCGGCGATCGTCAGGGGGGCGGAAGGGGGGAGTTCAGAGAAGACTTCCTGCATGAACTCTTCAAATTTAATGAACGCATCGTTCGGGAGGAACACATCGTAAATCCGGTTGATCTCCTCGTCCCTTAAGGCCACATCAGAGCAGACGGCTGTCCCATGATAATGCCGGCATCCGAGGGACTCGATGATGTCGTGAGTTAAATTCGCCCCGGTGGAGACGAGAACATCCACGTGTCCCCCGTCGATCAGGTCGCTGACGATCCGGCCCATACCCGCGGGGACCATCGCACCGGCCAGCCCCAGGAACCTTACTGCCTGCCTGTCCCGGAGCATGCCCTCGTAGATGTCCGCCGCACGGGCAAGAGCCCCGCCGTTGTAGGCTCCTGCGCGCCCAAGGGCCGAGACGAGTTCTCCCACAGTCATCCCTGGCTTTAAGAGCACCTGTTCGACCGGATCACTGCACTGCATAGGTACCAGGTGGGGTACGGTGAACGATAGGTTTTCCCCACGGTGCAGGCGGAGCCCTGGCCCCGCGGGAGGACATTACTCGTCCGGGTCGTTCCCGGGAGCATCTGCAGGGATTACGGGGGGTCCGCGGCAGAGCGGCCGGGCCAGGTGCCTCCTGGCGATGGGCGGGACCTCGTACCAGCCTGGAGATAGAATCCTTTCGATCGTAACGATCTCGGGAGTGGATGCCCTCCCCCCGCATTTGCGGCATTTGTATCCCTTCCCCGTGCCCGCACTTGTCATTCGTTTCCCGCACCGCTCACAGCGGGGTGGTTTCCTTGAAATTTCCCCGTAAAGGCTTCGGATCAGGAGTTTCTCGAGGTTGATGCTCTCCCTTTTGTAACTTCCTGCAACCACCAGGCTGTCCCCCGGCCGGAGGCCCCTTATGAGGTCCCGGAATCCCTTGGTAGGTTCATATGCCATGCAGCGGACCTGGCCGCTTTCGTCCCGGAGGAAGAAAGAGACGTGACCGCCCTCCCCCGTAACCGGAACGGTTGCGACCATTCCGGGGAGCAGGTAGGAGCGACCCTCCTGGAGGCGGCCGATCCGCCCGGGAACCAGATGGGCATCCGTCCCCTGGTTTGTAACCCACGTCTGTTCGAGCGCGGGCTTTTCGGAATGCACGTACTCCCTTGCAAAGGAGATCCAGCCCGGCCTCTCCCCACGGATCCCGAAGAGCACGGGATCGGGAGTGTGAGGGACGCAGACCACGACACCGTCTTCCCGGTCGACCGTGTCCCACGTATGGGGGTAAGTATGGGCTTCGGCTGCGAAGAGGCTCTCCCGTTCGACGGATCTGGGAGTGCCCCAGTTCTTCTGGTCCCGGTATGCCAGTAATTCGTAGGTGGAATCCGGGAACCGGCTGCATACCGCTGCGGTGGCGCCGATAAGTCCCCTGCCACCATTCCAGCCTTTATAGAGGGCGCCGGCAGTTTCGAGAATTGCCATCGCCTCATCGAGCGTACAGAAATCCTGGACTGCCCTGCGGTAGAACTCAGGAGGGGGAGGATGGTTCACCACGACAACCCCGGGACGGGTCTCTTCCTGCGCGAGTTCTCCGAAATCCTCGACTGCCTGGCAGGCCATCCGGAAGACCTCGCGGAAATTCCCACCTGTTTCGAGGCAGATTGCCGCGTTCCCACGGGTTTTATAGAGAACGTTCGGATTGAGTCGCACGAGCCTGGCCTCCCTTACCGGTATCCTTGCACGCCTGAGGCGATCCGCAAGCACCGCCCCAAGGTAGGTGGTGCACATACCCCTGGGCGAGTCGGTGTCGTCAATCCCGATGCGCATGTTCAATCATTATTTATATTCTCCGAAGTATATCCATTCGTTCAAGGAATGTCACAGGAACGCCTCCTGCAGATGGTGGTCAGCGTCCTTCTCATGGCCGGTTTCCGCGTTTCGGAACGATTCAGCATGAGACCGCGGAGTTTTGACCTCATCGCAAACGCAAAGGACACGACCCTGGTAATCAAGGTAGTCTCCCACATCGATAGTGTTAGCGAAGAGACCGCCAGGGACCTGGACCATATCGCGCGGTACCTGAAGGCATCGCCCTTCATCATCGGGGACCGGGCGAGAGACACGGAGCTGGCGCGTGGAGCGGTCTATCTCAGGTATGGCATCTATGCGATCAGCGTATCCACCCTGTATGATGCGTTCGTGGAAGGGGTCCCTCCCCTCGTATACGCCTCTCCCGGAGGGCTTTATGTCAATATCAACGGCGAGGTTATGAGGGAACTTCGCGAAAAGCGAAACCTGTCGCTCGGGGATCTCGGCAACCTCCTCGGGGTCTCCCGCCGGACCATCAGCAAGTACGAGGTCGGGATGGGAACCACGCTCGAAATCGCCCAGAAAATCGAGGAGATCTTTGACTCCGCACTGGTCCGGTCCATCGATCTGCTCAAATACAGGTCCGTCTTTGAAGAAGAGCCCGAACAGGGCAATGAAGAGGTCCCCATGGGATTCCTGGAGCGGATCGGCGCCACCCTCCATGCCATGCACAGGGCCCCGTTCCAGGCCCTGATCGAGGTCTCGGACCATTCCATCCTGACCGGATATGGCACCTCGCAGAAGGTGGTCAAGCGCGCTGCACTGATCGGCAACATCTCCCAGGTAACGGGGATGCATGCCATGTGCGTGCTCACCGATTATGCAAAGCAGAAGAAAATTGGCAGGACTCTCGTGATCGGGGAGCAGCGTCTCCAGTCGGTTGAGGACGGAGATGAACTCATCCGGATGATAAATAAAACAGGTTCTGATTAGTTGACGGTGGATCGATATGTTTAAGGACGGGAGATAAGTCGCGGTTGGTTGGCGCGAAGAGAAAGATTGGGGATCACCAATCTTCCACTTCAGTTACTTCAGAGCCTTCTTTCAGGAATGCAAAAAATCCAGATATAGCATCTTGTAGAGCCTCCTCTTTTGTAGTTTGGACATGTAAACTACGATATGGATTTGCTGCACCTTTGGCTTGAACTTCTAAATTAGCAACCCCCATGTACCCAGCACCAATTTTCAACACTTTAATCCTCAATACTGGGGGTACTCTTTCAACATGAATTTCATAACCTGAATAGCGAAGGCGTGTACA
>DAEV01000032.1 GCA_002509495.1 Methanolinea sp. UBA473 | reverse complement strand
CTCCAGGGGCTTCGCCCCGCCGCTGTGGCCACCCCCGCATTGCGATAAACCCATGTGCTAAGGTAGATCCCCCGTACATTAGGTTGAATCCGCCGCGGGGGCGCCCCGTCGGGGGCGGCGGAGTGCATCACGTGTGGGGGTGTGGGGGCGACAGCCCCCACATACTTGGAGATGTGGTACTTTAACGGAAAAACCTCCCGGAAAATCCTGAGGCAGCCCGGAGTTCGAAGGGGCGAAGCCCCTCGCGATATGAAGGGGCGGAGCCCCTTCGTTCTGGAAGGAGACCTATTTTCATCTCACGGCGAGAAATGTACCGATCCGATGGAGAAAGAACCCCGGTTTGAATGGAAACAGTGCCTGGTGGTGAGGACCGACCTGAAGATGAGCTGCGGTAAGACCTGCGCCCAGGCAGCCCACGCGGCGGTGATCGCGTTTGAGCGGTCGGATCCCGCGTCCAGGAAGAAGTGGCTGCAGGAAGGGCAGAAGAAGGTGGTCCTGAAGGTCACTTCCGAGCGGGCCCTCCTCGAGATCCGGACACTCGCGGAGGGTGCGGGGATCCCGACAGCCCTTGTGCAGGACGCCGGGCTCACCGAGATCCCCCCTGGCACTGTGACGGCACTGGGCCTTGGCCCTGCCAAAAGCGATGACCTGGACCGGATCACCAGCTCGCTTCCGCTTCTCTGACCGGGAACACAGCCATGAAAGAGAGCCCGTATCCGCTTGAACAAACCCTCGGGATGTGGTACTATGCCAGCGATACCCCCGGGATTGGAGGTAAACTGCGTACCCACCCGGAAGACTTCCGGGTCGAGGAGGTGCCGGCCAGGGTGGGCAGCGAGGGGTCTTACCTCATCTGCCGCCTTACCAAGACGGACTGGGACCTGCAACGGGCCGTAAAAGAGATCGCGAAACAACTTGGCATATCCCACCGGAGGATCGGGTGGACGGGGACCAAGGACAAGCATGCGGTGACCAGCCAGCTCCTCTCCCTTTACGACGTATCCGCAGGGGAGATCGAGAGGGTAAGGCTGAAGGATGTTGACCTGGAACCCGTAGGGAGGTCCCACCAGCCGCTCACGTTCGGATCGCACCAGGCAAACCGGTTTCTCATCACCATACGCGATACGGCCGCTCCGGACCTTGTGGATCAGGTTGCCGCAGTATCATCCGTATGTGCCAGGGCATTGCCCAATTATTTCGGGCCGCAGAGGTTCGGCGTCGTTCGCCCCATTACTCACCTGGTCGGGGAGTTTATCTTAAAAGGGGATTACAAGGGCGCCGTGGACTGTTATGTGGGCCTGGCCTTCCCCGGAGAGTCGGAGGAGGTCAGACAGGCCCGCCGGGAATTCCATGAAGACGGGGATCCCCGGGCGGCGCTGCACAGGTTCCCCGTTCCGCTTTCCTTTGAACGGGCGATGCTCCACCATCTTTCAGGAAATCCCGGAGACTTCCGTGGAGCAATCCTCTCCCTGCCTCCGCGCCTCCTTTCCATGTTCGTCTCCGCATTCCAGTCGTACCTCTTCAACATGACCCTCTCCCAGAGGCTCGGGCGCGGTGCCGCACTGGCTGATCCGGAGGTGGGGGACCGCCTGCTCTTCGAGAACGGGCGGGAGGACCGGGTTGCCCCCGCCACCCGGGCTGCCGCCGCCCTGCAGGTTTCACGCGGCCGCTGCCGGATCGCACTCTTCATGCCCGGCAGCAATCCTGTCGCTCCCGCCGGGGAGGATGACAGGATCATGGCCTCACTCCTGGAGGAGCGCGGGATCTGCCCGGATCACTTTGCCAGGGCTTCCTCTTTATTACGTACCGGGTATGACGGCGCACTCCGTCCTGTTGCGCTTTCCGCTGAGGTCGGGTCCGCGATCACCGGGAAAGACGTCTTGCTTTCCTTCACTCTGAATCCTGGCCAGTACGCCACCACGGTCTGCCGCGAGTTCATGAAGGCGGACCCGATCCATATGATCTAGACCCCATACGGTTGGGCCGGACGATAGCCCTCCTCAATTCTCTGCAAGTTTCCGGGCTCCGTCGATGGCATCGTTGAGATTTCCGATCTCGTCCACGAGCCCGATCTCGATGGCCTGTTCCCCCCGGAATAGGCTGGCGTCCTCGATCAGACTCCTGTTCACCTGCCTCTGCGAGAGGACGTCGCGGAGGAACCTGGCCGAACTCTCGTCCACGATCTGCTGGGCGTATTCCCTCTCCTCATCGGTAAGGGGTCGTAAATCCGAGCCCATATCCTTCATGCTTCCCGATTTCACCACTTCCACCGAGAGATTTTCGGATCTCATCCAGCCACTGATGTCCATAAACGTCCAGGAGGTTCCGATCCCGCCGGTGATGGTATCCGGATCGGCATAGATGCGGTCTGCAAAGGCGCTGATGTAATAGGCTGCAGAGGTGGCCATGTCACCCATCGAGACTACCACGGGCTTCCTGTCCCGGGCATACCGGATATCCCCGACGATCTCCTGTGCCCCGGCCGGGGTGCCTCCGGGACTGTTTACACGGAGGACGATCGCGTCCACCATGGGATCGTCCGCGGCCTGCCGGATCTGCCGCCCGACATACTCGCTCCCGATGTATCCGCTACCGGAACCGTCTCCCGTTACGATCTCTCCCTCGACCCGGATGATCGAGATGCCGAATTCCCTGGGATATCCCGAAAGGAACAAAGAGAGGGCAACGGCACACAGGATAAGCCCTCCAATAAAGAGAAGAAAAAGAACCTTGTTCCTTCTGATGCGCTGCCTCTCACTCTCCGGGTTCTCCGGCATGTACGCCTCCCTCCCCGGGATAGCAGACGTCATACTCGGTCACCAGGTTCGTCCCGCACAGGTAATGGTTCTTGAGGGTGAGCCGGATCATCTCTGCCTCATTCTCGATATGCATCCCCCCGACAAGCGACGGCGTATCGGCTCCTCCCACGATGAAGGGAAGATGGATCAGCCTGATCTCGTCCACGAGCCTGTGGTGAAGCATGTGCCAGTTCAGTGTCGGCCCCCCCTCGATCATCAGCTTCCGGACCCCGAACTCGCGGTAGAGGGTCTGCATCAGCAGGGGAAGGTCCACGTGGTCATCGCCCGCCACCACCAGATGAACCCCCCTCTCCCTGATGGCACGGACCCGGTCCTGCGGAGCCTTCCCGCAGACTGCGACCACCGTAGGTGCGTCGGGGCCGAGAACGTTCGCATCAGGGGGAATATCCGCCATACTGCTCGGAATCACCCGGAGCGGGCTCTTCCCCTCCACAAGGCGGACGGTGAGGAAGGAATTGTCGATCCTGATCGTATTGGAGCCAACCATGATGGCGTCATAATCCGCCCGGGTCCGGTGAAGGAGGATCTCGGTGGCGTGGTCCATGTATTTCATCAGGATCTTGGAAGACGCACCCCTTTTCAGCGTAAGCTTGCCATCCACCGTGATCTCGGACATCATCAGGACGTGCGGCCGTTCTTTTCTCTCCGCCAATAGTCTCTCCTCTGTATCACCCTTTTCGTGTTGCTTCGATATAGAAGTTCGCAAACCCCAAAATCGCTGCGGATCCACCCTATCCGGAGATAAAAAGACCCTGCCCGGGCAGGCCTTCCGCGGGCAGGATAATTATATTGGGACTCCCGCCCGGTATTTTATTATGAATATCACTGCCCTCCGGCCGAGGTTCATGCGCTACCTCGACCCGGTGGCAACGTTCTTCTCGCGGCACGGCGTTACCCCCAACCAGGTTTCCCTCCTCGCCCTCCTCTTCGGGATCCTCTGCGCCTATCTTTTCTCCCGGCAGATGTTTCCGGCGGGGTGCGCAGCACTCTTCCTCTCGGCTGTCCTGGATCTCGTGGACGGAAGCGTCGCCCGGCAGACGGACCACCAGACCCGGTTCGGGGCGGTGTTCGACTGGATTGTCGACAAGTACGTGGATGCCCTCGTCCTTCTCGGGATCGGGATCTCGGGGGTGGCCATCCTCACACGGATCTTCCCCCTGCCACCCCTCGCAGACTTTGCGATCGTGGCAGTCGCGATCACAGGTTCCCTGATGAACACCTTCATCAAGCCGGTCGTGTACGCCGAGATAGGATTCCAGGAACGGGTTCAGGGCAAGATCGAGGATCCCCTGGAAGGTGTGGGATTCTTCGGCCGTCCGGAGACGTTCCTAGTACTGCTGCTGGGCGGGCTCTCGGGGTTCATCTGGGTGTCGGTGATCGTAATCGCTATGTGCACGAACCTGTCTGCCCTGCAGCGGATCATCTATCTTTATAAACGGCTCTCCTGATCTCGCCGGCATAGAGCCGGACCAGGCCCGCCGCATAGTCCGCAAGTGTGGGGATGATGCGGAAAAGACCGTAGGCAATTCCGATCAGGAGCAGGAGCGCCAGGAGTTCCGCGATGACGTTGTGGGCCCAGAAGAAGCTCTCGTATCCCGGTTCCCCGTTGCCGGCGATCTCAGGAATGTACGGGAACCACTGCCCGGTGTACGCGATGATCACCGCGGCGTTCCTGACAAGGTTTAAGAGATAGATGGTGGGCACGATCAACAGGAACGAGAGGGTCTTCTGGCGCGTCGTGGTCGGAACTGCGCTCACTACGCCGAGCATGATGGCGATGGCCTGGATCCCGGTGCAGGCGAGGATGATCTGAACCCGGAACCCGTTCCTCTGGATCATGTCCCACGCCACGAGATCGACAGGATACCCGAGAGACTGGATCAGCCACACGGTCTCCCCCACTACTACCGAGATGAGCCATTCCCCGAGGGGTGTGAACTCAAACGGCGCATAAATGAGGAAGGCGACTGCGGCGGCCGTGGAGAGCTTGAGGACCCTCTGGTCCTGCCGGATGAGATATAGGGCGGTGATTGCCAGGAACGGCACCGAGAGCACCGCGATGGCAGGATAGAGAAGGTTGTTGATGGAGAGGTAGTAGGGAACCTCTGCAAAGAGAAAGAGCACCATGCCCGTCCACCCAAGGATCGCGCAATAGTTCCGGAATCGCCAGGGAACGAGGAATGCAAGGAAAAAAAGGCAGGACGCGAGGATCAGGAGCTCAATCATTTACCTACCATTTATCCCGCGAGGGAGAAAAAAGGTGTTGATGGGATACTCGGGGGAGGGCTGCCCGGAATAAGAAATTCAAAAAAAACGTTACGAACCAAGAGTTAATCTCGAATGATGGCGCATACTATCGCACAATGTTCTGTCCTGAGTGCCAAAGCCTGATGATATCCTCTGCAGGCCAGTTAAAATGCCGGAAATGCGGATATATCCGCAAGATAGTCGCGGGCGATCAGATGCAGATCAGGAGGGAGCGGCGCGAGCGGGAGATCGTGATCGTGGAGGAGGAGGAGACCATCAGGACGCTGCCCACCATCGCGACCAAGTGCCCGAAGTGCGAGCATAATCTTGCGTTCTGGTGGCTCCGGCAGCTCAGGGCGGCCGACGAGAGCGAGGTCCGGTTTTTCCGCTGCGTGGCGTGCAACCATACCTGGCGCGAGTACGACTGATCTCCAGGGATCGTCTCTTCCTTTCCCAAACTCGAAAATTCGCCCGGTCCTGGCAATTCAACCGCCACAGTTTAATCGAAATTTTTATCTGTTCTCAGTCTTACATCTGCCTCGCTGAAACGAATTCAGCATCGAAACGAAGGATAGGAGGCAGCATGAAGAAAACCATTTTTATTGTCCTGATTCTTATCGTTGCAACGGTCGGGTCCGCCGCGGCCGACCCCGGGATGCCCGAGACGGCGGAGACCCAGGGGTTCACCACGGCGACTTCCGTGGACGCTGTCGGCATAATGACCGAGAACGACGCGATGGTCTGGCAGGAGGTCAACTGCGGGTACTGCGGGCTCGAGGAGTTCACTCCGCTCTATGATTTCGCTCACGACTACTACGTGAGTTCCTACAGCGAGGATACGATCGCAGATCAGGGATTCACGACCTACGCAAAGAGTCTCGAGATCGATACCGCCAGGAAGGAGGCCAACCAGTTCAACGTCGAGGCCCAGAAGGTCGTATCGTTCGTCGCGGACGACACGGGTCGCATGACTTCGGAGGAGGATATTCTCCTCGACGGGGCGGGGACCATGTTCCCGGCAGAGTTTCTCCTGATCTGCCCGTTCGCCGGAGGGTACTACAGCTATGTCCCGCCGTTCTGCAACGTGGTCGAGATGGGAAGCGAGGTCGACCTCTATGAGGGCGCGTTTACGACCGACGTCGAGGAACGCCACATCATGGCCGCGAACACGGCGTGGAATCCCTATGAAGGAGAAGGGTGGCCGTTCCCCGTGTCCGATCCCGGTGTGGAAGTGAACTATGGGATCATCCTGTCGGGGGTGACACCCGGTTCGCCAGCCATCGGTTCTGCGGCAGCAAACATCAACGTCCACATCATGGAAGGAAGACTCACATACCCGCCGGAAAAATCGGCGGACCTCGTGTACTCCGAGAGCACAACTGCGTCCGGAGCGATCGTCCTCTTCCAGAAACAGATGTCGTACAATTCGAAGATCACAGCACCCGGGATTTACCATCCGATTCTGGTCGATTGAATCGGTTGTTGAACCCGGTTTTCTTTTTTTCCCGGTATCTTCAGCACCGGTACTGGTTCAGGAACGCAATTCGTGGTTGGAGTTATCCGGAGGGCTTGTGGATTCGCGATGGACGCTGGTGCCGTGCCGAATGGAATGACACCTACAAGGTTCTGCATCCAGGATCCTGAAAAAAGAACCACTCAATTCCCCGCAAAGAGATGGTACCGATCAACTCGCTGGCACCCGCTTCCCCCCCGTCCATATAAAAGAGGAATGACAGGATATGCAAAAAGGTATCTGACGTGCGGGCATTCTACTCCCGCCCCTATGTCCTGACAGGAGAAAAGATATAATGCGGTGTGTACCTTTACTTCGAACAGGAGAAATTACGATGAAAAAAGTTTTCCGAATCCTGGCAATCAGCCTTGTACTGGTTCTCTTTGGAATCTGTGCACTGCCGGCGGCAGCCCAGCCCCCAATCGGAGGGGACCAGGGCTGGTATGCGGTGCACTGCAACGTCGACGGCGCAAACGTGTATTTTGACGGGGACTACAAGGGGGTTATCCAGGGCGGAGTGCTCTATGTAGCGGCGTACACAACCGGAACTCCCTACTCGACCTACTCCGTGCAGATGGATGGTTACACCTCGTTCTCCGATTCGATCCCCTCCGTCCCGGGCAAGGGCGAGACCCTCGACCTCTATGCGACCCTGAACCCGGTGCAACCCACCCAGCCGGTCGTGATCGGCGGGGATATCGGATGGTACACGGTGCACTGCAACGTCGACGGTGCTATGGTGATGTTCGACAACGAGGTGAAAGGGACGATCAACCAGGGAATCCTGTCCGTCCAGGTCTACACCACGGGGACCCCCTACAAGACCTTCACCGTGACCATGAACGGGTATACACCCTACACCGCAACAATCGATCGCTATCCCGGGAAAGGGGAGACCGTCGACCTCTATGCAACCCTGAACCCCGTACCTACCCCGACTCCCACCAGGTCACCGATGAGCCCGTTCGTGGCACTCTCCGGACTTGCTGTCGCAGCCCTCGTGCTGGGAATGGTGCATCGCCGGAAATAATTCCTACCTCTCACTCTTCCCCCTTTTTCACCCTTTGCAGGAACCTGCGGAAAAGACCCGTGGCCTTCCCGGAGAACTCCACGAACGTCCGGACTCAACTACATCCCTCCTTCTTTGGGATATGTCCTTTGGGAAGGCAACCATCCGGCATATTCCCGAACCGGAACGGATAATTCATCGAAAAGGCAGGATCGCAGAGGAGAAGGATCCACAGGAAAAAAGAGAAAGCCGGGGCCTTACCAGACCTCGGGGAATGCCATGTTTGTATAGATGTCTTCGAGACGGCTCTTGTGCCCGCGTTCCATGCTCGCAAGCTCGGAAAACATCTTCTTCTGTTCGGCATCGGTGCTGTTGTTGGACAGCTGGGTGTACATCTGCATGGCTTCCAGCTCTTTCTTGATGGCAACCACCAGGCCGTCGATCGGCTTCATGTCCGGGCTGAGCGCCGGGGTCTTGATCGTGTCTCCGACCTTGTAGTCCTTGGTGGCGCTGAACTTGAGTGCCTTGATCTCCTGGGATAGCAGTCCCTGGAGGAACTCCCGGTGCTTGGTCTCCTCTCCGGCAAGCTCCGCAAAGAGCTTCTTTAAGTTGGCGTCCTTCACCTTGTCGGATACCCCCCGATAGAATGTATAGGACTCCACCTCACGATTGATTGCCATGGTAATAATTTTCTTATAATCTTCTGGGGTCATGGTAACCTCCGATCGTATCATTTAACAAATCTGTATTTAAGGTATCGTATTATGGTAACGTTTCCCGGGTAATCGACTCCCTCCCTGTCATCGATCCGTCCCAAATCGCCCGGGAATCGCGTACAGGCAGGACTTGTTCCTCCATCCGTCGGGATGCCGGACATACCGGCAGCAGAAGATTCACCCGGGATACAATTCCGGAAAAAAAGGTAGTTACCTCTTCACTTGAAGAGGTCGAAGATCTGGTCGCTCCCGGTTGCGGAGAGACGGTCCCGCTCTTCCCTCTCCTCTACGAGTGCAAGGAGGGGAAGTGACATGTCGACACCCGGCACGTGGCCGAACATCTTCTCGAGCTCGGTCTGCTGGGCATGCATGAACAGCGCGTTCGGGATCTCTGCAGGACAGAGTTCCTGGCACTGGCCGCAGTTCACGCAGGAGTCCGCAATGTGGGCGAAGCGGATCAGGTGGAACATGAAGCTCGGGGGGAGCTGCCCGGGCGTGACAAATACCGGGTTCTTGGTCGTGCAGTCCACGCAGTAGCAGATCG
>DAEV01000109.1 GCA_002509495.1 Methanolinea sp. UBA473 | reverse complement strand
ACGCGATCTGGATCATGTTGCTGTAGACCGGATCGAGCGTGGAGGGGATATTCACCGCAATCTCTTGCGAAGTCATGTATCCAGATTGGAGACGATGCGGGATTAATCCTTCCCGGGAGATTTATTCGGTTTTTCCCATTCCCGCTGACCCTCATTCCGGACGAATCGAATCAAAATACTTACCAGCGAAGGGAACAAACCCGGAGTATCCAAAGGGAGACCCGGGACCAATGGCGACCACAGACGAAGACAATAGGAAGGGGATTTCAATTTCTGCCGTCGCCAGGACGGCATCCTGCCCGCTCCGTTTTTATATCGACCGCGAATGCGGCGGAGAAAGGAGCGAAAGCGGAAGATATACCGTCTGCAAACAGATCTCATACCACCTGGGCGACGGCACGGACGGAACTGCGATCTGGGAGGAGTGCCTTGCCGTGAATCCTGGAATCGATCCCCGCCTCCGGAACTACCTGGAAGAGTGCCTTGTCATTTGCCGTGCCGGAGGACCCTGGCCCGAGTCCCGGGAGACAGACGTTGCGGTACGCTCCGATGCCCTGGGGATCTTCGGCGTAGTGGACAAGGTATGCGGGGGAGATCCCTGTTTCTCCATTGTCCGGGCAGCTCCCGCACCCGCAACCGGCATCTACCCTGCGGACAGGATCAGGCTCTTTGGGTATCTCACCTGCCTTGAGGAGATGACCGGAGATGAGATCCCGACCGGGGCCGTGGAATATATCCCGAGCGGTCTGTCAAGGGTGTGCCGGCCGCTTCCCATCGACCGCCGGAGATTCCTCAATGCACTCAGGACGGCCAGACAGATAGTGTCGGGAAAGAAGCCCGCGAAGCCTGCATGTCCTCCGTGCGGACGCTGTATCCACGAAGATCGATGTTCTCCGCAATCGAGGAGGCTCTCCGATCTCTTGTAAAGATCCACGACCCTGATCTTTTATTTCCGACGATCGGGCATTGATTGCTGCCCGAATCGGCCGTCTCCACATCTTTCGACCAGAGGGGTGTCTTTACCGATCACGAGGGCATTTGGAGGACGGTAGCGGATCAGCCTGATCCAGCCTGGGATTCTTCCAACAGCGAGAGAGATCGGATGAACTCTCCCCGCGCTTCCCGGGTGGTTCCCACGATCAGCCACCGTTCATCTCCATGCTGCTCGCAGACCCCCTTTGCCTGGATCCGTTCTCCCGATAGGGCCTGTCCGCTGTAGGTATGGGTGAAGGAGAGGACCCTCGCAATCTCCTCGTGTTCCACGAGATAGATCGCGGGGCTGTCGTTGGCGAGGGACGCATCTGTCACCACCGCCTCGATGGTCGTCCCGCCAAGTTTCTCGCCTTTCGAGAGGGAAAGGGAGTTCAGTTCCTCGTAGGACCTGGTGAAAAGCAGATCGAAGTAGGTACTATCGATCTGGCCCCTGTTCCACTTCCTCTTTTCATGAAGGAGGAACTCCAAAAACGGGAGCTCGGGATTGCGTTTCGCATAGATCTTCTGCCAGGTCCCGCTGTCGATCGGGGGAAGATTGCCGTTAAGAGTGGCGGATCGAAGCAGTTCCTGGGCACGGAACCAGGTCTTCCCGTATACCACGAGGTCGATATCCGAATGCACGTTTTCAAGGCCGCAAAGAAAGGAACCCGTACATCCGATGGTGCAATCCGGGAGCCTGAAAAGATCGATGAGCTTCCTTATCCTCGGTTCGCGGACCGCGATCGCCCCGATCTCCTCTTCGGGTTTGTATACTTTCCGGATATCGCAACGGGGAATCCTGTGAACCACGTCCAGGTATTCCGGCTTTTCCCGGGAGATGAGATCGAACGCATCGGAAAAATCGAGTTTCCGGAACCGGGTCCCTTCCGGATTTACCCGTTCTCCCTCCGTATCCGGAACATACCGGAGAAGGCAGCCCACCTTCTCCCGGTTGTCATAGGTGGAAACCGCGTAGATCCAGCCGTCACGGTCCTCGACAAAGTCCCGGAGGCGGATGGGTTTTTGGATCATCGGCGATCAGCGGTCCTGGAAAAATAGGCATCCACCTCTTCGGCCCGGGCTCCGCGACGGAGGATCTGCCGGTTCACCATATCCACCACTGTGCTGGAAGTCCCCGGAAGTCTCCCTGCATCGAGGAGGAAATCGCAGGGAACATGGCATTCATCCGGGCTGGCGGGGTCTTTCGCCCCATGCATGTTGGCACTTGTGGACGTTATGGGGGAGTCGAGCAGGTGGATGATCCGGATCGCCAGGGGATGCGCAGGCAGGCGGATTCCAATCATCCCGGTTCCTCCGGTGAGGATGGGGGGAACCGAGTTTCGGGCAGGGAGCACCACGGTGAAAGGGCCGGGCAGGAACTCGCCGATGAATTCGAGAGATTCCTCATCCACCTTAGCCACGCCGAACAGCATGTCGCAGCAACTCACCGCAATGGAGATCGGTTCCGAAAGAGGGCGGCGTTTCGCCTCGTATACCTTGAGAATGGCCTCGTCTGAGAAGGCGTCTGCGCCCAGTCCGTAAATGGTATCGGTAGGGTATACGACGGTTCCGTCATGCCGGAGAATCTCGACGGCGTGTTCTACGCGATCCATTCAGAACTCTCGACCCCGGACCCTGTTGATGTCGAAAACTGCCTTGGAACTCACATGCATGACTGCAAAGACCCCGGCCTGGATGGGATCTGTCACTACCATGTCCGCGTGATCAGGCACGCTTCCCGCCATTTTCAATGCAATGACAGGGATTCCTGCCTCCTTCACCCTGTCCACCGCTTGCGAGATCTCTCCTCCCATCAGGGACCCGGCCATCACCAGGATTGCGGCCCTTGGCAGACGGGTTACGGCATCGACGGCCTGGGCGACGGTCTTCTCACCCACCAGCGGGATCGTATCCACCGAGATCCGTTCCCCCCGGATGTTATGCCGGTCCGCTTCGTTCACCGCACCGAGGGCCACCTGGGCCACCTGGGCTCCCCCACCTATGATGATCACGCGGGTACCATAGATGTGGCTGAAGGGCTCGACAGGAGTCGCTTCTTTGACCGAGGGGATCTCGAGGAGACTCCCGATCATCGCCTCCCGGTCCAGTCCCTCCTCGTATTCCATGTAGAGTTCGGCCAGCCCTTTGAAGGACCCGGAATCGAAGATATCCTGGTGGATCATCAGTATGTTGGCTTCGTGGCGGGCCACTACGGTAGAAATATCCCGAAGAACGCCTCTGCGATTCTCTGCGATAATTCGCAGGGCAAAAAGTTCCTCTTCGTCTTCGGTCATGATCGGTATGCGATAGCCGGGGATCGAACCCGNNGTCCTACCGCTAGACTACTATCGCGAAATTGCACAATCATATCGTGCCCTTCCCAGATAAAGATTCTTTTCAGCCCGGATGGAGAGATCGGGGCGCCGGAATGAACTCGTGTCATTGACCGATTTTTCTGTGTCTGCATCACGGGGATAGACCCTCCATTTAATCCTGCAGGAGAGAATTCCTCGTGGGAGGCGGAAATCGGATCGGTGTCAGCGACCTTACTGATACCGTTCCCGGCGTCGTTCCAGATCCTGGATCTCCTGGACCATATCGCGATGGAGGGAAAGCATCATATCGGAGAGGATCCCGAACATGAAGATCTGGAACCCGAGCACGATTAACAGGACCGTGAGGATCGCAAGCGGCAGGTGCTCGATCTGCTTTAACCATTCGAGAATGACAAAGATACCCGTGAAGATTCCTGCGATGGTGATGATGACGCCGATGAGCCCGAAATAGAAGAGCGGGTTGTTCATCCGGGCCAGTCGGTAGATGGTGGTCATAATCTTGAACCCGTCGTGGAAGGGATTCAACTTGGTGGGGGACGAAACGGGTCTCCTGCCATAGCGGATTGGGATGACCCTGATCTTCTGCCCGCTCCTGACCGCCTCCGCCGAGATCTCGGTCTCGATTCCGAACCCGGCCTCTTTCAGGTGCATCTTCTTAATGGCCTCAAGCGTGAATGCCCTGTATCCTGACAGGATATCGAACAGGAACACAGAATGGGCCAGTTTGAAGAGCCGGTTGAGGATATTGTTCCCAAAAAAATTGAGCCTTGAGAAGGCTTTCCGGTTCTCCTCGATGAGCCGGTTGCCGATGACCTGGTCATATCCTTCCAGGAGGGGTTGGAGCATCCTGTCCGCATCAAGAACCGAATAGGTGCCGTCCCCGTCGACCATCAGGACGTAAGGCTGTTCGATCTCCGAAAAGGCCTCGATCAGGGCATTTCCTTTTCCGCGTGACTTCTGCACCACCACCCGGGCCCCCGACTGGGCTGCAATTTCCCGGGTACTGTCGGTGCTCTGGCCGTCGATCACGAGAATCCTGGAAAAACCGGACCTCCTGAAATCCTGGATCAGGGCTCCGATGGTGGGAGCTTCGTTTAAGGTGGGAATGAGGACACAGACGGATTCCCGGTCGATCGACATCGAGATCATATTTAAAAATCCTCAAACATAAGTGCTTCCATGCACCTTGCCAAGAAAGGGCTGCGGGTCCTTGGAATTGCCGAGAGTTTTACTTCCCGTGACACCTCGGTGCTGGCAGGTGTGGTGATGAGAAAGGACTTTCGGATCGACGGGATAGCGTTTCACAGGATCACTGTAGGCGGGATGGATGCCACCGAGGGCGTGATCTCTCTCTACAGGAACCTGGATCGCGAGGATATCAATCTCATCATGATCAGCGGGTCCCTGATTGCATGGTATAATATTATCGACCCTGTGACAGTCGGCAGGGAGACCGGAAGACCGGTCGTCTCGGTCACGTACGAGGAGTCCGGGGGCCTGAAAGATGAAATATCCCGCCATTTTCCTGGCGATACGGTGCGCCTTGACAGGTACTGCCGGCTCGGGGAACGACAACCCTATCTGCTTCCCAATGGCCATACAATATTTCTTCGGTGCGAGGGTATCTCGAACCAGGATGCAGGGCGTCTGTGCCGGGATCTGATCCTGGATGGCAGGATTCCCGAACCTCTCAGGATTGCAAGGCTTGCGGCACGGGGGACTATGCAGTTCTTGAGTTGCGTGAAATAAGGATGTTCTTAGGCCTCTCGTAGATCTCCACGGTCACCAGGTCTCCGGGGCGGAAGGTCCCGTCGGTAAAATCAATTGCAATCTTTTCGCAGGGATCCCAGGTAGATCCGGAACATCCGAGCCCCCCAAGAGTCTGGACACCCCAATGGTGGCTGGGGACGAAATTGTATCCGTTCAGGGTCTCGATTTCGCAGGCTACTTTTTCATCGTTCCGGTAGAAGATCGCATAGAGGTTGTCGTTCTCCAGGCTTCGGGTACCATTATGATAAAGGGTCACCCGGGAGTCGTAGTTCAGGCTCCCGTACTCGTTGTGATGGTTCACCTTCCTGATCTCGAGGAAGGAGGGGGTCTTCGAGAGCGATCCGAGATCGAATTGCGGCAACTGGAATAGGAGAATGACCAGGGCGGCCAGCAGGATCGTGAGGGCAACCATGAGGAGGTTGGCAGTGGTGGGGGAGACTGCCTCGCAGGGAGAACGATGCATCCGACCAGTTTGGGTTCCCCATCAAGCCATTTATTTCTTCTGAAACGGGCGTTTGCGTCAGACAGAGGGGATGAAGGCCTGGTAAGTCTCGTTCCCGGTCATATAAATCCAGTATCCCTTTGCAGGTTGTAGCGGGATTGTATCGCTATGGCTGCCAGTGCCGTCCAGCACGATTGTGACCTCATACAGTTGGATTTCCGGATCGAACCCGATGGCACGTTCCCATTTCCGGTCCAGCGGACCGAGGGCGTCCCTGGCAGGAACCCCGGTGAGGTTGGGGGTTCCAAACGCGTTCCACCCCGTGGCGAGGGAAGCCTGGATCGTTCCCTGCTGGCTTCCGAACGATAGCGGGACTACCGTTCCGGATTCGGAATAGATCCATATCCCGATGAGCGGCCGGAGAGGTGTGGAATAGGTTATCCTCTCCCAGCTCGCGGACGAACCATTGAAGTAGAAGATACTGCGACCACCGGTATCGACTCCGGAAAAGATGGTTCCTGTGTCCGCTCCGGGTGTGAGTTTGCGCGGGATCGAGATGAAATTCCAGCCCGTGGATAGCGGAATGTTCATATCCGGCACAATCGTGGGGGTCTGGGTGGCGGTAACGGTGGTCGGTCTCCCGGTGGTGGTTCGTGTAGGGGTCGGGCTGGTGGGGGATGCAGTGGGAGGGGACGTGGGTGATGTGGTGGATGTGGTGACGGGAGCAGTGGTCGGAGATGTAGTGGGAGGTGCCGTGGTGGCAGACGTCGTCGGACGTCCGGANNGGGGGATGCAGTGGGAGGGGACGTGGGTGATGTGGTGGATGTGGTGACGGGAGCAGTGGTCGGAGATGTCGTGGGAGGTGCCGTGGGGGTAGATGTCGTCGGCCGTCCGGACGTAGTCCCGGTGGGGATCGGGGTAGTGGGAGACGGGGTCTGGGATGTCGTGGGAACGGTTGTGGGAACCGTGGTAGCCGTGGTGGTGGGGGAGATTGCAGGGAAGGCGAGATCCATGATCTGGACGGATCCGGACTGGAACAATACGGTTTGAGGAGCCTGGACGATACCGTTTAGCCAGAACGTGATGACGGCGGATCCTGATTCTGCCTCTTCATCGGTTGCGTAGACGCGCAGGCGCGTATCGAATGGACCCGATCCTCCGTAGGCACCGGGAGCGGACAGGGTGATGATTCCCGCAATCCGCTCCCCAATCCGCGCCTGAATCGTGGATCCGACAGGGACCGGGGATCCTGGCGATGAGGCGCTTCCATAGAATTCGGCAGGGGGAATGGAAGGAACGACGGTGGTCGGAAAGGTCGTGGGACCGATCGTCGTGACAACGGTGGTGGGGGATGTTGTGGGAGGGGTAGTGACAGGCGTGCTGGTCGGGGTGGTCACGGGAGTAGTTACGGTAGGAGTCGTCGTTGGGGTAGGGGATGTGGCGGTGATGTAACTGTACTTGATCCGTGAATGATATCCCTCGTCGTCGGTCCGGTCCATCTGGACGGTGAATGTCCCGGCATTCGCATAGGTATGCACAATCGTTGCGGAACCGGAAGAAACGACACTTCCGTCTCCCAGGACCCAGGTCCGGTCATAGACGTTCCCCGGAATCGTGGAAATATCGGTGAAGAGGACAGTGAGAGGAGAAGTTCCGGAGGTCAGATTCGCCGAGAAATCGACGATCAATACATCATCCGCCGAGACCGCGCCCAAAAGAACAAGGGAGAGACATAGTACCGCAATCATTGCGGGATAGGGAAATTGTTCGTCGAGGTCATGGTCACCGGAGCGAAAGCAAAGTGAGTTTAAGGAGAGTGGTCAGGGAGGTATATAAGACTTTAGCCAGTACATGGCGGTCGTTATCCGGATTTTCCTGCGATGTACAGGAACCGGGAGTCAGGAGTCAATCTGCCGGGGGATCGAAAATCTCAGGTTTGATCAGAAAAAACCGGAGGGGGCAGGATAGGAAGGGCAAGAGTCGCCCTTCAGGTTTCTTCCTCTCCGGTCCGCACCTTGATGGAGCGTTCAACCGGGATCAGGAAGATCCTTCCGTCTCCGATCTTTCCGGTCCAGGCAGCCTCCCGGATGACCCCGATGATCCTTTCTGCATCATTTTCTTTCACGACGACCTCGACCTGGATTTTAGGGATCAGGTCGACGACCAGGGTTCCGCCCCTGTACTGGAGCGAGATGCCCTTCTGGTCTCCTCTTCCGGTCACCTCATGCACGGTCATTCCGAACGCTCCTGCATTTTCCAGGGCTCGCTTGACGAATTCGAAACGTTCGGGGCGGATAATTGCTTTGATCAGTTTCATGGCAACCCCCACCTATGTCCGTTCGCCGTGCTGGGAGATGTCAAGCCCGACATATTCTTCCTCTTCCGTAACACGGAGACCGATTACTTTGTCCACTACCTTGGCAAGGACCAGGGTGACCACGAAGGCATAAATCAGGGCAGCAAACGCTCCGACAGCATTTGCGAGGAACTGGTCCACGTTCCCTTCCAGTAACCCGGAGTATCCGTTTACGGCTGCCATGGCAAAAATACCTGTCGCAATGGCACCCCACAGGCCTCCCATGCCATGAATGGACCAGGCGTCCAGGCTCTCGTCGAGGCCCTTCCGGATTCGCCAGAGCATGCACCCATAGCAGAGTAACCCGGCGATGAGACCGATTGCCATGGCGCCGGGGACCGTGACATATCCTGCGGCAGGCGTGATTGCCACGAGGCCTGCAATGGCCCCGCTCACCATCCCAAGGGAGCTCGGCTTGCCCCGGACCCAGCTCGCCGCCAGCCAGGCAAGTCCTCCGGCGGCAGCAGAGATATTTGTCACAAGGAATGCGCTGGCCGCAAGACTGTTTGCCGCAAGGGCACTTCCGGCGTTGAACCCGAACCATCCGAACCAGAGCAGTGCAGCTCCCAGCAATGTCATCGGGATGTTGTGCGGCTCCATGGAGTATTGTCCGAATCCCGCACGTTTCCCAATTACAAATGCAACTGCGAGTGCAGCAAACCCGGAACTGATGTGCACCACCGTGCCCCCGGCAAAATCAAGGGATCCGATCCCCATCGCCCAACCCCCGCCCCAGGCCCAGTGAGCCAGCGGGTCATAGACAAGGGTTGTCCAGAGCAGGGCGAATACGACGAACGCCGATAATTTCACCCGTTCTGCAAATCCTGATGTGACAATCGCCAGGGCAATTGCAGCGAAGACCAGCTGGAATGCGACGAAGAGCAGGGGTGGATAGCCTGCATCCCCTGCTTCCATCCCAACGCCGTTTAAGCCAAGGAAATCAAGATTTCCGATGAATCCACCTATATCCTGTCCGAAGGACAGGGAATAGCCAAACAGCACCCACTGGATGCTCACGAGGGCGAACACGATGAACGAGAGAGCCACCATCGAGATGAAGTTCTTTCTTCGGACGAGTCCGCCGTAAAAAAAACCCACCCCGGGCGTCATCAGCATCACGAGCGCAGTCGCGGTCAGCAGCCAGGCTGTAGTTCCCGTATCTAATGCCATTGTTTCATTCACCAGATTGTTCCCATTTTCTGCCCCCGCAAATGCAAGGGATCAAATGGAGATCCTTTTGATAGAAGGAAGTTATGTTCCACCATTATTTATATTTATTTCATATTTGTATTGAACGGATAAACACCGTACTCGTATTGAACGGGAACATCTGCTCCGCGCAAAAAGGGAACACATTCATAGAAAGAATATCCACAGAAATAGTGGAGACCGGACCCGGTGACCGGGTCCGGCTGGTTCGAATTCGTGCACATCGCTGCACGGGGAAAGATTTCAGGTCCTTTGGGATTAAGGACCATTCGGAATTTAGCGGGAGGCCGGATATGGATTACATATCAGACCTCCACGTCGTTCGTCCGGATCCTGATCGACTCTTCCACAGGAATAATAAAAATTCTCCCATCCCCGGGTTTGCCCGTATAAGCCGATTTTTTTATCGCATCCACAACGGTATTCTCGAATCGATCGTGTACAATAATTTCAAGCTTCAATTTCGGGAGAAGATCCACATCCAGAATCCCGCCGCGGAACTTGAGATGAATACCCCCCTGTTCGCCCCTGCCTGATACTTCCCGGGCATTCATGCCAAAGATCCCTGATTTTTCCAATTCTCTTTTTACGAAAGGAAACCGATCTTCCCAGATTAAGGCCTGGATCATTTTCATGGCTTCCCGGTCTCCTTCTGCATCGAATCGGATCTTCGATTCTGTAAAGGATCTTCTGATTGCACGATATCGCCAGGCGGGTCAAAGGGCAGCCATTCCTGATTTACACGCTGCGGAAACAGGGTCGTGATCAGGTGAGAGAGGAGGTACCTGTCTTCCGGCGGACTTCGTTCCGGTTTCATCGCTTAGTGGAAGGAAATAGTTATCCATGTTATATAAAGATTGTTAATTATCATTAGGGAGGGACAAGAGCAATCCACTTGCAGAGAGGATGAAAAAGAGAAGAAATTAGTAGTTCGCAAGGTACCGGTCGAGTTCCCAGGGATGCACGGTCAGGCGATAGAGATCGCTTTCCATCTGGGCGATCGAGTTCAGTCCGTCCATGACATGATCGCCCATCACCTTTTTGAGTACAGTGTCCCGGTTCAGTTCTGCATTCGCCTCGGTAAGACTCCCGGGAAGCATCTCGATACCGCGCTTCTTCCTTTCCGCTTCCGACAGGTGGTAGATGTTCACGTCCGTGCTCTCGGGCGGCTCTATCTTCTTCTTGATCCCGTCCAGTGCGGAGGCAAGCATGGCTGCAAAACAGAGGTACGGGTTGCACATGGGATCCGGGCTCCTGAATTCGGCCCGCGTGCTGTTCCCCCTCGCGGCAGGAACGCGTACGAGAGCAGACCGGTTGGTGGTGCTCCAGGTAATGTACACAGGGGCTTCGTATCCGGGGACCAGTCGCTTGTACGAGTTGATCGTGGGATTTGCTACCCGTGTGATTGCCCTGGCGTGCTTCAGCAGTCCCCCGATGGAATAGATTGCCGTATCGGAGAGCTGGCGGTCCCCCTTGGGATCGTAGAAGGCGTTCTTGCCTTTCTTTGAGAGGGAGATGTGGGTATGCATGCCGCTCCCGTTGATCCCCCCGATAGGCTTGGCCATGAAGGTTGCATGAAGCCCCTTGTTCAGGGCGAGGGTCTTTGTGGCAAACTTGAACGTGATGACCTTGTCGGCCGTGTCCAGTGCGTTGCTGTACTTGAAATCGATCTCGTGCTGGCTCTCGGCCACCTCGTGGTGGGAAGCCTCGATCTCGAATCCCATCTGGGTGAGGGCAAACACGATGTCCCTTCGCACATCCTCGGCGGAATCCGTAGGGGCCAGATCAAAGTACCCGCCGTAGTCCTGGTAAAGGGTCGTCGGGCGCCCGTCCAGCATTTTGAAAAGGAAAAATTCCAGCTCAGGACCGGTGTTGAAACCGAATCCCATCTCTTCCGCTTCTGCAATCACTGATTTGAGGATGTATCGCGGATCTCCCTCGAACGGCTTGTTCCCGTAGGTGTATACGTCACAGATGAAACGGGCGACGCGTGCATCGGCGGGTCTCCAGGGAAGGATATTGTAGGTGTTCAAATCCGGCTTGAGGAGCATGTCCGACTCCTCGATCCTTGCAAACCCTTCGATCGAGGAACCGTCAAACCAGATACCTTCGGTGAGTGCCTTCTCGGCCTGTTGAACCGGGATGGCGACATTCTTGGGCATTCCCTGGATATCGGTGAACTGGAGACGCAGGAATTTCACGAGATCCGCGTCGATCCGTTCCAGCATGTCCGAGATGAGATCTTTGCTCATATGGAAAGTAACTTCTACCTGATGTATCTTATACTTATTGCAACAAACCTTATGCGGAAATAATCTGGATCAGTGAATGCGTTCCAATTTTTGAGAGATATCCCAATTACGTGATGAAAATGTGCGGAATTATAGGTGTGATCGATCGTTCCCGTCAACGAATGGACGGCGCCCGGGTAAAAACAGCCCTGTCCATGATGGATGAACGAGGCAGCGGAGAGGGGGCGGGATATGTCGCGTACGGGGCATTCCCTGAGTTTGCAGACGACTATGCCATCCATGTCTTCTTCGACAACATCCACGAGACAAAGAGAGCAGTGGATGGAGAACTCGAAAAATGGGGCACTATCGTGCACGAGGAGGAAATCCCTACCTATGAACACCCGAACATCCGGAAAGTGCATACTCCGTGGCGGTATTTCTTCAAACCCGACCCAAGCCTGATGCCCCGCAGTACGACCCCCGACGATGACATCGTCCTCCATCTTGTGATGAAAATAAATACAACGCGTCCCGGTGCGCTCATTTACTCGTCGGGAAAGAACGTTGCAGTGTTCAAGGCTTCGGGATGGCCTGAAGATGTTGCCGATTTCTACCGCATCCAGGATTACAAGGGATACCTCTGGCTCGGGCACAACCGCTACCCCACGAATACCCCCGGCTGGTGGGGAGGAGCCCATCCGTTCAACCTCCTCCACTGGAGCGTGGTCCACAACGGAGAGATCACCTCGTACGGGACCAACAGGAGATTTATCGAGAGTTACGGGTACCAGTGCAGCATGTTCACGGACACGGAGGTAGTGGCCTACCTGTTTGATCTTCTCGTGCGCAGGCATGGCCTCACACCCGAACTGGCAGTGAGGGCGCTGGCTCCCCCGTTCTGGGATGAGATCGACCGGATGCCCCCTGCGGAAGAAAAGATCTGCAGGGCAATCAGGCTAACCTACGGGCCGGCCCTAATGAACGGCCCGTTCGCAATCGTGGTGGCAAGACCGGATGCCATGGTCGGGTTCACGGACCGGATCAAGCTGCGGCCCCTTGTTTCCGGAGAGATGGGAAACCGCCTCTTCATCTCGAGCGAGGAAGCAGCCATCCGTGTAATGGAGCCTGAAGTGGATCATATCACCATGCCGAAGGCCGGTGAGCCGATCATAGGACGGGTGGTGGCATGACAATCGGAAGTGTCCCGGTGAAATTCCGGATCTCCGTCGACCATGACCAGTGCATGCTCTGCGGCCGATGTGTCGAGAATTGCCCGTACGATGTCTTCCGGAAGGAGAATGATGCGATCCACGTGAACTCCCGGAAATGCGTGGCGTGCCACCGGTGCATCGCGATGTGCCCCAGGGATGCGATCAGCATAAAAGAGAGGCCGATTGACTACCGCAGTCATCCGGTTTGGACAACCGGGGTCCGGGAAGCGATCTACAACCAGGCCCGCACGGGAAAGATTATCCTCGCCGGGATGGGAAATGCACAGCCGTATCCCGTGATTTTCGATCAACTGCTCCTGGATGCCTGCCAGGTCACCAACCCGAGCATTGATCCCCTCAGGGAACCCATGGAACTCCGGACCTACATCGGAAAAAAGCCCTCAAAACTTGAATTTTTACAAAAAAACGGAGATCTTGATCTCATCACATACCTTGCCCCCAATCTCCAACTGGAGGCACCGATCATGATCGGTCACATGAGTTACGGGGCTATCAGCCTGAATGCCCAGCAGAGCCTGGCCCGGGCGGTCAGTGAGATCGGCACCTTTATGGGTACCGGCGAGGGCGGACTCCACCAGTCGCTTTACCCCTACCAGGCTCACATGATCGTCCAGGTAGCCTCCGGCAGGTTCGGGGTGGACATCGATTACCTTGAACGGGGTGCGGCGATCGAGATCAAGATTGGGCAGGGAGCCAAGCCTGGGTTGGGAGGACACCTCCCCGGAGAGAAGATCTGTGCGGATGTCTCTCGCACGAGAATGATCCCCGAGGGTAGCGATGCAATCAGCCCCGCACCCCACCACGATATCTACAGCATTGAGGATCTGAAACAGCTCGTCCGGAGCCTGAAAGAAGCCACTGAATGGAAAAAACCGGTATTCGTGAAGATCGCTGCAGTGCATAACTCTGCTGCGATTGCCGCCGGGATCGCGCGATCCGGCGCGGATGCGGTGGTGGTGGACGGATTCCGGGGAGGTACCGGTGCTGCTCCACGGGTATTCCGCGACCATGTGGGCATCCCCATCGAGGCCGCGGTTGCCAGCGTGGACGCAAAACTCCGTTCGCAGGGCATTCGGAACGAGGTTTCCATCATTGCCAGCGGGGGGATCCGTGAAAGCGCAGATGTCGCCAAGGTGATTGCCCTGGGGGCGGATGCCGTATACATAGGGACTGCGGCGCTGGTTGCCATGGGATGCAGGGTTTGCGGGACCTGCTACCGCGGCCTCTGCCCCTGGGGGATCGCGACCCAGCGGCCCGATCTCGTCGCCCGCCTGGATCCCGATGTCGCATCCCGGAACGTGGCAAACCTCATCCATGCCTGGACCCTCGAACTCTCCGAATTGATCGGGGCTGCAGGCATCAACAGTATCGAGAGCCTCAGAGGAAACCGTGACAGGCTCCGGGCCTACCTGCTGGACGAATCCATCATGCGGGTCCTGGACGTCAAACCTGTGGGGGCCTGATCTGATGATGTACAGGAACATCGATGCCAGGGGGATGCACTATACCCCGCTTAACAGGGCTATCCGGGAAGCGGTGGCGTCCGGTGTAAATACAATCGAGATCGAGCAGGTGATGGGACAGCGTTTCATCGCCGACGGGCTTCGCGGGGATGTCTCCATCACCATCCACGGCGTCCCCGGAGGCGACCTGGGCATGTTCATGAGCGGCCCCACTCTCATCGTCCACGGAAACTGCGAACATGCCCCCGGCAACACGATGGACGACGGCACTATCATCATCCACGGCAGTGCGGGCGATGCCACCGCACACTCGATCCGGGGCGGAAAGGTCTTTGTCAGGGACGATATCGGGTACCGGGGAGGAATTCACATGAAGCAATACCTGGAGAAAAGCCCTGTTCTGGTCGTAGGCGGTGTATTCAGGGCTTTCCTCGGTGAGTTTATGGCAGGGGGACTCATCCTCGTGCTGGGCAGGAATTCCCGGGCGCCGATACGGGAAAGGGGAATCGGCTCCGGGATTCATGGAGGAAGGATCATCATACGTGGGGACGTGGAAGAGCGGTACCTTGGGGTCGGAGCAAAGAAAACAGATCTTTCCGATGCGGAGTTGACTGCTATCTTCCCCCTGATCCGGGAATTCGGGAATCATTTTGGGATCGATCCCGAGCCGTTCCGGCACGACCCCTACGTGCAGATTACCCCTTCCAGCAGCCGGCCATTTGCCAATAAGTATACGTGGGAGTAACGATCGACATGCCAGCAAAATGTTACGAAGATCTCCGGAAGGAAGTCTGGGACAGGGGGACATGTTCGGGGTGCGGAGCCTGCGTGGCGGTCTGCCCGGCAGACGCACTCTGTTTCGATGAACCGGGCGGGGCGCTCCGTCCCAGGAACATTGGTTATTGCAAACAGGCGACCGATGAAGTGCCCTGTGGCGCATGCTATCATGCGTGCCCCCGCACATCAAAAGGAACGGACGATGTGTTCGGGCAGTACAGTAAGATCGTTTCTGCCAGAGCAACACTCGAGATCCCGAGAAAACAGTCGGGAGGAGCGGTCACGGCGATCCTGGCTTCCGCACTCCGGGAGAATCTCATCGATGCCGTGGTGACGGTCACCGAGGATCGCTGGACCCTTCGCCCATCCTCTGTCGTGATCACCGATAAAGAGGAACTGATCCACCAGGCTGGAAGCCGTTACAACTGGTGGGTCCCCCTGGTGACAGCATTGAAGACTGCGGTGATCGACCGGAAATTCCGCCGGTTGGCGGTTGTAGGGGTTCCCTGCGTCATCCAGGCTATCAGGAATATCCGCGAGAGCGACAATGACCTCCTCCGCCCTTACGGGAATGCAGTCAGGCTTACCATCGGGCTCTTCTGCACCGAAACATTTGATTATTCGCACCTTGTCGGGGATATCCTGGGAAAGGAGCATCATATTGAGAGCTGGAAGATCGACCACCTGGACGTCCGGGGAAAACTGGACGTCACCATGAGGGACGGAACTACGCTTGCCCTTCCGTTGAAGGATATCCGGGAGGCAATCAGGCCGGGATGTCATTATTGCCGCGACTTTACCGCTACAAGTTCCGATCTGTCGGCAGGAGCGGTAGGGAGTTCTCCAGGCCATACAACCCTTATCGTCAGAAGCGAGGCTGGAAAGATGTTTGTCGACAACGCCGTTCGTTCGCATGCACTTCTCCTGGAGGGAGTTGTCGACGAAGATGCCATAGAGAGGCTTGGAAAGGCAAAGATCCGGCGTGCAATGGAATGATGCCAGTTTTTTCCCATTTTCCTTGACTTTCCTATCCCGGATCTCCCGGGTATCTGCCGAAGAGAAACTTTGAAACCCACGAATTGCCAATTACATCATATCAACGCCGGATTTGATCTCATGTCGAAAAGAACAATCGTTATTTTCACCGGACTTGTCCTTGCCTGCCTGATGGCGACCCTGGTCTCTGCACAGGGCGACATGGCCCAGCCGGTCTTCCCGCAATCGTTCTATGGGTCGATAGAAGCCGCAGGCCAGCCTGTCCCTGCGGGAGTAATCGTCGAGGCAAAGGGAGCCGCCGTAAAGACGGGCATCCTCGGGAACCCGATCTTTTCAAAGGAAGGGGGATACGGTTCCCCGGATCCCATGGGGACCCGGCTGGAAGTGCAGGGAGAGCTCAGTCCGGGCGATGAGATCACGTTCTTTGTAGGAGGTGTCCAGGCGGAAGTACTGGATGTCAAAGCAGGGACAGGCTGGGTGCAGGTATATCCGTATTCTCCTGGGGACGCAACCGAACTCAACATGAGGATAGCTGTTCCTGTCACTCCCGTATCCGGTATGACCATTGTCACACACACGGGGGAATCGACCCTGATGACAACCCAGGTGGATACGCTTCCCGTCGGGGGTGTAGCGCCCACACCGCTGATGACCTCCGGAATGATCATCGTCCTGGTGATCCTTGGCGGAGTTGCGTATTATTACGGCCGGAAAGGGAAAAAGAAGGAATAATTTTCCCGATTCGGGGACTCCCTTGCTTTCATTTTTCCTCGGAATTCTTTCCCCTTTCCCTGTCTGACCCCGGTCCTTTCCCGGATAGTGGTCGCAAAAAAATGTGATTGGGTTCATTCTAAAAAATTTTCCGGCATCAAGAGAATATTAAACTTTCACTATCCTATCAATTTATGAAGGGGAGGCAGGAATCATTCCACTGGTTTGGAAAAGGAAGAACGTGGGAATCGATCCGGGGCGTTCTGCACGCCTGTCGGACGCGTGATGTGCAAACAATAGCGGTTGGAAAATCCGTCGTCCAGGCGCTCCGGAACGATCCCTGCCGGATGTGAGAGCAATAATGACAAGATCCATATCTCCGCCTGTGCGGATTGTTAGCATTTTTTTTCTGTTCGTTTTCCTCGCGGTGCCGGTGGTATCGGCAGCCGATTACATCTCCCGTGACGCAACAAGCCTCCTGAGCCGGTTCAGGATGGCCCCTCCCAATCCTGACTTCATCTCGTTCCTGAAGGATAAGAGTTCATGGGGATCCGAACAGGGAGGCCACGGCATGGGGCTGATACCCTCGCCTGTGTCCCCCAATACGGTCGGTAGTGCATCTTCGGACCTGACGGACACCTCCCAGGCGACTGCATCGCGTGGTGCCTCTTCGTTCGTAACGGATACTGCCAGGGGAACTTCCTCCGGGACATATAACCTCCTGGTGGAGGGAAAACTGACTCCGGTCCAGGACCAGGGCCAATGCGGGAGCTGCTGGGCATTTGCCACTTATGCGTCTCTCGAATCCACCAATCTCCCCTCCCAAACATGGGATTTCTCGGAGAACAACATGAAGAATACCCACGGCTTCGATCTCACCGCCTGCCAGGGGGGCAACTACCAGATGTCCACCGCCTACCTTACCCGCTGGGCGGGTCCCGTCACCGAGGCTTCGGATCCCTTCCGTGAATCGAGTTCAATCTCGCCCAAGAACCTCCAGACAGTGAAGCATGTCCAGGAGATCCTGTTCATTCCGCCCAGGACATCCGCTTCCGACAATAGCAAGATCAAGGCTATGCTTCAGCAGAAGGGTGCGATCTATTCATCCGTTCATTACGAGGGCGCATACTACTCCTCCGCGAAAGCTAGCTATTATTATTCCGGCACCTCGAAACCCAACCACGCCATCACCGTCGTGGGATGGGACGATAGTTACAGCAAGAATAATTTTATGAATACCCCTCCCGGAAACGGGGCATTCATTGCAAAAAACAGCTGGGGTACTGACTGGGGAGATCAGGGATATTTCTATATCTCCTACTACGACACCTGGATCGGAAAAGAGAACATCCTCTACACCTCGGAATCCAGCAACAACTATAACCGTATCTACCAGTACGATCCGCTCGGGTGGGTCATCAGTTTCGGGACCGGAAGCGAGACCTCCTGGTTTGCCAATGTCTTCTCCGCTGCCTCCCAGGAAGAACTCACTGCAGTGAGTTTCTATACTCCCAGCACCGGTGCGGCGTACCAGATCGAGGTATATCGAAGCCCCGGTTCAAGCCCCCGGGGGACAAGCCCTGATGTTCTGCAGACCGGATCGATCACCTATGCCGGATATCATACCATACCGCTCCAGTCGTCGGTTTCTCTCAATAAAGGACAAAAATTCTCGATCGTGGTGAAACTGACCACGCCCGGCTATAGCTACCCCGTCGCCGTCGAATACCCATACTCGGGCTATTCCACCAAGGCTTCCGCAGGTTCGGGGCAGAGCTACGTGAGCAGCGACGGAACGGACTGGGATGATCTCACCACAATCCTTGCAAACACCAATGTCTGCCTGAAGGCGTTCACCAGGTCATCCGGTTCCTCCACAACCACCACAACCGTAACCCCGACACCCGCCCCGACCACGGCCACCGATCTGAAGGCCCCCAGCGTGACGATCAAGTCTCCGAGTATCGCGTCGAAAGTCACTCCGGGGAGTATCATGGAGATCAAGTGGACTGCCTCCGACAACAACAGAGTCGTCAAAGTAAAAGTGGAGTACTCCCTTAAACAAACCGGTACATGGACCACGGTTGCAGAGAGCGGATCCGCATCCGGATCCTGTTCCTGGGCAGTTCCCTCCGATATCGGCGAAGGGTCCGTGACGATCCGTGTCACCGCAACGGACGCCGCGGGGAATTCGGGTTCCGCAAGCCGGACCCTTACGATCAAATCCCAGACAACGACGGTCAGGACGATCGCCACCTTTAACAGGTCGGGTTCCCTGTTCAACAAGAAATCAATCACACTATAATTTTTCCTGGAATCCGGAACGGCCCGACCATAGGTTCCATCACCTATGAATGATACATGAATAGTGTTGACCGGCAGATGACGCAGAAGAAATTGCGCTCACAGGGATGTATTCTCTGTCACCGGGGCGCCAAGATGGTCCTTTTCATTACGGGAGTATGCGGACGCACCTGCTGGTATTGCCCCCTTTCGAGCGGCCGGAAGGATAAAGACGTGGTCTTTGCCAACGAACGACGGGTTGAAAACCCGGGAGAAGCAATTGAAGTCGCCCGCCGGATGAGTGCACTCGGAACCGGGATCACGGGGGGGGAGCCTCTGCTCCGCCTTGATCGGGTGATCTCCTACTGCCGTGAGCTGAAGAAGGAATTTTCGCCTGCTCACCAGATCCATCTCTATACAGGCATCGCTCCCGCCCGGGAAGATCTCGCAACAATGACAGGTCTCGTGGATGAGATCAGGCTCCACCCGCCAAGGGACTGCTGGGAGACCATCTCGGACAGTGAGTACCTGGAATCCGCCGCCATCGCCAGGGAACTTGGATTTGATGTCGGGATCGAAGTCCCATCCCTGCCCGGCATAGAGCACCTGGCTGCAGCCCTCCCTGCCCTCGATTTCTTAAACATCAACGAACTGGAATGGGGGGAGAGTAACGCGGAGGAGATGCGCTCGCGAGGCCATCTCCTTGCGGATGGAGTACATAACGCGGTGAAAGGAGCAAGGGGATGGGCCCGGCCGCTCCTGGCTGATTCCAGGGTCCACTGGTGTTCCTCCGCATTCAAAGACTCGGTCCAGTTGCGGAAAAGGCTCATCAGGAATGCGAGAAACACCGCCCGATCCTTTGACGAGATCACGAAAGACGGGACGATCCTGTACGGGGTTCTCGAATGCCAGGATGATGTCCCTCCTTTCATCCGGAGACTCGGGAGCGATATGTACGAGATCCGGGACGGCCAGGTAGAGACGGCATGGTGGGTGATCACCCGGTATGCGGAGGACATTCCCGGCAGGAAATCCGTCCTTGAACGATACCCGGACAGGGGCCTCGTCGTGGAGGTGACCCCCGTCTGATGTTTCGTACGCTGATCGATCCCCTGTACGAAAGGATCCTCCGGATCCAGTGTCCCCATATTCCGAGACATATCGCCATTATCCAGGACGGCAACCGGAGGTTTGCAAAACTCCAGAACCTGCCCCGGAGAATCGGGCATCTTGCGGGAGCGGACAGGACAGAACAGGTGCTGGACTGGGCTCATGAATTGAATATCCAGTACATCACGCTCTACTCTTTTTCCACGGAAAATTTTTCACGGGACCCCGAAGAGATAAAGGACCTGTTCGCGATCTTTAAGGAGAAGTTCGAGCGGGTTTGCGAAGATCCCAGGGTCCGGCGGTACGGAATCAGGGTTCAGGTAGTGGGGGACCGCTCACGGATACCTCCCGATCTCCTCGGGGCAATCGAGCGTGCAGAGGAAAAAACTGCCCAATACCGGAATTACTACTTAAACGTGGCCCTCGCATACGGGGGCAGGAACGAGATCGTGAATGCGGCCCGGAGCATCCTTCGCGATGTCAGGGATGGACGATATTCTGCAGATGCCATCGATACGGACCTGATCGAGGAACATCTCCACGCAGGGATTCAGCTCCCCCCCGTAGATCTCATCATCAGGACCGGGAATGAATGGCGCACCTCCAATTTCCTCCCATGGCTTGCAAACGGACATGAATGCGCTGTCTACTTCTGTGCGCCATACTGGCCGATGTTCAGAAAGATCGATCTTTTACGTGCAATCCGTGTATATTCCCAGAGGGTCGAATCAATAACCGGGACAGGGGTTTCTCCCGGGAAAAAAACGTGTTAAAGAACGTTCCCGGTTATTTCCCGAACCTCCGGGCCCTGGACTGGTAGTCGCGAAGCGCGCGCAGGAGATCGATCCTGCGGAAGAAGGACCAGTTTACATCCGAGAAGAATAATTCCGAATACACCGACTGCCAGATAAGGAAATCCGTCAGGTGACTCCCGCCGGTCTTTATGACCAGATCCGGATTGCAGCGGAATGTGAGATGCTCTTCGATCGCCTGTTCGTTCACCTGGGCGGGGGAAATACCTTCCCTGCCCATGCAGCGGATGCATTCGGCGATCTCCTCACGGCCGCTCTTTCCTACCGCGATCCAGACATCCATCCCTTCTCCCATTGTCTCGTGCAGGTCCCCGATGTGCAGCGAGAGCCGGGCAATTTCCCGGACTCTTCGGAAGTAGGGAAGGAAGGGTACAAGGTGTTCAGGATCAGGGGTGCTGATGTGAAAGGCAACCCCCTCGATCCGGGTGGGGAGCCAGGCATCCCCGGCAGCGTTTGATTCGCCCTTCTGCCGGATTGCGTGGGAAATGTCCCTGCACCATCGTGTGACTTCCAGGAGTTTCTCAGGGTCCCTGGTCATCTCCTCTGCAGTGATCATGAAGCAGATGTGCTCCGGGAGAAGGGCCAGCCCGCGGAGCAGGTTCTTCTCGTACAACCAGCGGATCATGACGACGCCCACTCCAGGAATTCGGAAAGGGAACGAGTATTCAGGATCGCTCCCGGGGTTGCCCAGCCCCTGCGACAAGTGGTGACTCCGAACTGCATGTACGCCAGTTCCGCGGGTTTATGCGCATCGGTACCAATGGCAATCCTGGCCCCGCGCGAGACTGCTTCCTTTATCTGGGAATCGTCGAGGTCCAGCCTGTAGGGGGATGCATTGCACTCCAGCGCGGTACCGGTCTCGACCGCATGGGCTATGATCCTGTCCATATCGATCTCGGCCGGATGCCTCTCTCCAAGGATCCTGCCTGTAGGGTGACCGATGATATCCACATTCTCGTTCTCCATAGCCGAAAGAACCCGCCGGGTCATCTGGTCGATTTCCTGGGTGAGCGCGGAGTGCACGGATGCAATGACAACATCAAGATCCGCAAGGATCGTATCCGGGAGACCCAGACTCCCGTCCGCGAGGATGTCCACCTCGACACCTTTCACCAGCTGGCAGTCCGAGCCGCCGCGATTGATCATCTCGATCTCATGCTGCTGCCGCCGGAGTGCTTCCTCGTCCAGGCCGTGGGTGATCCCGAGCGTCGCAGAATGGTCGGAACAGACAAGGAATCTGTATCCTCTCTTCTCCCCCTCGTGTGCAAGATCCCGGAGAGAGAAATTCCCATCGCTCCATTCACTGTGGACGTGCAGATCGCCCATGATATCCTGGATCGTGACAAGGGTGGGAAGGGCATGGTGAACTGCCGCGTCGACCTCCCCCCAGTCTTCGCGCAACTCAGGAACCACGTAGTCCATTCCAAGAAAGGAGAAGATCTCCTCCTCGCGACCGAACGTATGCATCTTCCCGGTTTTATGGTCGAAAATTCCATATTCGTTCAATTTGAGCCCCCTGTCCATCGCCATCTCCCGGAGTTTTATGTTGAAGGGTTTGGAGCCTGTAAGATAGAGCAGCATCGAGCCGAACTGCCTGGGTGAGGCAAACCTGACGTCAACCCGTGTCCCAAGACATCGGATGGACGTGCGCCGGTCCCCTTCCTCAATCATCTCGTCGGCAACCGTCCGGAGCCGTGGGTTTACGAGGGCGGGTGATTCGGAGACAACGATGTCGATATCCCCGACCGTGCTCTTTCCCCTCCGATAACTCCCTGCGAACTCGAAGGTGCCTTCTGCGAGAACCTGGCGGACCCGTTCCACCACTGCATCCGCCTGCAGCCGGGTCATCCTGCCTGACTGCTCCCGGAACAGCGCAATCGCTTTTAGAAATCCCTGCTCTTTCTTCTCACCGAATCCCTTGATCGCCCGGATCCTGTGACCACGGGCGGCCCGTTCAAGGTCCTCGACGCTCTGGATCGAAAGTTTCCTCCAGAGTGTCTTGATCGTCTTCGGTCCCACTCCTTCGATATTGAGGAGGTCGATCAGGGTGGAGGGCATGTTCGAACGGGTATCTTCCAGCTCGGGGAACGTTCCGGTCTCCTCGATCTCCCTGATTTTTTTTGCGATGCCGGTACCGATCCCATCGAGAGCCGCCAGTTCATCTTCCTCCATACCGGCAACCGGGGCGGCCATTCGTCCGATCACCTCAGCCGCCCTGCGGTATGCCCGGACCTTGAATGCATTGCCGTCGAGGATCTCCAGGAGGTCCCCCATAAGGCTGAGTTGCTCCGCCACTTCCCGGTTGCTCACCTCCAACGTCAGTTCCTCCCCGCTCAGAAAATCGCGTTCCAGTTATTATCCACCCGCCTAGATATGCATTCCTCCATGGACCGAACCATTCTGCCGTGCCCCATTCCTCCCGTGATCCATCCAAATTCTATAATATAAACTCCTGCCAATATTTTACCATGCAAAACGAATCCCGGGAGGATTTACTTGAAGCGCTCTGCCTCATGGAGAGGGAGGGATCCCCACACCCTGCTGTGGCCGATCTTGCGCGCCGCATCTCACGGGATGAAAAGGAGATCCGGGGTCACCTTGAGATCCTGTCGGAGAAGGGGGACCTGATCCTCCAGGGCGACCTGATTGAGATCACATCCCAGGGCAGAGAGATCGGATCCAGGATTATGAGGAAACATCGCGTTCTGGAGTGCTTTTTTACCGAAATGCTCGGTATGGAACCTAAAGCCGCTTCCAGCGAAGCCTGTGCACTGGAACATGGAATCTCGGACGAGGTGGTCGACCGCATCGGCAATTACATGGAAGGTCCTGGGACACAGGCCTCTCGCAGGCAGCCTGGAGAGATACGGCGGGTCCGGACCCTCCTCGAATTCCCGGAGGGAATGGAACTCATTGTCAGCAACCTGAAACGCCACAAAGGTTGGCGAAGGCTCGTGGACCTTGGGGTCTTTCCCGGACAACGGATCACACTGGTCCGGAAACTGAATACTCACGCAGTGGTGATCAAGGTCAAGGGCTGCGATATCGCGCTCTCGCCGGAGGTTGCTGAATTCATCTTTGTGGAGCATGCAGGATGAAGATAGGCTTAATTGGGAACCCCAATGTCGGAAAATCACTCATATTCCAGCAGCTGACGGGTCTTGGAGTCGAGGTGAGCAACTACCCCGGGACGACGGTTGACCTGAAACGCGGGAACCTCTGTTTCCAGAAAGAAAAACTGGAACTGGTGGACCTTCCGGGGATCTACTCGCTGGATGGCGATTCTCCCGAAGAGGTCACCGTCCGGACCTTCCTCCAGGAAGGGGAGGCGGAAGTGCTCATCGCGGTGGTGGATGCCGCACACCTGGAGAGGAACCTCTATCTCCTGGTCCAGCTCGCGGAGTTTCGGAAACCTCTCGTCGTCGTCCTTAACATGATGGATGAGGCGGAGGCCGAAGGCCTGGAGATCGATGTCGACGGCCTGGGGGAGCTTCTTTCCGCCCGTGTCATCCCGGTAATCGCAATCCAGGGCAAAAACGTCGAGAAGATAATTCCTGCTGCCCTCGACCGTCCCGCCCCCCCGGTTCTCCAGGTCAATTACGATCACCATGTCGAGGCTGCGGTCAGGTCCCTGCATGCCATGCACGGATCGACCCGGTTGGAGTCGTTGCAGGCGTTGCAGGGATTTGGAAAGGACGAGCAGGTCGTGGAGTCGGCCGCGGTTCTTGCAGACGAGATCGAGAAGGTTCACCTGATGTCCCCCGCACAGTTGATCGCGGGGAACCGCCACCACTGTGCCCATAACATCGCGGCTGAGGTGACGAAACAGAGGGAATCCCCGGCCAGGAGAGAGCTGGCCTCCTTCCTCACCTCGAGAGGCTGGGGTCCGTTGATCCTGGTTGGGATCCTTCTTTGCCTGTTGATCGCCGTCTTCCTCATCGGGTCGTTCCTGGAGGGAGTGATCGTATATTGGTTCGACCTCCTGATCATCAGGCCGTTTCTTGAACTGCCCCTTTCACCCCTGGCAAGCCAGATGGGGATCTCGTTGCTTCTCGCCCTGCAGGCCGGACTGGGGATCGCCTTTCCCTTCATTCTTATTTTCTATATCCTCATCTCCTTCCTTGAGGACTCGGGATATCTTACCCGGGCCGCGTTCCTGGCTGATGCGGCCATGCACCGCATGGGGATGCACGGCCAGGCCATCATTCCCCTGGTGCTCGGCCTCGGCTGCAGCGTCCCGGCCATTATGAGCCTGCGCCTCCTCTCGACCCGCAGGGAACGGGTCATTGCCTCGTTCCTGGTCTCAATGATTCCCTGCTCGGCCCGCACGGTGATCATCGCCGGGATTGTGGCGGCGTTCGTCGGATTGCCGGCCGCATTGAGCATCTATCTCATGGTCTTTCTCCTCGTGGTGCTGACCGGCCTATTGCTATCCCGTTTCACACCAGGCGACCAGTTCGGCATGATCATGGAACTCGCGCCTCTGCGGAAGCCCCGGTTATCCAATGTCCTCCTCAAGTCCTGGTTGAGGATCAGGGAATTCCTCGTCATCGCCATGCCCCTGCTTATCGCGGCAAGCCTGGTCCTTGGATTTCTCCAGTATGCGGGTGTGTTTTCTGCATTCCAGGCTATGATCGACCCCTTCTCCACTGCCGTCCTTGGATTACCGGGCTATGCCACCACAGCTCTTGTCTTTGGAATCCTCCGGAAGGAGATGGCACTGGAAACCCTGGTGATCCTTGCAGGTACGGCCGATCTCTCTCTTGTGCTGACTCCTGTCCAGATCTATACCTTTGCACTGGTCTCGGTGCTCTTCATCCCCTGCATATCCACAATCGGGATGCTATACAAGGTGGTGGGCGCAAAAATCACGCTCCTGGTCAGCGCTTATACGGTGGCGCTCGGGATAATGAGCGGAGCGCTTATTAATATCCTCATAAAATGATGAGTGGGGAAATGTACGCGTATAAAACCGGAATCAGCCATATAGATGACCAAAAAGGAGGACTGGAGGCGGGCACAAATATTCTTATCCTGGCTCCAGCCCTATCGAGGGGTGAGCAGCTCGGGTATGCCCTCACAAAACCCCTTCCCGGGGAATATTCCGTGATCCTTTCTACCAGCATGCGTTCGGCGGAACTCCTGGAATTTTTTTCAGGAAACGGGATCAACCGCGATTTCATCGGGATCATCGACACGGTGACAAAACTCTCCACCCCGGAGATCACGGATTCGATGCAGGTCAAATACGTGGCAAGCCCGAGCGATCTTACCGGGGTCGGGATCAAGTTCTCTTCCCTGATGGAGAGTATCTTCAACGGGGACTTCAGGGGGTCGGAAGAGGGCCTTTTTCCCCCTCCTGTGAGGTTCTATTTGGACTCGGTCACCACCATGCTGATGTACCGGAAACTTGAGGTACTGTATCAATTTCTTCATGTTCTTACTTCAAAATTGAAAAAAATGGATGGTTTGGGGATCTACATCCTGAACAGCGAGTCATTTGACGAGAGGACAATATCTTTAATGAAACAGCTGATGAATGTGGTGATCGAGGTGAAGTCCGAACCTCATGGGGATTTCTTCCGCATCAGGGGTATCAAGGGTGCATCTCAGGAGTGGATGCAGTTCCACGTTTCAGAGGGGACGCTGGAGGTCCGGATATGATACGAACCGGAATCGCAGGGATCGATGAGATGCTGGGATCCGGCATCCCCCGCGGAACTCGCGTCCTCTACAGCATGGAGCCTGGTGTTGACGGGCGGCTTTTCATGATGAGCACGCTGGAAGCGGCGCTCTCCATGGGAAGGCGGTGCCTGGTGGTGGTCCCTACTTCCACCTCCGGTGCCTTCAAATGTGAATTGCTGGAGGTGAAGGGCCTCTCCCTTGAATCCCGGAAAGACTCTGTCACCATCATCGACATCGCCAGCCGCGACGATATCAACCGGAGGGAGAAAGGAATCAGGAACCGGAGGACTGCCTGGAAAACTCTTCTGCGGGAGATAGTAGAACGGGACAGAATAGAGGTCATATTTGCTTATTTCGACCTCCTTTATGAAGATCTCGGGCTGGAAGCTGCCCTGGAAGCCCTCTCTCTCCCGGAGATCACCACCGTGGTAGAGAATCTCAACCTTGAAGGGGAGGACCTGATCACAAGGTTCTCGTCCGCTGGAATGTTTGACATGATCATCTCCATGCGGTCGGGCTTCAGCCTCGTACCGATCTTCTCCTTCTTCACCATCGAGCACGTCGCATGGGCCGAAATACCGCGCCGTTCAATCCCCTATATCAGTGAAGACCACCATCTGAGGCTGTATATCCCTAAAATTATCGTCACCGGGCCGCCATCCTCCGGAAAATCTACATTCGTGGCAAATGCCTCGGACAGGGGCATTTCCGTCGACAGGGGCGATCTCGACGGGTTCCGCACCACGGTCGCGATGGACCTGGGATGGCTCCATTTCAAAGGATTCGACATCACCATCTACGGAACTCCAGGCCAGCCCAGATTCGACCCGATCATCCCTCAGCTGGTGAAACATGCGATGGGGATCATCCTGGTAATCGATTCCACCAGGCCCGACACCCTGGATAGGGCCAGAGAACTGCTCGAACTTGCGTTCGCTGCAAGACTCCCTCTCGTAGTGGTGGCAAACAAGTCGGATCTTCCTCACGAGATGAATGAACAGCAGATCCGGATGAACCTCAAACTCCGGGAGGATGTGCCGGTCTTCTTTATGAGCGCCACAAAACGATCCGATGTCCACTTCGTCGTGGAGTCCATGGTGGACCGTATTACCAGGCACTCGTTCTGACCGGAACGGCACCCCTGCACACTAACCGGGTTGGTGACCAATCAATGCTCGTATTTATCGGACTCGGACTCTATGACCTGGAAGATGTCTCGGTAAAAGGTCTCTCTTTCATCAGGAGCGCCGATTCGGTGTTTCTTGAGGCCTATACCTCCAGGCTCATGGGATCCTCACCCGAACGGATGGAACAGTTCTATGGAAAGCCGGTCCGGGTACTGGGAAGGGAGGAGGTGGAGCAGGATCCGGGAGAGATTCTGGATCTTGCGGGGTGCTCGAAGGTGGCATTTCTCACCGGGGGGGATCCCATGGTTTCCACAACCCACATGGACCTCCGAATAAGGGCCGCGAACAGGGGGATCCCGACCGCGATCATCCACGGATCCTCGATCTCCAGTGCAGTATGCGGGCTCACGGGGCTGCAGAACTACAGGTTCGGAAAGTCGTGCTCCATTCCGTTTCCAAGAAAGAACTGGTTCCCGCTCACCCCTGGCGAGGTCGTCGCCGCGAATCTCTCCCAGTCCCTTCACACACTGGTCTATCTTGACATCCAGGAAGGCCGTTACATGAGTGTTCCGGAAGCCGTCCGCCTCATGGAAGAGATGGCGGAAAAGATTGACCTTCGGATCCCTCTCTACGTGGGGGTCGCGAGGGCAGGGTCTTCAAGCCCGTTTGTTGCGGCAGGGACCCCAGAGGAACTCCTCGCAACCGACTTCGGACCCCCCCTCCATGTAATGGTCATCCCCGGACCACTCCATGTGATGGAGAGGGAATACCTGGAGATGTTCGCCGGACTATGACCCTGTCGGCCTGCCGGTCGGAATTGTATGACAGGCTGGAGGAGGTTTCGTTCCCTGCCTCCCCGGGAACGGCTCTGTATTCTCTTGCACACGAATTTCATGAACTGGCTGTTTCTTACCGGAAAGACGGCGACTATTTCCTGGATTCCGGCGATCCCGTGAATGCACTCGCCTCGTGGAGCTATGCCCTTGGCTGGCTTGATGCAGGGGTCTCCCTCGGAATTCTGACCACAACCCCCTGTTCGGGACGATGGGTTTTCCATCCCATGGAGCTCGCGGATGAGTGCAGGGAACATCTGCAGGAAAAGGTCCACCGGTACGAGAGGCTGCTTTCCGCGGCGATCGATTCTGCAGGGACCGGCCCGGAAGAAGAAACGGTCATGGGCCGGGCATCCTGCCGTTTTAGGAGCATCGCCTCCCTGTTCCTGGCGTGGGGAAGGATCTTCCTCGAGCAGGGCAGGGCACCGAATGCCCTTGCGTCCTTCAGTTACGGTCATGCCTGGATGGATGCGGGAATCCGCAGCGGATTATTTTTTGCAAAGGGATCCAGGGATCTCTTCGCCCTGTGAGACCCTTGCACGATACAGCGCCAGTCGACAGGGGTTCCCGGGCTTGCTCTACCCCCTGGTCCATGCAAAGGAGCGTTTCTTTTGGCAGAACCCTCCCGATAAACCTTTAAGTAGGGGCCCGACAATCCTCATGCAGCCATGGAGAGCGTGGGGTGCACCGTCAAGGGAGTATATATGGCAGTAGGACCCCAGGGGGCCTCGCCTGCAGTAATCCTTACCACAGGAAATGAGACCTGTATTCCCATTTACATAGGGTTATGGGAAGCGATCTCGATCAACAACGCCCTCACCGGAGAGGTCACTCCCCGGCCCCTTACCCACGACCTGTTCGTGGAGTTCCTGAATACCTTTCACATCTTACTCCACGGGCTCCTGATCGACACGCTGGAAGAGGGGGTTTATTACGCCAGCATGATCCTTGAGCAGGATCACCATACCATTCATATGGATTGCAGGCCGAGCGACGGGATCGCCATTTGCATCCGATGCAAGGCCGAGATCCTGGTCGATTCGCAACTGGCATCAGACTCGTGCGTTCCACCAGGAGACCTGCCGCGTCTCCTTGACCTGAATTCCTATCTTAAAGGATAGTTATTTTCGCCGCGATTCGAGCTCGGTGAAGAGTTGCCCGAGATCGACGCCTGCAGCCCGCAGCGAGAGGAGGAGATGGAATTGGAGGTCCGCTGCTTCCGAGATGATCCTGCGGGGGTCTTTGTTTTTTACCGCGATGATATATTCGGTGGCCTCTTCTCCCACCTTTTCCAGGAGTTTGTCGATTCCTTTCGGGTCCTGCATGAGACTGCAGACGTACGAGCCGGGACGGGGATGAACCAGGCGATCCCCTATAGTCTCCCAGATCTCATCCAGCACCCGGGAGCTGCTCATTGGCCCCCTCCCTCCTCAAACTGGATCTCTCCAAGCTCGACACCCGAAAACCTCCGTGCGAGCATTCTTGCCTTCTCGATGTTCGCTCCACCTTTACCGATCGCCAGTCCGAGATCCCCTTTCTTCCTGACATATACGTTCATGGGACCGTCCTCGTCCGATCGTTCGATCTTTGCGATCTCAGCGGGTTTAAAGACATTTGTAATAAATTCAATCGGATCTTCGGCATATTCCACCATCTCGACCCGTTTTCCGAGAACGTTCTGCAACCTTCTGATATTCTCACCCTTCTTGCCGATGGCAAGGCCCATATCTCCCTTCTTGATCACGTAGATGACACGCTCGAACCGTTCATCGATGACACAGTCAAGGGCGGTAGCCTTGGTGAGGATGCGCAGTTCTTCGATATATCTCCTCTCTTTAAACCCTATACTGCGTTCCATTTAAAAATCCTTCATATACATGATCCGATCTTTTCATTAAAGTATTGTTCCTTAGAATCCCCCGGAGTTTTCCAGGCATTTCAGGCTGTACGGAGCCTCCCGGACATTCTCTGATCGGTGGAGGGTCGGATAAGATCCCTGGTTGCAAAAAATCACATGATTCTCATCGAGAACACAAGCATACGAAATGAAAATGGCGGAGCCATTTTCATATAAACCACTTATGACCGCCGTGCGGTCGAGCATAAAGTATGAAAATGAGATGCAGCCCATATCCTTTCGTGGATGGGTAAGCAAGGCTGGTCGTTTTTCGGGACATTGATCCCCTATACTAACATAGCCCAA
>DAEV01000057.1 GCA_002509495.1 Methanolinea sp. UBA473 | reverse complement strand
CCCTAAACCTGTGCGGAGTTAAGGAATAGATATGAGACGGACTCTCCAGGTTTGATGTTGTTCCATCTCCGAAATCCCATCTCCAGTAAGAAACCTCTTCTGTAGTATGTCCAGTGAAGGGTACTTCCAGAGGTGCAAGCCCTGAAATAACACTTGTTGAGATATCGATGTAGATCGGAGAAGGTAGGACCTGAATAATCTGGGATGCGGAGTCTTCTCCGTCAGGACCAGAGACGGTGAGTGTTACAGTATAGTTGCCAGATTGGGAATAGGAATGGATAACTTCTGTAAGGTTTTCAGCGGTAGTGCCATCGCCGAAGGACCAGAGGCGGGATGTGATGTTGCCCGTTGATATATCACTGAATGTGACAATAGTATGCACTGTTATTTGTGATGATGAAAATTGAAATTCTGCTTTTAGTAATTCTGGAATTTCAACGTTAAAATCATCAGTGCCATCGAGGTTAACTGAAACATTTTCGATGAAAAATATTGGTTTATAATCTCCAAATTCATTCGTAATAACACAATCCAGGGAATAGGAATCATCGATTACTGCATTCGGTTTTGCGTCCACTGATATATTGTAATAATTATCTAAAGGAGGTAAAATGATAAATAATTCGCCCATTTCACCTTCATTGTATAAATCGGTTTGAATAAATGTGGAATTAGGAATTTCGTTAACGGTGGCGTTTAATTTTCGGCCAAGAGAATCAGTGATTGTTATATTCACTGGGCACTTTGTTCTACCAATCATGGGACGACTTATATAGTTTCCAAATATGTTGAAAAAATTCTTCTCATCAATATTGATTGTCTTTGTGTCTGTGTACTTCGTTCCAAATTGATCTGTAATAGTTAATTTAACAGGATAAATACCGGGTTTTTTGAATTTATGAAGTGTTACGGCGTTGTAAGATTTTGTCCCATCTCCAAAATCCCATTCGTGTGATTGAATTTGGTTCGACAGTGGATGATTTATTTTGTTAGCATCAAATAATATGCCTTCAGTTCCTTGGATTCCATCAGAATATAAATTGTATTCAATATTTGGTGAGATTGTGTAATCCATATAGTCGGGATTATCTAGGTATTGAATAATTCTTGAAATAACCAGAGTATCTTTTGGTAATTCACTATGGTGTAGACCCTCAAAGTAATAGAGCCCTGCCCCATATAATTTGCTTTGTTCAACTGCAACTAATCCATCTCCTATATACGTCATATAGTGCTGTCTATTTCCATTCATTTCAAACATAACAGGAGTGTCACTGTTATAAATTGACTTGAATGTTGGATTATTGCCCGGAGTGCCCACAAGCAATGGATGGCTAAATGTCGGATTTTTATTTGAATTAACACCCACAATAACGTTATACTTTATTTCATCATTCGATACGTCATTTTTTAAGTTTGTGACAGTATCACTATTTGTTCGGAGTTGATCTCTAGCCTCCCCGAGCCAAAAAGAGTTTAAAATCCAATTAATCGGACCTAACGGCCAATCAAACGCATCAGCAGCAGCAGAGCCGTGTGTGGCAGGAGCTATACCAATCCATTGTCTGATATTTTCTTCTCCATCGAGATGTTCTATATAATACCTTGAAACCAGGCCCCCCATGGAATGACAGACGATGTCGAATTTTCCTTCATAATTCGAATTAAGTTTATAATTTTCAATTAGAAGATTCAATCTTTGAGCTACTTCACGGGGATCCTCTTTATTAATGTCTTCATAATTGAAAATGATGACAGGATACCCTTCAACAACCAATCTGGTATCCAACCGATCCCATGTTTCGGGAGATCCCGTCCACCCATGTATCAATATAACAGGGATCTTTACATCAATATCCACTTCACGATTAATCCCCGGGCTGGCTAGAGGAACATTACAATTCCATCCGCTTGGATCCCCAGAATACGGTGAATATGCGCAGAAGAAATGATATTTTCCACCGTACCTGAATGTTATTTCCCCCTGGTAATCATACGACTCCCCTGGTTGCAGGGTTATTGATCGGTGAGTAAAATCGGGTAACATTCCGTCAGGTAATGTTCCCTCTCCCCCCGAGTCGAGATCGTAGCGCCCGCCAACAGTTAAATTGGAAAACGTGATGGCAGCTGAACCATTATTCCGAATTGTATATGTTGTGGTAATCGTGTCGCCTACTTTATACGGTCCAGGAGATAGCGTCAGACCCTTGGTAATAATGGGGCCAGTATCTGGTTGTGTGCCAGTTAGTGTTGTGAAATATAATTTTTGGGAGTAGCCCGAAACAAGATCATCATTCCATCCTGAGTTATTGTGCGAATTCATATTCCAGCGATAATGCGTTTCTGGCTGGAGTATCCCCGTAGGAAGAGTGAAGCTATTACCGGTTAGTGTATATCCATCGCGGCGATTATCGAAAACAAGAGTGTCGGTATCCAAATTTCTAATATAAAGACCATACTCATCTGCTCCACTTACACCAGTCCATTTGAATTGCGGAGTCAGGGTATCGATTACAGGCCCGGGAGACGCGGGGTCACCTGGGGAAATGATTACGGGCGGGGGTAATAGACTTGGCGATGGTTCAGATTGGAATAATTGCCAGACATCATTTTTATAACTGTACACATAATCCGGAACACAATCATACCCTCCCATCAGTATGATATTACCATCTGGTAATGCCACGCTAGAATGGAAGGCTCTGGGGGTCCACCCTGGATTTTCGTTTACCTGTTTCCACGTTATTCCCAGATCTGTTGAAAGCCAGACGTCATTTATATAAATTCCAGATATATCCGAACCCCCCATAATTACAATGCTATCATCAGGTAACGCAACACAACTAAATCGCTGGCTAAGTGACCAATCTGCATTGGCGTTTACTAGGGTCCACGTTGCACCTTTATCTGTCGATCGCCAAACATCATTCTTCCATCCACTAATAGCACCTCCTCCCATCAGCACGATACTTCCGTCAGATAATGCGACGCTAGCATGCTGGGATCTAGCTTCCCAAGGTGCATTGGCAGTCATTTGTGTCCATGTGGCACCGTTATCTGTTGACCTCCAAACATCATTCCAAAGAATAGTGTTACTAGTGCCGCCCATCATGACGATACTGCCATCAGGTAATGCTACACTGGATTGATGGTGTCGTGCTGACCATCCTGCATTTGGGGTCATTTGTGTCCATGTAGCCCCGTTATCAGTTGACCACCAGACATCATTGAGTCCACTACTACCTCCACCACCTCCAATAAGCACGATGCTGCCATCAGTGATTGCAACACAATTCGAATAGGGCCTTGACGACCAGGGGGCATTTGCAGTTATCTGGGTCCATGTAGCACCATTATCAATTGACCGCCAGACATCATTCTTCCAACCGTCTTTTGTCCATCCTGCCATTAATACAATACTACCGTCAGGCATCAGAACACTACAATGACCATATCTGGCAGACCAAGGAGCATTCTCTGTAACCTGGGTCCAGTTTTCCCAGTCGTCATTTTGGTCTGTGACCACAATTTGTTTTTCAGAAACCGTTCCACCTGCAGAATTGGCAACAGCTAACCTGACGTTATAGGTACCTGGAGATGTATATGTGTGGGAGGGATTTTGTTCAAGGGAAGCTGGACTGCCATCACCGAAATCCCATAACCAGCCAGTTGGATTTCCGGTTGATTGATCGGCAAAGTAGACCGTTAACGGAGCTGGACCTGACATTGGAGATGCAGTGAAGGCTGCAATAGGAGTTACAGGAGAAGCGGTAACCACAATTTGTTTTTCAGAAACCGTTCCACCTGCAGAATTGGCAACAGCTAACCTGACGTTATAGGTACCTGGAGATGTATATGTGTGGGAGGGATTTTGTTCGAGATTCCCAGGACTGCCATCATCAAAATCCCAAAACCAAGCTGTTGGATTCCCTGTCGATTGATCAGTACAGTAGACTGTTAACGGAGCTGGACCTGACATTGGAGATGCAGTGAAGGCTGCGACTGGAGTTTGTTGTGAGGGTAATTTCAGAAGAAATGCATCTCTTCTTTGAGTGTTAAGAATAGAATTTGTCCAGCTTACCGACTCGTATCCTGTTTTTGAAGCAGTAAACGACCAGGTTCCCGGAGCGCCGGCAAAGACAATGAGTCCAAAAGAGTCTGTTGTGCCTGAAATACTGGAGCCAGATCCATCAGTTCCCGTAATGAGAACGCCCTCGATGACTGGTCCAGATGGTGATTCTTCATGGACATACAAGTTTAATTGGACTGATATGTCTGCGCTTACGGTTCCACTTATGATGGCGATTCCCATAAGCCCAATGAAAATTAATAAGCACTGTTTTTGTACATTTAACACACGTTCCGCCCCCAAATTCATCAATAGAATATTGCCAGTCTTTTCCAATCGAACCTGGCGATATGAATAAAACGACTTTTTATCGTTTTGCTTTGTTAAATTACTACAGGTATCCAATTAATTTTTTAATTATATATATGATTTTCTATTGTTGGAACTCGCTTGGACGAATACCATTAGTCTTGAGTGCATTTCCTTACAGTGCAGTATTTTTTACATTCTTATCTTTGAATGTTGGATTTACGTTTCACTAACCCCCTAATAGGCATTATAAGATTATTCCAAATGAGAGGAACCACGCATAGACAGATGGGCCCCTCCCTCCTGCGATTCGAATTCTGACCAAAGGGAGGAATCGCTCCGGGAGGGAGCCCGTGCCGCAGGAGGATGGACACTGGGAAGAAGGCCCAGCCCCTTCGGTTTGGTAGGGGCGTGGTCGGGGGGAGGGATCGAGCTCCAGGGGCGAAACTTTCTGGTTCCCACCCCTCGCACTCTTTTTCACTTTTTGCGATCAGGCCGGAGGCTTTTGCCCCTTCCGGCTGAATGGGACTCCTGCCCCATGTTGCCTCCGAGGGCCTTTGCGAATTACTAAAATCTACTAAAATAGCTAGAATTAGTAGTTCAACTGATTTAATTCGGCCGCATCCTTCCCTAATCTGATATTCAGCTTGATTGAGTCCGGCGTTTTTGTTTTACCTTCGCAGATACCTGTTTTTTAGATCCGCCTGGGATGTAATTTTCCATTTCTCCATCTTTGTGTGCTTTTTCTAGGATGCCGGAAAGTGCTTCCGAGAGGCGTTGTGCAGCGGCAAACGACATGTATACCCTCCTTCCGGGCATGACCATTTTTCCCTCTCTTTTCATTCCCGGCATCTCGAAGAAATCAATGAAGACGTCCCGATGGGTTACCTGAATAAATGCGAGGTTTGAGTAGGTAGAATCTTTAATATCAGCTATAAGATCTTCGGGTTTGAATTGATACAGTTCAGCCAGATCAACTGAAATGGTCTGTCCGGCTCTTGGGACAATCCCGGTCTCTTCCGCCATGTTACACCTCTGCCGAATAAGTGCCTCTTCCTAAATCTACAATGTTGATTGGCCCCGGCAGATGGGATCCCGCAGTGAAGTGCGAAGTAGCCGCAATAGCGATCGGTTCGTATTTTTCCCGGACAACGTTCGAGTAATAATCATAGACCGCCTCGTCCATGCAGTCTGTTCCATCCCTATCATCCAGGATCGCGTAAGAAAGAAGGGAAAGTGCTGCAAATTTTTTGGATGCCACATTCACCCTGTAAACCGGATGCCTCCCCGTTCGTCCAAGCTTGGAGAGAAGTCCAAGATCTACCAGGGTTGCGAGCGCTTCGCGGATGGGTGGCGCAGACGCTCCGGTAAGCTCTTCGAGGTATCCCGGGCGGTAGTCCATAGTCGGGTCCGAAACGATTTCTTCTACTACCTGTGCTAGCACGCTTGAACCGAAGAGCCCGCCATAGGGTTTTGTAAGGTGGTCTTCCCTGGATTCCGGCAGTTTTGGAAGGTCTGGTTCCCTCATATTGGTCACTTCTATTGTGATGTGTGTAGGTGTATGATTGTAATAATTGTTTCTATTATTGAAATATTTATTTCAATTTTTTCCAGTGGCGATGATGGGGAATCTCAAGATCATAGAGATGCATCCATCGATCTGCCCATGGAATGTCATTGAGAGAAATCACCGTTTGCCCATCGCCTGTTTTGAATATCCCGATATAATCGGGGTGCATCCTTTTCATGAAGGGTTTGATATCGAATCCAATTTCCTGTGTTTTTAACTTGCATTCCCGGAAAGACCTTATGTTTCCCCTCTTTTTTATCCACTGTAGAAACTTGCATCCTTCATATCCGGGATCGGGGTCTTCCAGGTTTGTCATGAATAATTCATGCTGATGTCGGGGAAAGGGTAGTTTTAATCTTTTCTCGTGAGCATTGAAAGTGAAAACGAAGAGTTTCAGGTCTGCTTTCACTCACTCCTTTTTCCAGGTTCTTCCCCTTCACCAGCCGGTATTGCAACCCTCGAAGACATTCACCGGCTCCTCGACATAGCGATTGACTTAGGTTGCTCGTTTCCAAATATCCCAAAACACAATCGAGTGTGTGTCCTGTTTACTACATGATGGGTCAGGAGGATTCATCAGTCCTTTCAGGATCAATTTTTCCAATTATCAAAATTGTAAAAAGTCAGTAGATTTTTCTTGTCTTGTCAAGGACAGCACCAGGCGTATGTGCGTCAACAACCAGGCCGTAACCCCTCTTCTTTTTTTATCCCCGCATCCCCGTCCCGATTCCACTCTCCAGCTTTCCTGGTCTTTTCGTGAATTCTCGTCTTCACCCCTCGATCGAGATCACCGAGGCAGGACACAGGGTGGCAGCATCCGCAGCGCATGTTTCCATCTCCTCCGGGGGGATCCCCTCAGCGATCTTTCCGTCGACCCTGAATCGTTCGATCACCTGGGAAAAGGAGTCGTCGGGGTTCTGTTCGAAAAATCCCGGGCATACCTCCCAGCAAGTGCCGCAGTTCACGCAGTTGATCCTGTCAATTGCTACTTTCATGGTTCCCGTGCGTTCAGTTCCAGGTATTTTTTCAATGCCACGGCATTGTTATGCTCTTCGTCGTGTGCAGCATAAAGGAAGGTAACCGCGGGTTTCTCGCGGATCAGATCGATGAGCTCCCGGATCACCTTCGGCCTGTTCGAAAGTTCAAGGAAATACTTTTCCTGGAACTCCTCCCATTTCTCAGGGTCGTGACCGAACCATCTCCGGAGTTCCGTGCTTGCGCCCAGGTCGTGCATCCAGAGATCGATCTTCGCACGTTCCTTCTTCATGCCCCTCGGCCACAACCGTTCCACCAGGATTCGTACTCCATCCCCGTCGTCAGGTTTGTCGTAGATACGTTTTATCCGGATCATTCCCGCACCTTCATATTCCGGGTTCTTTTCGGCCCCGCAGTCCGGACAGAAAGCCCAGTCATCCGGGCAGAGCCCCGTGAGAGATTCGGAGGAATACCTGTGCACAAGTGCCTCGTACGCAGTATCGTAGGTATACCCGCAGACCATGCATTCATAGTGGTTCATCCGGCCCGTCCGGGACAAATTCCTGGTGATCGACCTCCTTTCAGCCGTGGTGCCCGGCATGGCCTCCGCCTCCTTTCACGTACTCGTACAGGTGATGGGAATAGACGACCCAGCCGATAAAAGCGGCAACGAACTCCCTGCCGGCCGCAACATCGTCCACGTCATACTTTTTCTTCTCCATCACGTGGTGGAAGCGATGATTGAGGTCGTCTTTTACGGTGTTTACGATAAAGCCGATCGTCTCTTCCGGATCTCCGGTTTCGATCGCTCGTTCGGCTCGGGGCACGACGGGCCCCTCGGAGAGCCCCGCCGGTTTCATGCCGGTATACGGCGCCCCTTCTCCGGCCCGGTGAAGGCGGATCGCGGTCTCGAAGAACCAGTCATCCGCAACCTCCTGTGCGTCGTTCCCGGCTTTCCTCGCACGCAGCGATTTCTTAAACACCTCTTTTAACTCGTTCGCGGATGCGTCCGGTATCCAGATCAGGACATAGTTGAGATTCCCGGTCTCCAGGGCTTTTTTTGCTGCCCTGACGACCGGGCCGTCCCTGGTATCGCAATGTGGCGGCATTGGGAATCACTCCATTTCTCTCTGTGAGTTTTTGTCCGGTCCCGTTACTGGTACGAATTCTTCCGGATCCCCGCAACCGGAATAGTGGTTCTTCCCGGCACAGGATCCCGGTAGCACCCTGTTAAGGTAAATGATCTCGCGCATATCCCGCATGTTCATCTTTTCAATCACGAGTCGCTGTTCTTTGAGTTTTTTCAGTCCATACCGCACGGTGAACGGGCTGAGTCGTGTCATTTTCACGAGATCCTTGTGCGACATTCCTGCGCCGGAATCAAGAACCGTCAGGATGGTCACCGAAGACGGTGGTAAGGTGGATGCAGCCATGCTCAAAAGGGACCCCGGGATCAGCCGAAGGCCCCGCATCCCTCCTCTATTCCCCGGTCCGATTCTTCCATATCTTCGAGGATCCGTGCGAGGGCAGTCTCCACGAAATCGTCAAAGGTCCTCATCACTCCCCAGTGTTCGATGAGGTAGTTGTCCGATCGCTGGGGGTAGGGTAAGACCAGGACATTGCCTCCGTCATACCTGGACATGATGTATTTTTTCGGCCTGTGCACGTGATGCAGGCTGTCGTACCTGTCCGGGAACTGTACTGTGATCACCCAGTAGGTCACCAGGTCCTGTGCTGTGACCTCGATCCCCTGTTCCTTCCGGAATTGTTCCAGGCGATCCCGGGTCGTTGTCAGCATCCCTGGTTCACTCCTGTATTCCCTTTCCCTGGACTGGTGAATTCGTTCTGTTCCGTGCACTCCCTCTGATTGTCATCTGTCCGCACCCCTGCGGGACCGGGCCAATAGTCCCGGAGGGTTCCAAATTCCGTCATTTCTTCATCATATCGAACCGTTTCCGTACTTCGTCCCAGTTCACGATGTTCCAGAAGGATTCGACAAATTTCGCCCGGTCATTCTTGTAATCGAGGTAATACGCATGCTCCCATACATCCAGCACGAGAAGGACTGGGTATCCAGGGATCACATTCGCGTTGTGCTTCTCCAGCTGCATGATAAGGGGTCTTTGCGTTCTTTTGCAGAAGGTCAGTACCGCCCAGCCTGAACCCTCGGCACTCACGGCAGCCTGGGAGAACTCCTTTTTAAACCGGGCGAATCCGCCGAACTCCGCATCCAATGCCTTTGCAAGTTCTCCTCCGGGAACTCCTCCGCCTCCCTTTCCTGCGGGTGCCAGGTTCTCCCAGAAGTGGTTGTGGAGCCGGAATCCCCCGACGTGGAACGACAACTCTTTCAATGTTGCTTTCACGTCGAAGTCCGAGTTTTCCTTCCTTGCTTTGTCAAACTTTTCAAAAATCGCATTTGCCCCGTTCACATACGCCTGGTGGTGCTTCTGGTGGTGCAGTTTCAATTGTTCTTCCGAGATGGAAGGCGCCAATGCGCTGTACTCGTAGGGCAGCTTCGGTAGGGAATAAAATTTGCTCGCTTCCATGGTTCAGTACCTCTCTCTGCTGCGGGATTACCCGTGAATGGGTATTCCTCCCTCGCACCGCTATGGTAAAGGCCCTTCCCTGAATCACAAATTGTGAAACATAGTTTGACAAAAGCCGGATAAGTTTACATGAGAGTCGTCCTCTTTCGATGTGGGATACCAGGCAATGGAACAAACCACCGATTCGCCAGTGTCCGAAAAGAGGAGGCAGGGCTTTTCGGAATATAGAAAATCGGGCGGCTCAGCAGAGTTATACAGCCAGACGGAGATCGGTGCCCCGCCAGAAAAAATATGGACGATCCTGATGGATTTTGCACAATATCCAAGCTGGAATCCGTTCATCCGGGAGATCCGGGGCACCGCCTCCGTGGGTGCGAGTCTCCGCGTATCTCTCAAACCTCCGGGAGCGAGGGGTATGATTCTACGCCCGGTAGTGCGGAACGTCGAACCTTTCTCTGAATTCCGATGGATCGGGCATTTCCTGGTCCGGGGCCTGCTCGACGGGGAGCATGTCTTTCTGATCAAGGCCCTGGAAGGTGGGAGGAGCCTTTTTTCCCAGCGCGAATACTTCAGCGGATTTCTCCTCCCCCTCTTCGAAAAGGTGCTGAAAGACGCAACGTCCCGTGGATTTTATGAAATGAATGAAGCGCTGAGGGCCCGTGCCGAGGAGCAAACCTCAGACTGACCGGGAAAATACAACAAACCATGTAACAAAAATTGAAAAGAACGGGTGCCGTTATGTGAGCTCCTGCGAGTACACCGATCGTGATACCCGGGAGAAAAAGACCCTCTGTTCCTGCAGTACGTACCGAATCCACGGAAGATCGGAAAAATCCGGAGATACAGTCCTCTCATCGTGATACTCCCGGATCGAGATCCATCGCGGATCGGAGTTCCGATCGGCGTTTAACATTTTTCATGCATTTTTTAATTCCAGGAGGGGTTTAAGACGGCCCGGTGGAGGTGCACCGTCTGCGGGTATACTTACGATGAGACCCTTGGGGATGCCAATGCAGGCATACCGGCAGGGATGCTGTTTGAACAGCTTCCAGGCGACTGGACCTGCCCGGTTTGCGGTGCGGGGAAAGATGCGTTCCGCAAAATCTCCGAACAGGACCCGCATGCAGATTCCGAAACGACCGTCTCGGATGTGCTGATCGCGGAACTGGCTGCCTGGGGAGTGCACCTTGTGTTCGGGATCCCGGGCACCTCGTCGCTCGGTCTCCTGGACGCGATCCGGAAAAACCCGGATATGCAGTATTTCGCCTTCCGGCATGAAGAGAATGCGGCGTTTGCGGCTTCCGCCTACCACAAGCTGACCGGAAATATGGCTGCCTGTTTAACGATCGCCGGCCCGGGGGCAACCAACCTCGCCACCGGTCTCTACGATGCAAAGGAGGATCATGCATCGGTGATCTCCTTAAACGGCCAGTCCGGGATCCAGTATACCGGATCCGGGGGGATCCAGGAGATCGACCAGGATGCATATTTCCGGCCGATTACCGTGTATAACAACACCGTGGCAGACAAACAGACGGCAGTCCTCCTCCTCACCCGGGCTCTCAAGTACGCAATCCTCGGGCATGGCGTTGCCCAGCTCTCGGTCCCGAACGCGATCCAGAAAGAGCCGCTGTCTGCACAGTTCTGCACCCGTGAAGCCTGTGTCAGCGATGAGGATATCCTTCCCCCGGATCCAACTCTCCGGGAAGCGGCCGCCCGGATCAACGCTGCGAAAAGCCCGGTCATCCTCGCCGGCTGGGGGGCATATGCTGCCGCCAAGGAGGTGTCAGACATCGCGAAAAGGATCCAGGCCCCGATTCTCACAACCTTCCGGGCAAAGGGGATCCTCCCCGAAGAGAACGAGTGGGTGATCGGTGTCCTCGGGAATGTCGGTTCTCCCTTCGCGAGGCGATCTGTCGAAGAGGCGGACCTCCTCATCGTCCTCGGTGTCGGTTTCTCGAAATTCACAGGTGTTCCCGAAGAGAAACCCATGGTCCAGGTGGATCTCGATCCGCTCAAACTGGGCAGGAATCCGCATTCGTTCAGTCTCTTCGGTAATTGCGTTCACGTCCTCCCACGGCTCCTCCCGCTGCTTTCGGGAAAGAGAAACGAGCCCCGGAAAGAGGCCATTGCCCGGATGAAGAAAGAATGGGATGCCCAGCGTGACAGGGAAGCAGACGGCAGCGCCGTCCCCCTCCGCCCACCGTTCATCATGAAGGTGCTCTCGGACTGTATCCCGGATGATGCGGTCATCGCCCTCGACGTGGGGGAGAACCAGTGGTGGTTCGGGAGGAGCTTCCGGATGAAACACCAGCGGTTCGTGATGTCCGGATACCTGGCGTCGATGGGCTTTTCGTTCCCTGCATCCCTTGCCGCAAAACTGGCATACCCCGATCGCCCTGTGTTCTGCATCACCGGGGACGGGGGATTCTCGATGGCGATGGCGGAGTTTGTCACGGCGGTGAAATACCGCCTCCCGGTTGTCGTGGTTGTCCTCAACAACCACCAGCTCGGGATGATCCAGGTCGAACAGATGANNACCGATCTTCTCAACCCGGACTTTGCAGGATTTGCCGGCATCTGCGGGGGTGCGGGCATCCGCGTGAACCTGCCGGACGAACTGGAACCCGCGATCCTCCGGGCAATGGCGATGGATCAACCCGTGATCGTGGACGTGGATACGGATCCGAAAAGGTTCTAAGCACCCCCCTGGACAACCGGGGGGCGGGTTGGATGCGGCTGCCGCCGTATCTGCATCTTCCCGGACAACCGCCGGGCGGTCAGACATGGGGGATATCGGTATGCCCGGAGATCTCCGAGTTTGTGGTGCAAAGGTTCCTGATCCCCAGGGCATGTACGTCATCATTCCCGGTGAGCCGGGCAAAGTCCCTGAGTTCATCGGTCGAGACCCGCAGGAAATGCTCGAGACGTTTTGCAGAAAAGAAGGGATTCAGGCGCGCTCGAAGTGCCGGCGTCTGGGTGGTCACCCCGACCGGGCACAAACCGGTATGGCACATGCGGTATTGCTGGCAGGCGCAGGCCATCAGCGCCGCAGTCCCGATCGCGACCGCATCTGCGCCGAGAGCGAGGGCTTTTGCAAAATCCGACGAGACCCGGAGGCCTCCGGTGATGACAAGGGATACATCGGCAGCCCCGTGCCGGTCAAGGTACTTCCGGGCCCGGTGAAGGGCGAAGATGGTCGGAACGGACGTGGCTGCCTTGATGAATTTTGAGGCTGCGGCGGTTGCGCCCGGTCTTCCGTCAAGGGTGATGTAGTCCGGTCCCGCATAGAGGATCGCTTCCAGATCCTGCTCGATATCCCCTGCCGCAATCTTGATCCCTATGGGTCTCCCGCCCGAGGTCTCCCGCAGCCAACGGACTTTCTCCCGCAAGGTCTCCCGGTCGAGGATATCTTCGAACGAAGCGGGGCTTAAAATGTCGGATCCTTCAGGATAACCCCGCATCTTCGCGATCTCTGCGGTCACCTTCTCGGCAGGCAACCGGGCTCCCATCCCGGGTTCGGCCGACTGCCCGAGCTTGATCTCGATGGCATCCGCCGACCGGAGGTTCTCCTCTGTCACGCCGTACCGGTTCGGGACATATTCGAAGATATACCGGTACGCGTTCCTTTTTTCCTCATCGAGGACCCCGCCTTCTCCACCGCCGATCGCGGTCTTTACTGCGGCACTTCCCTTTGCAAGCGCGACCTTCACCTCCGCCGACAGGGCACCGTAGGACATGTGCGTGATCAACACCGGGATTTCTATCACGAGCGGTTGAAGGGCCTTTGGCCCGATCACGGTGCGGGTATTCACCGGGACGCTGCTGTTTTTCGGGATTTTCGCGATCTGTGCGCCCTTGATGAGGATATCGTCCCATGAAATGACCGGCTTTTTCGTCCTCATCGGTTCCAGGATCGATTCGCCCGTCGAGGCCATGGTATGGATATCGGCCATGTACACCTCCAGCGCATCCTCCGGACGTTCCCACTCTGCAAGGTAGGCGGGGGACACCCCTTCAGGGAGGGGGGCGACGGAGACGGAAATGGATGCCCCGCAGGTGGGGCAGGGGATCTCGTGGCGGGCCGCAGCGGATGGCTTCGGCACCGGAATCAGGTGTGTTTTATCCGAGGAACAGATGGGACATTTCCAGCCGGCAGGAAAGTCACGGGGTTCGGTTCCCGGCCTGATCCCGGTGAGGGAATTCCCGCGGACGGGATCGTACTCGAACACGTTGCATACGTTACAACGGTAAAAAGCCATGTGTCAGCCTCCCTGGAACCCTGGCTGCAGGACCGGGCGGGTTCCCGTTTACGGTGCAGGATGTTTTTTCCATTGCATCAGCCCCGGATGCTCCTATGATGGGACGGAATGGATGCCACGCAGGCTCACTCCCTTCTTCCGAATGCGGTCCGTGCCAGGACCCCTGCGTACTTGTCGAGGGTTTCGCTCCACCCGGCCCTGGTCAGATCGTTCTCTTTTCCCGGGGGGAGCCCGGAATGCCGGAGTTTGAACCTCGTCCTGCCCGCCTGCACTTCGAAGGTAACCGTAAGGAGCATCTCCATGGGAAAGTCCGGGCTCATGCCATAATGGGTTGCCGGGATTACGTTCCCCAGTTCATCGGCGAAACTATCCGTGCAGACAATCCGTTCCGGTCGGACAACCTCCCGGTATACCCCGGTGCTCCAGTAGTCGCGGCCTTCCGGGGATCGCATGCAGAAGAGGTATCTCCCGCCCACCCGGAGATCGATCCACGCGGAGGGTGATGTGAAATGGTTCGGGCCCCACCACTGCATGACGAACGCAGGATCCGTCCATACCTCCCATGCAAGTTCGCTCGATGCGTCGAAGTGTCTCGTGAGGATGATGTCCCCCTCGCACCCGGCCTGCTCGAAACTGCACGCGGCTACGGACGATTCGATTTTGTGACTGGCAGGGTCCATCCAGTAGAACCGCGGATTGTTCAGTAAATCCAGTGCATTGATCCTCTGGTCCACGAGCTCTTCGTACGTAAAGAAATCGTGGGCGCTGGTTCCAGCATCGGACCAGAATACGGAGATCCCGTCCTGGTACTTTTTGGTGGCTGTGATCAGCTGCATATCCTTCCCCTGTGCGAAATCGTTTGCCGGGATTTGCCCTGACACGGGCTTTGACGACCTGCAGGTTCACCGGTATGCCGGTCTCACGACCCTCATCCCTGAGTCAGGCCCTGGATTTTTCTTTCAGCAACTCCTGGAGGCGTTTGAGGAGTTCGGTGCGTTGCATTCCGCGAAAAGTCTGGTCCCTCCGTCTATTCATCTGTCGTTTGCCTGCTTCCGCAGGATCCCCCTCTTTCACAACCGCTTCTGATTTCGTGGCCATCGTTTCAGTCGCACCTCGGAAGATCCCAGTAATTCCGGATAAAATCGACATAGATACAGCCCTGGTGATCGCACCGGTTGCAGCTATGTGTCGGGCAGGGAATGCCATAATTCGGGATTTTCGAAAAAAGTCTCCTTTGAGCGATATTTTTTCCCCTGGAAAAACTACCCCAGATCTGGTCGGGGGTCTCGCTCGCCGTGAACATCTCATCCGTTTGAAGCTCGATGGGAATCGATCTCACCCTCCTTGAATTGACAGGGCGATCTAATAGCCTCTGTCCCAGGAATCAGTTTTAGAAACATAGTTTGAAAACACAAGGAGGCGGGTAGGAAACTTGATTCATCGAAGCCTGCGATGGATCAGGGTCCTGGTTTTTCAAGGACAATCTCCAGGACGCCGTCGGAAAACTTCTTTTTGAAAAACCGTGACCCCTGGGGGACCTCGAATTCGGTTCGGAACGTCTTCCCGTCTTCCGATATGGATAACGTGCCGGTTTTCCTCTCCAGATCGATCCGGATCTTTTCTTCCGTGATTCCGGGAAGATCGATCTTTACATGGACATACCTGCCTTCCTCGGACTTGCGGATCGGAGGGTCGAACTCAGTGCCGGTTTTGGATTCCTTGCGATTTTTCATTCCCCTTCATCTCCTTGGTTGGGATTCATCGAAACCCGGCCAGGTTCTATAAATTTCCCTGTGATCTCTTCACTGCACGGAGGCAGCCGTTTCCTTTCCTGGAAGGATCGGAACGACCGGCCACCTCCCGCCAATCCCTGATATTTTCTCTTTGTGTTCTTTGGGAAATATTCCCCCGGAGGGTTGCCTGTGGCCGGGGAACCCTCTGATCCTGGTTGATCGAACGATTTCTCTGCGATACGTTTCTTTAAGGATTTTTTTTTTCGTGGGGTAAGATTTCCGGTTATATGAGTATTGGATACCTCCCTGCACCCGGATTCAAAATATACGGAAGGTTTCATTTCTTTCAGAAATTCCATGAATTCCGGATATGAATCATCGATACCCACACTTCCTGTTAATCGCCTGACCTCTGAAATATAGGTAACTGAACGTTTCAGGGATTGTTTCGAATATCAGAACGTTCCTTTCCCGCCGGGCCCCGGAGGGACGCTATTCATTACCCGTAAAATGTCGTCCTTTTCCGGATATATGACAGAAAAAAGCCGGAAAATTGTCATTTGGAAAGTCCTAAAAATGATCATTTGGGAAGTCCTAAAAATGATCATTTGGAAAGTCCTAAAAATGATCATTTCCTGTCGGCGGGGGGGGAAACAGCCGGGCCCTCTCCCATGATGTGCCGGAACACGAGCTTGAATTCGTTCAACCTGTTCTGGATGTACTTTTTTCCGGGCTCAGTCGGAGAGTATAGTTTCGATTTCCCCGATGCCCTCATCTCAAGGTATCCTTTCTTCTCGAGATCGTACAGGTACGAGTAAATCCGGGCCTGGGGGATGAGGACATGGTACCGGCTGTTGATCTCATGCACGATATCGTACCCGGAGATTGGTCTATTCAGGAGGGAGAGGACCACGGGTTCGAGGGATTTTTTCACGACATCATCGATCGTTGCCTGGGGGACCACGTTGACCGAGTCGGAAGGGAACGATCGGTGGGCAAAGGACAGGGTAGTCTCCTTCCCGGTCGAGATAATAATTTTTCCGATTCCTTCCGAGAGTTTTTTTATCTGGTGGTGATCGATCCCGGTCATATCCACCGCAAGGATGCCGGAAAGTGGTACCCCCTGACTCTTTTTTGAGAGGATGAGGTCTTTTACCGCGATGATATCGGAAAACTCGCCGGTTTCGGAAAAATCAAGCAGGACCTGGAGCGATCCGGGAGACGGGTCCCGGGGTAACGTGGCGGAACATTCCTCGAGGATTTTGGGCAGGAGAAAAATCTCGCCCTGTTTCATCCGTTTCATAAAAAGATCCCCTTTCTGGATCTCCTTTAAGAAGTATTTCTGCAGGAGGGACCTGTGATAGGCAAAGAAATTTCGTCCTCCTTTCTTCAATCCGGTCTCGATTGCGAACTTGAAGATCGGTTCTTTCAGGGCCGGGTCGGCATACAGGAAAAGGACCAGGTCGGTAAAGATGTCTTTCAGGAGGATCGTCTTTACTTCCGGCAGGTCAATGTATTCCGTTCCGGCCTCTTCTGTCCCGGCAGTTCCCTCCTGACGGACTTTTGCCTTCAAGAGCTCCTGTTCTGCTGCTTTCCGGAACAGGGCGACCTCGATCGCGGCCTTGATCTCCAGTTCATTGAAGGGTTTTACGATGTATCCGTAGGGCCCGACCTGTTTTGCTTGCTCGATGATCGTATCGTCCGCATAGGACGTAACAAAGACAACCGGGATACCCAGTTCCCCGGCAATCGTTCTTGCCGCTTCGATGCCGTTCAGCTTACCCGGCATGACAATGTCCATCAGGACCAGGTCCGGGGTAAGCCGCCGGGCCTTTTCGATGGCGTCCTCCCCGGATGCCGACATGCCGGCGACGGTATATCCCATTGCGTTCAGACGCTCTTCGAGCTGCATCGTGATGATCGCTTCATCATCCACCACAAGGATCTTAGACATGGCGTACTGCCTCCTGGATTGCGGGAAATTCCACCGTCACTTCCGTGCCATGGTCGCTGTGGATCGTGACGGTTCCCTTTAACTGCTGCACAAGACTGCGGATGAGTTTGAGGCCCAGGCTGGTGGTCTCGAACACATCCACGTCGCTCGGGATTCCGATCCCGTCATCCCGGACGACGATATGGATACGATCACCCGAGGATGTTGCGGATACGTTCAGGTTGCCCTGTTGTTTTCCCTTAAACGCATGCTTGAACGCGTTGGAAAGGATCTCGTTCACCACGAGTGCGCAGGGGATGGCCTGGTCGACCGGCAGGTAGAAATCCTGTGCATCGATCTCGCTCTGGATCTCGGCACCGGAGTGGACGTAGATGGTATACAGGTCGGTCACCTGGTCCCGGATCTGTCCTCCCATATTGATTTTATCGAATTGTTTGCTCTCGTACAGCCTGGTATGGATCTGTGCCATGGTCTTGATCTTCATCATCATGTCGGTCAAAATGCTGTTCGTAGTACTGTCGGTGGTCCGCATCCGTGTCATGTCCAGCAGACCGGAGATGATCTGGAGGTTGTTCTTGACCCGGTGGTGGATCTCCCGGATCAGGGTCTCCTTTTCCGCAAGGGATGCGAGGAGGTTCTCTTCGGCACGCCGGCGATCGGTGACATCCCGGAAGCTCTGGACCCTCCCGATGATCTTCCCCTCCATCTTCTGGGGTTTTGAGTATCGTTCATAGATCCTGCCGTCTTTCAGTTCCAGCATTTCGAACGTCTCACGATCCAGGCGATAGGCAAGTTTGTCCTCACCGTGTTTGAACAGATCGGGTTTTTTTACCTGGGTTGCCATATAACCCGCCACCTCACGGTCTTCGCTGCTCTGGAGCAGTTCGTCCGGAATTTCCCACATGGATGCAAAATTCTGGTTGAAACGGACAATCTTGCCGGCCCGGTCTACCACGTAAATTCCGTCCGCCGTCGATTCAATGGCTGCATACAGTTCGGAGATGGTTTTTTTCACCAGGGATTCCGCCACCCTCCGCTGGGAAATTTCTTCCCTGAGCTGGACATTCATTTTTTCCTGTTCCAATGCCCTCTGCCTGTTCTCCTTTTCGATCCGTTTTCGCTCGGTGATGTCCTGGCCCTGGGTGATGATCGAGACGATGTTCTTCCCGCTAAAATCGAAAATGGGAGCCGAGTTCCAGAGAACCGTCCGTATGTTGTCGGTTTTCTGGACGATGGGGATCTCCACGGTTTCCCATTGCTCCCCGTCCACCGTCTTCCGGATGAGATCCATCACATCCGCCTTACAATTCACGGGAAGGAGGACATCGAAGGGGTGCCCGATCACTTCTTCGGCCATCCAGTCGGTCAGGTGTTCAAAGGCACGATTGAACAGCGTGATGCGGAATTGCGGGTCCCAGACGATNNGCGTAATTGATCAGGTTTTCAAGGTACTGGCTCGTCTCGCGGAGAGTACCCTCCGCCTTCCGGCGTTCCTCGATCTCTGTCTGGAGAGCCGCATTGATCCTTGCCAGTTCCGCGGTGCGTTCTTTCACCCGTTCCTCGAGGAGAACACGCTCTTTTTTCACCGCCTCCTCGGCCGTCTTTCGCTCGGTAATATCCCTGGCGGCGGCAAAGACACCGGTGACATTTCCCGCCGAATCCCTGTAAACAGCCGCGTTGTAGAGAACCGGTGTAACGTGGCCGTTTTTGTGCCGGATCTCCAGTTCGTAATCCGTCACGGACCCGTCCCGGAACACCTTTTCATAGCCTGCCTTCGCCTTTGCGGGTTCCGTGAAATAGTCCGAGAAGTCGGTGCCGATCAGGTGCTCCCGGGAATACCCGGTCACCCGGATCGTCGCTTCGTTCACGTCGGAGATCGTCCCGTCGGGGTTGATGGTGATCAGCGGATCGAGACTTGCCTCGATCAAGCTCCGGTTATACGCATTCGCTTTTTCGATCGCTTCCTCTGCCTTCTTCCGATCGGTGATATCGCGGGCGATCGTAGAGGCACCGTTCAGCATTCCATTCCGGTCTTTGATCGGCGAGATCGTGAGAGCGACATGGATCGGTCCCCCGTCCTTCCGGATCCGGACCGTATCATACTGGAAGAACTGCTCTCCATTCCGGATCCGGTCCAGAATGACGTTGAGGTCATCCTCCTGTCCCGGAGGCACGAGCATCGAGATATGCCTGCCGACCGCCTCCTCTGCAGAATACCCGTAGATCTTTTCGGCACCCCTGTTCCAGCTCGTGATGATGCCGTCCAACGATTTTCCGATGATCGCATCGTCGGAGTGTTCGACGATCGATGCGAGGTTCGACAGCTCTTCCTCGGCTCTTTTCCGTTCCGTGATATCGATGCCCATCTCGAGGATCATGAACGAACCGTCCGAATCGATGAAGGGAAAGTCGTAGATGTCGTAGTCCCTTCCGTTCGGCCCGGTCCAGAACCAGTGGTGGGGTGCCCTGGTCTTCATGACAGTATAGGTCTCGCAGGTCTCGCAGGGCTCGGTGCGGCCGAAGAGGAAGTCGTAACATCTGCGTCCCTTCGACTCCGCAAAGGTCTCGCGGAAGTACCGGTTGGCAAACGGCATCCGGTAATCGCTGTCGAGAAGGCAGACGTAGACCGGAAGGGTCTCCAGGACATCGAAGAGCCTGTTCCGTTCCGTATCAAGGGTGGTTACTGCGGTGTTCAGTTCCGTCGTCCGCTCCTTTACCCTGGCCTCCAGCCTGTCATGGGCCTGTTCGAGCGCCTGCTCGGCCAACCTGCGCGTGGTAATATCGATGCAGATCCCATACATCCGTACCGGCTTTCCTGTGTCGTCATAGATTGCTTCTCCCCGGGCATTGATCCAGCGCATTTCTCCGTCAGGACGAAGGATCCGGTATTCGCTGTCAAGAACCGAGTGCTCTGCCAGTGCCTGCTCGATCCGCTTGTTGGCCAGGGTTCTATCCGCGGAATGCAGGACGCGGTTCCAGGTATCAAAGGATGCGTGTGCGTTCCCGGGATCCAGTCCAAAAATTTCAAACATCCCGGGGGACCACACGATCTCCCCGGTGGACACGTCCCAGTCCCAGGTCCCGGCATTCGCGGCCTTTTGTGCCAGTGTGAGGCGGATCTCGCTCTCCCGGACCGCTTCTTCGGCCCTTTTCCGGTCGGTGATATCGAGAATTACATAGGCAAACCGTGGGTATCCATGGGGTGCCGTTCCAAGGTAAGTTACGGTCGCATGGTGCCAGGACTCCCGTCCCTCCCGTTTGTGCAGGTACTCGAACGCCACAGGTGTTCCGCTCTCCCGGCTCTCGAGATAGTGACCGATCCACATCCGCAGGATATCGCTCTGTTCGCCCAGTTCGGAGGCAAGTTTCCCTTTGCTGGTATCCGGGGTCAGGCCTAACGAGCGAGCGGCCAGGGAATTCATCGTGATATAGCGCAGGTCATCCTCAGCCACCACTTCCACGATACCCCGCATGACACCGGAGGAATCAAAGAAACTGCGCAGGATGGATTCGCTCTCCTTCAACGCACTCAATGTCTGCTCGTATTCGGCACTGCCACGGTCGGACGCCGCAGTACCGGCATCGGAACCCCGCTCATTGCCGGGACCCGGAGATATGTGCAAATCCGGCGGATCCGATTTTGTTTTTTTACTGCTCGCTTTCCTCATCTGCCAGAATCGCCACCATTCCTCCCCGGAAAAGACGGTTTTTCTCGTGAACAGCAACCCGAGGTAGGTACATCTATCTACAGAACACCTTTTTTGAAAAAATATAAAAAGAGTTGTGTCATCTTACAAATTTTGAAACGACCGGGGCCGGAGTCCCGATCGAAAAAATTCCAGGTCGGGATGGATTCGGTAATGCATACCCCACAACTCCGGCCCGGGAGAGGATCGGTGGTTCACGGACTGGGTATTGCAGCGTAATTCTCCGATCGATCCCGGAAAACCCATATGAGGATAGCGAATAACCCCCCACA
>DAEV01000098.1 GCA_002509495.1 Methanolinea sp. UBA473 | reverse complement strand
TTCTGATGACCGAAATACTTGTTAGATGGGATAACTCAGACTATCTCTTGTGCTGGTGAGATCTTAGCCGATCTTGTGACACAACCAGTTTTTCTTGTTGCAGTTCTCATGGTCCCATTCCAGACCATCCCCGGATAACAACGGATTCCCTGGTCTCCCGTGCACGCCCTGCAGGGCGTGATTTTTATTTTTTTTCAACATTTCCGGGAATTTAAGTTTTGGAAAAGGAATCCAGGGCGTGTCGGAGAGATAACTAGTGCCTGAAACACCGGTCGTCCTGTTTCCAAAATACTATGGAATCCTGCAGGTGTGCTCTTCCAGCTTCCCGGCATGATACACCATTACAGTGATGGGTTCCCCATTCAGGAACCTCCGCATCCGGTCGTCGTAGACCTTCTGGACATGGCGGAGCCCGTGTTTCATAAAATATTCACGGATGAACTCGAGAAAAGAGATCTCGTGGGAGAGGACTGCATTCTCGTACTCGATAGTCTGTTGGGCAATGGACACTCTCTCATCCTCCGGGATCCCCGTATGATATTCCCCGTGCAGATCCAGGCCCGAGATCTGGCGCCAATCCAACCGGCCCTGTTCGTCGGGTTCACGGTGCAGCATGTAGGGATAAACCCGACAGATGGATGGTCTCCGATCATAAATCCTGCACAGGTTCCCCGCAAGGAACCAGCATGACCCTTCGGGATCGTCTTTTGCCCGCAGGGCGTAGCCGGAGACATAGAACATCCCGTTCTGGTCGCAGAACTCGGGGTCCGGGGCAGGTTCAAGAGAGGACGGGTCGGTTTTCCGGATCGCATCTACGTCACGGTCGAGCAGGAAGACATGCCCGTTGAATGCCCTGGTGCAGCATTTCGCACAACGGTCGCAGGAAAATCCCACATCCCTGATAATGTCGGAAAAGCGCTCCGGGGAATACTCAAAGAGCCGGTTTCTCTCCTGTACGAGGGCGACAATCCGATAGGGGATAGGGATCAGGGACATATCTGTCACACCGGCGGACAACCGGTCGGGCCAGAAGGCACGACCGTTTTTCTTCGTAGATACTAACGATGTTATGGTAATAAAAGGAACAGGGGAGGAAGGCGTCATCCGACCATTCAAACCTGGAACGAAAAAACGGGGTTGATCTATCAGTTCACAGATCCTGTTCTTTCCAAGCCGTGCTACCTGAGATAAAACAGGTTTTTATTCGCACTCAATGCATCCCTGTTCCCGGATCGATCGCCGGCCCAGTTCAAACGCCTCTTCAAGAACCACAGTTTTCTTCCTGATTTCTCCCCGTTTCGTGACCCCCGGAACCAGCACCTTGCCGATCAGGTCCATCTCGAGATACGAAAAGCACCTGCGAAAAAAGGATACGAGCAGATCCGCCGTTTCCAGGCTCTCTTCTTCGAACGGAACAGCGAGTATCGTTTTTTTATTCCTGATCCCGGCCCGGTTCTGCGGGCAATTGAAATATACGAGTCGATCGATGAGTCCCTTCATCAGTGCCGTGGGTCCGTACCAGTAGACCGGAGTCCCGAACACCAGGACATCACTTCCGATGATCTTTTCATAGATCTCATTCATATCATCGCCCTTTATGCAGGGATTCCCCTTCCAGCAGGAGTGGCACCCGTCGCATTCCCGGATGTCCAGACCTTCAAGAAAAATAAGTTCTGTATCCGCCCCTTCCTTTGCTGCCCCTTCCAGGATCTTCGCTACGAGAAAATGGGTATTCCCTTTCCTCCTTGGACTTCCAACAATTCCAAGAACCTTTTTCATAGTATCTCTCACAGGTCTGCACCCGGATCTGCAGGATCGAGTGGTTCCATCCCAGGCGAGGCCAGGAAATGTTGCATAATCTATGTTCGGGAGTATTGGTTCATAAATGGATGTTTTTCCATGGGAGCGATACTCCCTGGCGCTTCATCCCTGCCGATCCGGAGGGACGTTTGCCGGATCCAGTATGTTCTCTCCGGGTTGGACGGACAAAGCACAAATATTTCAGCCACTAAAATAGCAGTTGTGAGAAAGCGGTTCCGCCAGGCCAGACTCCGCGTGCCGGAGCGCCCATCTGTCCTTGTTCTGTGTATAGTCCTTCTTCTCATCGCCTGCGCCGGCATAGTCGTTCCCGTTCATTCACAGGAAAAGGCCCCGGGTCAATTACAGGAGAAAATAACTCTCATGATCGAGGAAACAAAGCCGGTTGCAGACTTCACTGCAAATGTGACCAGAGGCGTAAGCCCGATGACCGTCCGTTTCACCGATACCTCGCGAAACAACCCTGAATCCTGGACTTGGGACTTCAACAATGACGGGCGGATTGAGAGTAAGATAGAGAATCCTCTCCATACATATTCAGAGCCCGGATCCTATACAGTAACCCTCATTGTAACCAATAGCGCCGGGAGTGACAATGAGACAAAATCCGGTTATATCACAGTTGAAAAGAGGATTACACCACCTGTTGCTGCTTTTTCCGCGAAACCCCTCGCAGGGTATGCTCCCCTCACCGTCCATTTCACCGATATGTCCCGAAATAATCCCGTATCCTGGCAATGGGACTTCGACAACGACGGCAAGGCTGACGACAAGCAGGAAAACCCGGATTATACCTATCCGGAACCCGGCGTGTTTTCCGTCCGGCTCACGGTAGGGAACAGCGGCGGATCCGATGAGTTGCTGGAGAACGATTACGTGACAGTCCTGGAGCCCGTCACCACCGGGGAAGAGACCTCCGTTGATGCAACCCTGAATGCCGCATCCTCCTCCGTTACGGTCCGGACTTCGGCGGCTACCGCGATAACCACCCCTCCCACGACTCTGCCTGGTTCGACAACTGCTCCCTCCGGTGTTGCGGATACGGGAAAAACCGCGGATTATTCTTTCCTGTTGATCGCACTCATCGGGGGAATTATTCTCGGCGGATCCTACCTGTGGCATCGATCCCGGGTCACCCCGGCATCCACCAATGAGATGCCGGACCTTCACGTGGAAATGTCCGGGGGGATCGAGTTTTCGGAGGAAATTACCGGGGGCAGAGCAGACGATCGCCTGGAAAAAATGAACCACGACGACGGAAAAAGACCATGATCGACATCACTGAACCCAGCCCCGAACTCCTTCTGGAACTATCGATCATGCTTCAGAAAGGCGGCATACCGGCCGTGAAGGATGCGGAGCAGTATATGAGGAAAAATGACCCGGGATCCCTGAAAAAAACCGATATCCAGGCGGCCTTCATACGGCGTCTCTCAGGGTACGTGACGGGAGGCATCATCCGTCTCACCGTAGAAAAGGTGAAATCCACGGAAGAATTCCAAAAATCCCTGAAAGACAGCAGTTCCCCCTATACGGTCGTTCTCGAAAAACTGGCCCCCCTGACCCTCCCTGAATATTCACCCTACATCGATATTGCAATCAAATCCGGCACCGCGGTCGTCTGGCGGACCAATGCGGCCTTTGTCATACGGCCCCTTGTCACCCTCAGGAACACGAGGATCACACTTCAGGAGAGGAAATTAAAAGAGTTCAAATTCGGGGCCCTGAATGCCGCGATGTCCATCTACCTCAAGAAAGACCTCATCAAAGAAGAACTCCATTCCTTCCAGAGAGATCTCACGATACCCGGCTTCATGATACCGCCAGGGACGTGAATCGAGGCGAAACGGTCTGGATTCCATACTCTCTCCAGGGCATCCTGATAGAGTCTTTCAGACGACCCGCTTCTCGGCCTCTTCCCAGAGCCGTTTCTGCACCGTCCGATCGTATGTCAGTGCCGAAGATCGCCCGGGCTCCCTGCTTTCCTCGAAATATTTCCCTGATACTGCCGCAATTTCCGGGGAGATTGCCAGGTAGACCGAAGTCTTTGCACCCTCCGCCGGCGGGATTCCCCGGATCCCGGGAAATTCTGCCCTGAGCATCTTTGTAGCAACTGTCCCGGGGTGGAGGCAGTTCACCGCGACACCGGCCTTATGGAGGGATTCCGCCAGGGAATAGGTAAGGGTGATATCGGCGAACTTGGACAGGGCGTATGCCTCGAAAGGATCATAATGCTTCTCTCCCAGCACGTTCTCCCAGTCGATCCGCCTGACATCGCGGTGGGCGGCGGATGCGACGTTCACGATCCGCGAGGGGGCACTCTTTTTAAGCAACGGAAGCAGTTCGCGGGTGAGGAGGAATGGAGCAAAGTAATTCACACCAAACGTCATTTCCATTCCATCGGGAGTAATTTTTCGCGTCTTTTCGTAGACGCCTGCGTTGTTGACGAGGACGTCGAGCCGGCCGTACCCGGACATGACCTCATCCGCAAGTCGCAGGATGTTCTCTTTTACCGACAGATCGGCGATGAGAAGGCTTAGATTCTTGTTCCACGTGAGATTTTTCAATTCTTTGAGTACCTTTTCCCCTTTATCCGGATCCCTCCCATGGAGGATCACCTGCGCCCCGCGTCCGGCCAGCTCCCTGGCTGTCGCTTTTCCTATCCCATCGGTGGAACCTGTAACGAGGATAAGGGGTCCGTTCATAAGGCGTTTTGGTTGGTGAGACTGGGGGATGAATGTTGCGGATACCTGCGGATCTGCCCTCGATACGCACGGGATTCCGGATAGGTGCGGATTGCGATCATCCCGGTCCAAAGGAACAGGATCCCTGCCAGGAACCGCAGGAGTTTCGCTGGAACAACCCTTGATAGGAACGAAAGGTAGCCGATCCCCGGAAAAGGCAGGGGATCCCATGCACCGGATGTTCTGGTCATTCTCAATACCCACGTTCCTGACCTCCCTAAAAAAATTCAGTTACCGGCCGGGTCACTCATCCGGCCCATGAACAGGATGTTCCCGGTCCCGCTGTCCTGGATAATAAAGATGAACGGGTGATCGGCCCGGAATACGGGAACTTCATCCTCCCTTGGGGCTGCACCCTTCCCCATGATCACCGCAGTCGCCGCTGCCGCCTCTGTCCCCTCCTCGTTCACCTCTACGAACGCCTGGTGGATGACGTCTGTGATGAAGAGATCGCCGCTCCCATCCATCCCCGAGAAATCGGCTGCACCGGTGAACGCCAGCGGCATTCCCATGGCCGAGAGCACCCGGGGCAGGAAATATTTTGTCTCCATGGTGAACCTTGGGAAAAAGACCTTTACCTGCCTGGATTGGAGGGCTTCCCTGAGATCCCGCAATTCACCGGAACCCAGCGACTGTTCGATTTCCTGCAGGTCGTTTCCCTTGGGAAGCAGGACCAGCATGGAGATCTCTGTTCCGGTGCCCGACTCATAGGGCATCTCCAGCACCTGGAACGTATCGGTCTCTGCATACCCGTAGACGGCGGTCTCGTCGGTCCTCTGCATCATCGGGACCTTGACAGTGGTTCCTCTTCCGGTAAGGAAGTCCGCATCTACAGTCTTTTCCGGATCAAACTGCTTTACCCAGGTCCCCTTGAAGTAGATCGCGTTGGTGATCACCAGACGGGTATTGGAATCGATCGCCCCGGCCGGGATCAGGTCCTTGATCCGGTCCCCGGTCCGGTCCTCCACCCACCGGTTGATGGTGATCCGGGACTCATCGGGCGCATGGATGAAATCGAGGTTTGTCGTCTTCGCACCATAATACCGATCTGCGGTGCTGATGTAGTCCGGGAGGAACGGGTGCGTCTGCTCCGCCCACATGGCATTTGCCGTCCGGAGTGTGTAGGCGTTCGCGTTTCCGTTGACCCGCGCAATCGTCTCTTCAAATCCGGACAAGAGCACACTCCGGTTATCAGGGAAGTGAAACACCGACCGGATCTCATCGGCGGTATTCCCCCTGGCACCCTCATAGTTAATGGCAAGGGCGGACGAGAGGGAGAACGGCGAGAAGAAGAGATTACCGTCCCTGAATTCAGGATCATCCGCCAGCCGTGAGTAGAGGTCAAGGGAAAACCGGTTGTTCGCATCGACCACGGTATCGCTGGAAGCGGACGGCAGGCTGACCGCAGGGATGGGAGTGGGGGTCTCCTGCGGAGCGGAAGGCCCGGGCTGTTGCAGCCCGGTACACCCGGCAAGGAGGATGGCGAGAACCATGCATGTCGCCATGCCCAGGATGACATTGGAGGTATTGTTCATGGGTGTCATTTTCGGCTGCAATTGAATAAACGTGGCGTTGAGTGCGGGAATTTTGGAAGTAATTTCCCATGAAGGAATGCACTGCGAAAAGCCACTCGGGTCTTCCCTTAGGTATTCCCTGGCTCCAATATCAGGAATGTTAGGAAGGGACATTTAGCAACTGATGTCCGGACCAATGTCCATCGATCGTGCCAGCTTCCTGTACCGTTCCGGGTTCTCGTCAAACCTCTTCCTGCAAAAATCGGAGCAGAAATAGAATTCCTGCCCCTTGTACCGGGTCCTGCATGCCGATTCGTCCTCATCGACGACCATGTAACAGACGGGATCTGTCGCCATTCGCTCAATCCTCCAGACAATTCGTTTTAATGCATGCAAGGAGATAAAAATGTCGTCCGCGATATCTCCAAAATTCCTTCCTCTCCAACACCGGACAGGACACGGATCCTGATCGAATCCATCGAGCGTATTGTCAGGTTTCCAACCGCAATGGATACTACATCGGAAAAGAGATTCAATAAACGCAAATACTCCCCCAGTCAGCGTGGAATTCCCAAGGATAATGGTGAACCCCTATGAAATTTTCTCAGGATGTGTTGAATGCCTTTTCCGGCATCTCCGTCGCCGAAGGCGAGATCAGGTCGGTGAAGATAGAGCAGGGGAGCCCTGGGCTGGAGGCACTGAAGGCGGACGTGGCCCGCGAGATCCAATCGCGATACACCCTGGAACAGGTCAAGGACGAACCGCTCTTTCGGGCGTACCGCGATTTTTTCTGGAGCGTGGGTGTGGATCCCACCAAGACCCGGCCGGCATCCGAAGCGCTTGTCCGGAGGATCCTATCCGGGGGCAGGCTGCCGGGCATTAATACCGCAGTGGATGCCTATAACCTTGCATCGGCCCGGAGCGGCGTTCCCATCGCAGCGTTCGATGCGGACACGCTCGTGGGCGTTCTGTCAATGCGGTTCGCAAAAGACGGCGAACGGTTCCTTGGCATCGGAATGGAAAAGGAGGTTTTGCTCCAACCAAACCAGGTCATCCTGACAGATTCTGCACGGATCATCGCGATCTATCCCTACCGGGATTCGGACGCTACAAAGGTAACGACCGAGACAACAACGATCCGCATCGTGACCTGCGGCGTGCCCAAAATTGAACGGAATAATGTGATTGAAGCGTACGAACTGTGTGCAGGGTACCTGAAGGTGTTTGCGGGAGGTACCCCGTCAGGAGCGGTAGTTTCTCCCTGATTCGTTCTTTTCTATCCCCCATTTAAACAGAGATCCGGCGCCCCGCCGTCGAATATTTCCCGGAACACGACCTCGGGATCGGGAGTATCCGGAGGGATATAATCCCGGGGACGGTACCCGAGGTTCTCCCGCATCCGATTTCTGACCTCGCGTGATCGGTGGCGGACGAGTTCGCGTTGCAGGGATTCCCCCACCTGTCCGGATCGGAACGAATCGCAGCAAACCCGACAGAGGACGAGAAGACGTTTCTGCAGGTCTTGTCCGGCCACCCCGGTCTCAGGCGATTTCCCGATAAGGTGGATCTCCAGGACTGCCGGAGGGAAAGGATTGCTGCAGTTCTCGCACCTGCCACCGGTCGCCTGTTTGAGGCGGCGGGCCTTTTCGGGGTGCTCATTTAAGTATTCGGCGAATCGCACCATCGCATGCCCTTATCAGGAAAATAAGGTTCTGATAATTTAGTCCTTCCTGTTCTAAAAGAAATTGAATGGATCCGATCATGGGTGTTACGAAGGCAGAGATGGACGGACTTATACCGCCAGGAACTCCTCGGGAGCGAGGCTGGTTGCAAGCATGACGCGGTTGATCTCCCGGTGCTCCTTCCAGGTCGCTGCTTCCTGGTTTTTTTCATCCAGCCAGAACTGCTCGATCTGCTCCGCGATCGGTTCAAATTTCATCAGTCCCATAATTTTACGAGACAGGAAACTCTTTCCGTCAAAGATGCCAGGATTGTTCCCGACCAGTCCGGACAATCCCTCCAGCCCCCTCAATCCGATCGAGAGCCCGAGCTCGCGGAATGCGAGGCGGTACGCGGGAGGGGCACGAAGAGGACTGCTCCTCGACAAGAACTCCATTCCCTGGAGCGCCGAACCAAGGACCGGTCCCAGCAAGTCCGGATACCCAAACCCGCCCCGGACCATCAATTGACCAATCCTGGAAGCATCGAACAAAAGGCCCCCGATTCCGAGCGGGTCATCCGTCGCCCAGTCCCGCCCCCGGCACATCCCGGCCAGGTCGGTTATTTCGGGACGAAGGTTCAGGTGGGGCATTTTTCCCTGGTTTGCAGCTGCCGTATTCTGCAGCTCGCTGAAGGTTACGATGCCGTCCAGGGGGTCATGCTGGCCCATGGACGAAACGAGCGGACGGGAGAGATCGATATTCATCTTCCAGACCATCCTCTTCTTCCCGCCTGCAGAAACGTACGTGAACCTGGAATGGGCCGTCTTCGCCATCTCGATCGCCCACACAGTGTACACAGGATCCCCGGTGATCCTGCTCACGCGGTTGAGGGCGTGCATCCACTTCGTCAGGTAGTGGTAATACTGCCCGTCGCGGTCCCATTCAAGCCTCTCGTCAGGCGGCTCTTCCTCCCTGCGTTCGTTCAGCCTTTTCCCGATCCGCAGTCCTCCCACCGTCGGGTGCAGTTTGCCCTCCTGCTCGTTGAGGCCGCTGATCCATCCGATCCGCGGATCGTCGTCCCGGTGCCGTCCGAGGATGGTGTGAACCTGGTCAACAAGCATGAGAACAAGATCCCGGAATACCGTGTCATTCGTCCTCCGGTACAGTCCGATAAAATTGCATACCGCGAATGCATCCGTCCACAGGTAGCGTTGTGGAGGGGCCCCGGGTACACTTAGCCCGGTCACGCGGGCAAATTCCTGCATGATCTCCCGGACGGGTGAAGTGGAATCGTATATCATATCAGAATGGGATCCTGACGATCTGGATATCCGGGAATTTCCGGGCCCCCGGCACCTTCTCCGATACGTTCACCGCGATGCATACAAGGCGTGTCCTGACAGGATCCAGCCCCTTTTCTTTCAATTCCTCCGCAATCCGATAGAACTGGAATTTTTCGGGGAGATCCGTCTTGATGAGGATGTAGACCTCGGAGACGACGAAGGTGCCCCGGATAAGAACATAGGTGACGTCATTATCAACGATGGTGAAGAGGCAATATTCGTATAACTGCGTCCCTTCCAGCATCTTGCGCGGATGAAATGTGGCGTTTCCGGAGAGGTTCAGTTCCCGCCGCAAGATCTCCTGGAATTTTTTATTTTCCATGTCAAGCGATATCATCGAAGTCCCAGGATGCAGGGTCGCTGATAAAACTTCTCTCGAACCGCACAATTTGAAACCAGGATCCCGAACAAGGGACACTGACGATCATCCCCAGCCCTGATTTCAAGGGTCACTTCAGTCTTTACAGTCGCGGGAACCAGTGGGTGCTGGACGAACAAACACAGGCCCCGGTAAACGATCGCCTTTGGATTTCCTTTTCATCCGGTTTTCATTCGCGAATTTTTATTCACATCACAAGGTATTTTTAGCCCTGGAGTAATCTAGCATCCGGTGAACAGAGATGAACAGGTCGTTCCTTCTCGTCCTCTGCGCATGCACTCTTATTGTCACGGTATACCTGACAGGATGCGTGATGACCCCCCAGCAGGGCAGTCCGCCCCCGGTGACAACTGCCAAGCCAACCTCCGCACCCGCACCCGGCACCATGACAACGATCATGGCCGATGGCAAGTCCTACCCGGCCTACATTGCAGCGCCGCTCACACCCGGAAAATACCCCGGGATCGTGCTCCTGCATTCCTTCAACGGGCTCGAACAAGGTTATAAGGATATGTGCGACGAGATCGCCGGCGACGGGTTTGTCGTGATTGCACCCGAGTGGCAGACCTTCGGCCAGCGGGCAGGAGATCCCGAAGTCGAGGCAGTCATCCGCTCCTCGGTCGCTTCCCTCATGTCACGTACCGACGTCGACGGCAATAAGCTCGGCCTCACGGGCTTCTGCGCCGGCGGACGGTTCACGATGCTCTTCCTTCCGCAGGTGAAAGATTTCAGCGCCGGAGTGGCCTTCTACGGGTTCCCGAACAGCCTTGGATCTACAAACAACACCGCACCGGCATCCCACGTCCATGAACTCGATGTTCCCATGCTCATCATCCACGGATCAAGGGATCAGGCGAGCCCCGTTGCTTCCATCTACAATTACTCGACCGAGCTCGATGCCGCCGACAAGTACTTCGAGCTTAAAGTATACCAGGGGCGGCCGCACGGGTTCATGATGGTGAACGGAAGCCTGAACAGGGAGGATTATGCAACGGATGCCTATCACGAGATGATCGCGTTCTTCACGCGAACGCTGAAATAACTCATTTTTCCCTTCTCCGGATTCCCTGGAGGGAATAGTCTGCAGCAACCAGTTCCTTCAATCCGGAGATCCCTGTGGGATTTTTGAGATTTTTCTAATCTCTTGCTGATCCTTCCCGCGAATTTCAAATGCGACTTTAGGATTCCTTTACGGAATACCGGACCCAAACGATACCATTTCCTATTACTTCCGTGTGAAGGTGAGTCAAAAAAACCTGCAGATCGGGAAACCCTGCCTTTACCGGATCGAACATGGTCGGATCCGGCTTTCCGCCGGCCAGGAAAGGATGGATGAGCACGCTTACTTCACTGACAACCCCTGCCTGAAGGAGAACGCTGTTGAGCGTCCCTCCGGAATCGATCCTGACTGTGTTTACCCCGTATTGCCGGCTCAGATCCATGAGGGCCTTACGCATATCGATGCGGTCGTCCCCGGCAATGATCGCACCAACCTTCCTTTCTGCCAGGTAGTCGAGATACTCCTGTGGTGTTGCGAGGGAGCAGAGGGCGAGAACGTCCCGCATGTACGGCCATTTCCGGATGGCGTCCCAGCAGCGCACCCTCCCCCGGCTGTCGGCGATCACGAGCAGCGGACGTGGATCGGGAGACCCATCCGGGGGCCGGAACATCTCTTCATGCTCCGGGGGCACTTCGAGGGAGGGATTGTCCCGGATCGCGGCGAGTACCGTCTCGCTTCCGAACAGGATCGCATCCGGGTTCCATCTTGCGGCGAGCGAGTAGTACAATTCATAGTCTGCGGGAAAATTACGGATCCGGCCGTCGAGGCTCGTTGCGATGTGGAGGATTACTTTGGGTATCATGGATTGACTCCTTCAGATACTATCTGATCACTTCTATTAAAGGGACGGTTAGCAAGGTGAAAATGGGAAGAGAGGATATCGTTCGGTAATGAATCTTTTCGTTTCCTTGCTACCTGGGAGGATTCAGACGGCCATACGCACCCTTCCATGAGCGGGCGGCTGCAATAAATTCCTGGTAACCAAATTCCCTGATGAATTCCATAGACTGGCGGTACTTTTTGTATTTATACCCGTTCTTATCGAAAAGACTCCGGATCATTCTGCACTCTTCATATTCAGGGCAATCGGCACAGGAGTCCAACTTTTTTACCATAATGCAACAGCGTTTTATCGCACAGCGTGCATTCCGGATATCCCGTTTGCCATCCTTGTAACCAAGTTTGCACCCTTTGCAGACAGAATCCTTCAATGGGCGGCATGTGCCGCAATATGCTCCACAACAGCCAATTAACGTAACCTGCGATGCAAAATCGTTATCGGGATCTGTCATATGCATGGAATGGAAAGTGGAGGGAATCCATTTTTCGAGAGAGCGAAAAATGGTTATCCTGCCGGGTCCACCACTCGGCCAATGAAGAGGATGTTCCCGGTATCGTTGTCCTGGATCAGGAACAGGAAGGGACGATCCGCCCGGAACACCGGAACCGGTTCCATCGGCCCGAGGCTCCTGACGGCGATTACCGCCGTTGCCGCTGCCGCCTCGGTTCCTTCTTCGTTCACATCGACGAATGCCTTGTGGAAGATCTTATCGATGAACAGGTCCCTGGTGCCGTCCATGCCAGAGAAATCAGCCCCGCCAAATGCACTCGGCATTCCCATCCCGGCGAGCGTTTCCGAAAGGCCGTACGAGGTCTCCATCCGGAACCGCGGGAAGTAGACATTCACCTGCCTGTGGACGAGTGCCTGGTTCAGTTCCGCGATCCGTGCGGCAGAGAGCGCATTTTCCAGGGCCTCGATGTCGTTTTCCTTCGGGAGCAGCACCAGCATGGACAGGCCTTTGCCCCCGGTGTGGGCATACGGCATACCGAGCACCTGGAGGGTATCGGTCTCGGCGTACGAGTAAACGGCATCCACGTGGGTCATCTTCATCATCGGGACCCGGACAGTAAGGGAAGGAGTGACGTGGAAATCTTCTTCAATGGTGTTGGATGGTTCAAATTGGGTCTCCCAGGTGCCCTTGAAATAAATGGCGTTGGTGATGACCAGCAGGGTGGCAGGATCGATCGCTCCTTCCGGTATCAGGTCCCGGATCCGGTCGCAGGTCTTGTCCTCGACCCACCGGTTGATGGTTGTCCGGGAGGCTTCAGGTTCATTGACGAAGTCAAGGTTGGTCGTCTTCGCTCCGTAATATTGGTCAGCGGTGCTGGTGTAGTCCGGGAGGAACGGGTGAGTCTCTTCCGCCCAGAGGGCATTGGCCGTGTACAGGGCATATCCCGAATCACCCGCATTGAGCCTGGCAAGTACCTCGGAATATCCTTCCCTCAATGTGGTGTAAGAAGAGGGGAAGTGGAACACCGACCGGATCTCATCCGCTGTGGCACCCCTCGCACCCTCATAGGTGAGGGCCAGTGCGGACGAGATAGTCCAGGGGGAGAAGAAGATATTCCCGGCAGCGTGGCCAGGATCGGTCGCCAGCCTTGAATATAGGTCAATGGCGAACTGGTTGTTGGCCTGAACCACTGCCAGGGCTTCTTCGGAGGGGGGAGTGGCGGGCAGCGTTCCGGGGGGGGGTTTTTGGGAATTGATCTTCGATGCGATGGACGATGCCAACGATGGTTTTTTCTGGAATGAAAATTGGGAACTATTCAATTTGAACAGTTTCTCCGTTGAATTTCCGGAACCAGGCACCAGATCGGGCGCGATAAACGGAATTCCCGACTCGAAGACCGGATTTATCAGAGCAATTGTCCGATTCACAAATTGCTCGCGGATGGGAGCTTGAAAAGGATGTTTTGCTTCGGACCCTGTCGATCCACTGAAGTTACGATCAGTCATCGCGCCCGATGACGCGGGGAGAAGAATGCCGAGAACAAGTGCAAAACAGATGGCATAGAGTACAATCGCGAATATCTTCAGATTCATAGGATCCCATCCTCGTATACCACGTGGATGAAGCGGCGATCCTTTAATAAAATTTTGATCCCCCGGGTTCAATTCTCTCCGGTTAATCGATTTTTCCAGGTATTTTTCCTGTAACAGCGAATCAATCACAGAGCAGTTTCCGAAAAAGATCGATTGGCATTTACCAAGACTATTCAAAAGAGAAAAGAAATTCTAACCGGCTGGGTTCACCACGCGGCCGATGAAGAGGATGTTCCCGGTGTCGTTGTCCTGGATCAGGAACAGGAAGGGATGATCCGCTCGGAATACAGGGATCGGTTCGATGAAAATCTCGGCACCCATCGCGATGGTGGCTCCGGTTGCTGCAGCAGCTTCAGTTCCTTCCTCGTTTACCTCGACGAATGCCTTGTGGTATACCTCATCAATGAACAGGTTTTTCGTACCGTCCATCCCCGAGAAATCTGACCCGGCAAACGCACTCGGCATTCCCATGTCTGCTAAGGGCCCAGACAGTTGGTAATCTGTCTCAAGCCTGAATCGGGGGAAGGACACATACACCCTTTTATACACGAGCGCCTGGTTCAGCTCCCCCACCCTCCGGGCGGAAAGAGAAGTCTCCAGGGCTTCAAGGTTATTGCCCTTCGGGAGAAGCACGAGCATCGACATCTCGTCCCCACTTTTATGGACATACGGCATCCCAAGTACCTGGACATCTTCGGTCTCTGCATACCAGTACTTGGCATCTTCGTCCGTCCTCTTCATCATCGGGACCCTGACGGTCTGTGACGGGGAAACCTGGAAATCCTCATCAATTGTGTTTGTTTTTGAAAATTGCTCCACCCATTTGCCCTTGAAGTAAATGGCGTTTGTGATCACGAGCCTTGTCTCAGAGTGGATTGCACCGGAAGGTAGCAGGTCTTTGATCCGGTTCCTGGTCCTGTCCTCCACCCAGCGGTTGATAATGAGCCGCGAATCGTCAGGCTTATTAATAAAATCAAGGTTGGTCGTCTTTGCACTGTAATAACGGTCTGCAATGCTGATGTAATCCGTAAGGAACGGGTATGTCTTTTCGGCCCAAAGAGCGTTGGCAGTATATAGCATATATCCAGATCTGCCGTTGTTCAGACCGGTCGTGAGCTCGGAATACCCATCCCTGAGAGTGGCATCTGTTGCAGGAAAATGAAATACAGAACGGATCTCATTGGCAGTAGTGCCCCTGGCTCCCTCGTAGGTGAGAGCAAACACGGACGATATGCTCCAGGGTGAGAAGAAAATATTGTCACCAGCACTTTCCGGGTTGCTGACCAGCTCGTGGTAGAAGTCGAGGGCAAACTGGTTGTTCGCCTGCACTACTTCTTTTGCATTTTCCGAAAGAGAGGCTGCATCCGGTTTCCCGGCCTGGTCCTGCAGGGAATTCATCGCCTCCTCCATTGCGGTCCTCTTTGACAGCACCTTCTCGTATGAATAGTGCGAGATATTCGACCTCGTCTGCACAACCGGTGAAGATACCGGCGTGGTTTTTGGGATCGGCATTAAGCGCTGTTGTGCCGACTCGAAGACCGGGTTTATCGGAGCGATAGCCTGTATCTTCAGCTGCCCGATAGTGTGAAGTTTCGAGTTCTGCTTAGAATCAGCCAATGATAAGTTATTGTAGTTCAAATCGTCGGCTATGGCTGATACGGGCACAAAAATACTGAGAAGAAATACAAAACAGATGCCATATAGAATGATAATGAATAACTTCGAATTCATAGTAACCGACCCATGTTCTATGCATGCATAATAAGACGATCTTATAAGAATTTTTTTATCCTTTAAGTTCAATTTTATTCAATAAAAACGATCCGTCAGTTAATTTAAATACGTCTTTTCCTTAATCCAAGAGATAATTTAAGGGTATAATGGACATATTTGAATAAATTTCATTTTCCGCTTCACAGTTTTGATTACCACACTGGGTTATGACCCCGTGCCACCCGTGACGGTGAAATGATACAGAGCTTCCGCTCTTCAAATGCAATTTCCCAAAAAACAGTCACCCTAAATGAAGAAGGGTGATGGCAGCGAAGCATGGTTCCCGCCATTGACACTCGCGTACCTAAGCATCGTATATGACGTGAGTTGGCGAACACTTTGCCGGGTTCGGAATGAGACCAGCTGTATCCCGACTACTATGACCGCCATCACCCAAAGCCAAGGTCCGGACTTGTTCCGGGCATCATGTTTATACATCATTACTTACAATACTGTAAGTGTTTACAGTATGTTTAGTCCTGAACGTGCAAAGGCTATTTGGACAGTGTCCATGGAGAGAGAACATGGATCTCTATCGAGCGACGTTGCGAAAATCAGAGTCCATGTGTCGAATTGAATACGTGGAGAACAGGATAGAATGACAAGCGAGGGTGCAACCAAGAGGATTCCCGTAACACCTGAAGTCTGGGAATCACTGTCAAAATTGAAGCGACCGGGCCAGACCTATGACAGTCTCCTGGAAGAAATGATCGCCTTAAAAGAAGAGCATGATTTCCTGAAGCACCTTGAAGAGATCGAAAAGAGCGGTGACTTCGTCAGCCTTGACGAGGCTGCACGGGAACTGGACATCAAAGAATTATAGGACCGAATCGCCTATGACGGAAATTTTTCTGCTGCAATGAGCCCAGGGTCCGTGATGTTTCTTGAATGTACAAATTTCAAGAAGAGTCGTTAAAACTCTCAAAAAGTATCCTGCTCATAATCGGGGGCAGATATTCAACCGTATACGGGAGTTGGATAATCCGTATGCTGCATCTGATGCAGAGTGCCTGTTTCCGACGAAACAGATTTACCGGATGCACATCGGGCGGAGTTACACCATCATCTTCAAGATTTTAAAGAAAGAAGACACGGTACTGGTGCTTGATCTGATGACGATCGAACAGGCACACAAGAGATATCGTCGTTACCACTAAGTCAACAGCCTCTCTAATGATGGTGTGCATATAAGTTCTGTTCAAAAAACACACTTTTGTGTATCATATTTCTCTTATTTTGATCCACAAACTGCCTGGAAGTATGTTTGTGTACAAGTTTTGATACACAACCATACGTTTAATGAAAAGCCAGCATCCTGAACGAATGATACTATCTCTGGCGACAACCACGCCGGGCTACGAACCCGAACCTGCACAAACACACGTGGTCAGAAAAAGAGCTTCCGCTCCTTCATTCAAATACTTGAAAACAGTCACCCTAAATGAAGAAGGGTGATGGCAGCGAAGCATGGTTCCCG